>CACZAN010000007.1 GCA_902779165.1 uncultured Bacteroidales bacterium
ATACCCCCGGACAATATTTCCTTCCTCATCAAAAAGTCCGGACTCATGTTCGAAGATTTGCATCATAATATGTGCTGATTCGAATTGATGCTTGTCCAAAGCGATTTGAATGGCTGACGGATAGACTTGTGCTGCCTCTGCTGTTAAGCCTCTTTCCAAGTAGAGCTGTCGAACGTGATTGATGTTCCGAAGGACAGCGGCGGTGTCGCCGAGATTGAGGAAGGCATCATTGCGCAGGATCAGCCCCCTTATATAATTTAAGGTGTCACCTGCACATAATGCGTAATGGCTGAACGCGTTTTCTGCTTCCAACTGTTTTTCTGGCATATATTGCCGAAAATAGATGCTTGCCATCTGACCATAGACGCGGAAGAGGGTGGCGAAGTCGCAGTCGGCGGCGGTGGTGTCGGCGGCAGCGATGCCCCGCTCCCAGGTCAGCAGGGCGATGGGGGCGTCGTGCAGGTCACGATAGACGCAGCCGAGGGCATAGTGGGCGCGCAGTCGGTCGTTGGGTGAGCCGTAGCGGTCGTAGTACTCGACCACCTCCAGCAGGGCGGAGTCTGAGGTGAAGGGGATGTAGTTGCGGTTCTGCTCCAGGGCGGAGTCCAGCGCCGCCCGCATCCGGTCGGCACGGCGCTGGCAGCCATGCACGCCGAAGATGACGAGAAGGCTGACAGCCACGAGGGCGAGGATGATGAAAAGTCCCTTTCGAGTCATAATTCCGCTGCAAAGGTACATAAATTTCACGATTTCACGATTTACTATCTGTTTTTTTTCAAAAAAAGAGGAAAAAAGGGGTATTTAATGGATAATGGATAATTCATAAAGAAAAGGGGGCGGCCTCACGGTCGTCCCTTTTCTACTGTGTTGCGGTTTTCAAGGTTGTAAAACGAGCAAGCACTTTGATTTATTTATCAGAGAAAAAGCAAAAATGAAGTCTGTTTGGTTGGAGCCGAAGGGGGTGCTCAATGGCTTAAGTTGACGGTGGAATCGGCTGGTTCTGCAATAGCCGAGCGGATGTCAATGACCGTGGTTTCGGTGGCATCGAGTTCGTCTTCTCCTTCGAAGGCGGCTCTGAGGTCTTGCTGGGAGGCGTTTCCCTGCGAGAGGCTTGAAGCCTGTTCCACGGCGGTGCCCAGTACAATGGCGAATGCCACGAAGGCAGCGGCTTTGAACAGTGGGCGCAGACGGCGACTGAGGGTGATGCGTTGAGCTTGTACGTGCTCTTCACCGATGAGTTGCAACATCTTCCGGTCGAATTGCTCGTCCAGATGGGCCTCGGCCATCGCCTTCTCAGCGCAGAACAGTGGTTGCCACTGTCTGAGGTGCGCTGGTACTTCGTCTTGTGCGAAGAAGTCTCGCAGCAGTTGCTCTTCTTGCAGCGAGGTCTCGGCAGCGAAGTAGCGTTCCAGCAGTTGTTCTATGTATTTGAAGTCCATATAATCTGGATTTGCATTTCTACGTTGAAGACGATTCAGCCGGCAAAAAGTTACAGCCAGCCCGAATATTTAACGTTGTTTAAGATTTAAAGGATCCTTTCGGGAAGATGAAGGTGGCCTGTCAGTTTATCCTTATTCGCTTGATGCTTACGGCTTTGCGCGGCCTTTCGCGAGCGTCGACAGGCGTTCGCCCAATGCGCAGTGCAATGGGCATTCCGTCCACGACTTCTCCGAAAACGGTGTATTCGCCATCGAGGTGGGGCGCACCACCAATCTTGGAGTAGGCTTGTTTCTGTACCTCGTTGAAGGGTCGCGGCGGGTTCTTGGCCATGGTCTCTTCGGCTTCTACCTGCAGGCGGTTGAGTAGGTCTTGATGGGCTGCGTGGTCTGTGGCCTTCAACTGGGCAATCTCTTCTGCATGCTGGCGTTGCAGGCTTTCGAAGAGGGCAGCGACCTTGGCTTCATAGAGGGTGGCCTGCAACTCGGCGAGCTGGGTGGCACTGTATTTGCTGCCCGTGACAATATACCACTGCAGGGCGCTGGATTCCTTTCGCGGATTGATGCTGTCTGGTTCGCGTGCAGCAGCCAGAGCTCCTTGTTTATGGAAGTGGCGCGGATAAATGATTTCGGCTGAGAGGGTGGGGGAGTGCTCCGAGGTGGCTGGCTCTTCGTGTTGTTCACTATTCCCTCCTTCACTCTTCACCTTTAACGTCGTGTCGCCGGCCTGAATCACCATATCTGGCACAATGCGGTTGAAGAGGATTCCGTCATAGACGCCAGCCTTGACGTTACGGATGAAATTATCGCGGTGCAGGGGGGTGTCGTCGTAGAGTCGCACGACGATATCTCCCTCTGAGGTTTCGATGATGACTTCGGTTGTTCCGATGGCATCTCTGCGGCTGTCGTTGCACGCCACGAGGAGCGTGAAAGCTAAAATAAGGGTGAAAAAGGCTCGTTTCATTGCTTAAATAAGGTTATTTTTGCTGCAAAAGTAATGAAAAATGCGTTAGGATGATGAAGAAAGCATGGAAAATCGTTACTTTTGCACCGAAAAAAAGTGAAAGTAGACCGATGAAGCGCTTTCTAATGTGGGCAGGAATCATCCTGATAACGCCTTTGTTGCTGATACTCCTGCTGGCTGTCATGCTTTATTTGCCTCCCGTGCAGGACTTTGCTGTTCGGAAGGCGACGGCTTATGTATCTGAACTCATGGGAAAGCAGGTCTCTATCGGTCGCCTGCGATTGAGTTTTCCTCTGGATTTAGACTTACAGGAGCTATGTGTCATGGACGGTACAGATACGCTGTTGGCAACCCGTCACACGATAGTGGATCTGAACCTTTCAGAGGCGTTGTCGTGGCGCGTAGGCCTGGATGGCGTCTCGTTGAAGGACGTGCAGGTGGATTCCAAGGATCTGATAGCAACGGTGCTCCTGCGGGGCCGGTTGGAGGAATTTACGTTGCACGACGACGTGGATCTAAAGGCGCAGCGCGTGGCAGTGAGTAAGTTGGCAGCCCGTGGACTGAACTTGGACATCGCATTGCGTGATACCCTTACCGAGGAAGACACCACGGAGTCAGCTCCGCTGGAGTGGATCTTCGAGATACAACGTGCGGCCATCACAGATGCACACGTCCGCTTCGCGCTGGCCGACGGCACGTCAATGACCTTTGATCCTGTGGAGCTGCAGGCTGATAGTATAGCTTTGGATCTCGGTCTCCAGCACCTGCGTGTACCTTCTGCTTCTTTGAATCTTGCCGGCTCAGAACTGCTGGCCTCTGCGGATATGGACTTCGATGCTTTCTCTGCTGGGGCCGACGGTGCGTTGCACGCCACCTTGGAGAGTAGTCTGAGCAAGAAAGAACTCTTCGGCTACACTGAACCTTGGCTGCCTGCAGACCTTCGCAATGGCTTCTTCCGTGAACTCCGGGCCGCTTATCCCGATACTCTGACGCGTGTCTGTGTCGCTGTTGAAGGCAACATGGATCATCTGGCACTGCGACGGACGGAACTCACACTGCCAGGTTCCCTGCATCTTGACGCCAGCGGTAACCTGATGAACCTGATCGATTCCACGGCAGTACTCGGTGGAAACCTCAACCTGGACCTCCAAACGATGGATATCGGATGGGTGCGGCGCTGGCTTGGACTGACCGACGTGAAACTGCCGCCGATGCAACTGTCGGCTGCTGCCGCAATGGAAGGCGCACAGTACGACGTCAGCGGTCAGTTGCGCGAGAGTGCCGGACTTGTCAAATTTGCGCTCTTTGCAGACACCCGCGACGACCTCTCGTACGATGCTCGCGTCAATGCCATTCGGTTGAACCTGAACCACTTCCTGCCAAAAGACAGTCTGGGAACCATCAGCCTCACTGCCAATGCAAAAGGTCGCGGAACGGACTTGCTGGCACGCACCACCCGTCTCGACGCTAACGCTCGCCTGTCGCAATTCTGCTACAAGAAGATAGATCTCAGTGGTTTGGCGTTGCAGGCTCAAGTGGCGAATGGTCGTGGCCGTGCTCGCGTAAAATCCGATACAGACTTGCTGGTAGCCACGGCAGACGTAGATGCCTTGTTGGGCCACAAGCTGACTGACCTCACCTTTGCCCTCGACCTCAGTCGTGCCGACCTCTACGGGTTGGGACTGGTCGATGAACCGCTGAAGACGGCAATGTGTCTGCACCTCGACGGCACTACGAACCTAAACGACCACCACGAGGTGCGCGGCTCTATCGTTGATATCCTATTAATGCCCCGCGATACGCTCTTCCGTCCGGAGGACATGCAGGTCGAGGCCATTATTGCCAAGGACACCACCCATGTGTTCCTTTCCAGTGGCGATCTCATGTTGACCGCCAACGGACGCACAGGCTATGACCGTTTGCTCGACCAGCTCTCGCACTTCACCGATGAATTGAGTCGCCAGATGGAGGATCGTCGCATCGATACCGACGCACTCGTGCATCGTCTGCCGCAGATTGATGTTCACATGCAATCTGGCGAACATAACCCCTTCCACGATATCCTCTTATCCATGGGCTACGGCTTCGGTCAGGTGCGGATGGACCTGAACCTCGACCCGTTGGTGGGCATCAACGGAGGCGGCCATATCTACCGCTTGACCCCAGGAGCCATGCAGCTTGACACCATTCGGATGCACATGTATCAGGATTCCACTGGCGTGAAGATGTATGCACATATCATCAATGGTAAGCAGAATCCTCAGATCACCTTTGATGCCCGCCTGAATGCCTACCTCCTTCCCACGGGCGCCGGCGCAAACCTTATTTATTTAGATGAACGTGGCCGTAAAGGTGTGGATCTCGGAATGCTGATGAATATCACAGAGGACGGTTTCCGCCTCCATTTCAATCCGTTGGATCCCATCATTGCCTATCGTACGTTCCACCTCAACGAAAGCAACTATGTGATGCTTGGCCGTCAGGGTCGTGTCAGTGCAGACCTCGACCTGTTGGCCGACGACGGTACGGGTCTGAAGCTCTATTCTTCGCCCAACGAAGATGCGCTGCAGGACCTCTCCTTGGCTCTCAATCATTTCAATTTGGGCGAGCTGATGACCGTACTGCCCTATGCTCCCCATATCACGGGCTTGTTGCAAGGTGATGTGCATGCCATCCAGACCACCGAGAACCTCAGCGTCTCTACCGACCTCACTGTCAACAATATGACCTTTGAGGGTGCCCCTTTGGGACAAATAGGTCTGCAAGCCGTTTATTTGCCAGAAGCCGACGGCAGTCATTTCGTCGACGGCTCACTGATGCAGACGGGTGTGCCGGTAGCCTCCTTCCGCGGCTCCTACACTCCCAAGGGTGAAGACGGCGTGCTGGACGTCAATGCCACGCTCGACCGCCTGCCCTTCTCCATGGCTAATGGCTTCATTCCCGATGGCATGGCACGGCTGGAGGGCGTGGCCATCGGAGATATCCATGTCGGTGGAACAACGGCGAAACCTGTTGTTGATGGCATACTCAGTACCAATGGGTTACGTGTGCGATCAGATGCTTACAGCCTTGACCTCCGTTTCCGCGACGACAGTATCCGAGTGCAGCAGAGCGACCTCCGTTTCGACCGTATTGAAGTCTACTCTACAGGTGCCAATCCCTTCATTTTCAACGGTGGCGTGAACTTCTCGGATTTCGACAGAATCAGCCTCGATGCCACCCTTTCCGCCAATAACTTCGAACTCATCAATGCCAAGAAGACTGCGCAGTCATTGGCCTACGGCAAAGTCTTTGTTGACTTCAATGCCATGCTTCGCGGTACCCTCGATAACCTCCGGATGTTCGGACGGCTCAGGGTCCTTGGCGACACCGATGTGACCTACATCCTCACAGACTCTCCCCTCACGGTCAACGACCCGCTGGCCGATCTCGTGGAATTCGTGGATTTCGAGGACAGTACGCGTGTTGACAATGAGGTGTCCAGCCGTCCGCAGCACATGAATATCACCATGAATGTCAGCATCGACAATGCCGCACAGATCCATTGCCTGCTCAGCCCCGATGCCTCCAGCTACGTGAATCTTGAAGGTGGCGGCGACCTCTCCATGACCTATTCGCCCGAGAAGGACCTCCAACTCAACGGACGCTATACCATCAACAGCGGTACCATCAAGTACAAGATGACGGTGATTCCTCTCAGGGAGTTCAACATCAAGTCTGGCAGTTATGTGGAGTTTCGCGGCCCGCTGACGAATCCTACGTTGAATATATCCGCTACTGAGCGAGTGCGCACTACCATCACGGAGAACGACCATCCCCGCACTGTGAACTTCGACGTCGGACTGAATATCACCCAAACACTGGAGAACCTTGGACTGGAGTTCACCCTCGACGCACCCGACGACCTCTCTCTGTACAATGAATTAGCTACCATGTCACCCGAGCAGCGTGGACGCGTAGCGGTGACCATGCTCGCCACAGGAATGTATCTCAATGAGAACGGCAGCAAAGGTTTCACCGGACAGAACGCCCTCAACACCTTCCTCCAGACACAGATCTCGAACCTCACCAGCAAAGCCTTGAAGAGTGTGGACCTCTCCATCGGATTGGAACAGGGCACCAGTGCCACCGGCACCACTCAGATGGACTACAGTTTCCGCTTCGCCAAGCGCTTCTGGGGCAATCGCGTCAGTGTCATCGTCGGAGGAAGGGTCAGCTCCGGAGAGGATGTGAAGAATACGGGCGAGACGCTGATTGACAACGTCAGCATCGAGTACCGCCTCGACAAGAGTGCCACCCGCTACGTCAACCTCTTCTATGACAAGAGCTACGAGTCGTTGCTCGACGGCGAAGTCATCGAGATGGGAGCAGGACTTGTCCTTCGCCGCAAGACCGACCGCCTTAGCGAACTCTTCCTCTTCCGAAACAAGAAAGATAAACAGGCTCCCACCCCATAAGTCCCCATATCATCGTAATGTCCACACGTCCTACCATATTCTATAATGAGTCTTATGAGTCCTATAGGCCCTATAGGTCCCATAAGCCCCATTGGCCCCATTATCCCTCCATCTTCTCTCACTTTTCATTTTTAATTTTCCTTTTCTCCCTTCTCACCCTCCTCTCCTGTTCCACCACCTCTAAACTGCCTGAAGGCGAAATACTCTACACGGGCATCTCGGAAATTGCCTACAACCGGCCGCCCAAGGCTCGCGGCAAGAAGGCTCCCGCACAGGATTCCACTGGCGTCATCACCGCTATTGCAGATGCCTACACGACTGCCGCCGACCTCTTCACTGGACGTGTGGATGCCGATAAGGTCATCCAACGACTGGAGCAACAGGCGCACGACAAGAACCTCACCCCACAGCAACGTGATAGCATCGAGCATGAGATGGAGATCTATCGTCAGGCCACCAAGACGGCGCAGGAAGAAGTCAATGCCGCCCTCGCCTATGCACCGAATAACAACATCTTCGGCAGCAGCTCGGCACGATGGCCCTTCCCCGTGGGATTGTGGTTCTATACAGGCTTTGTCAACGATTCCACCCGCTTCGGCCGATGGGTCTTCGATACCTTTGCCGCCACACCACGCACCATTTCTACAGCCAATCCCCGCCTGCGCACTCAGGTGGCACAGAACACCCTGCGCTCCTATGGATTCTTCAACAGCCACGTTGACTACCAGGTTCAGCCCCACCGGCATGATTCCCTGAAGGCGCGCCTCGCCTACAGTGTTTATCCTGGTCCCCTTCATCGTTTGGGCACTATTGAATATCGCAACTTCGGCCCCATCACCGACAGTCTCATCCACGCCACTGCTGACAAGTCTTATATCCATGAGGGTGATGCCTTCAGTGCCTCGAACCTCGATGCAGAGCGCCAGCGTCTGGCTGAGCTCTTCCGCAACAACGGATTCTACTATTTCCGTCCAGAGCACATCGCCTATCGGGCAGATACCATCCAGCAGCCCCTCACGGCTCAGCTGCGCGTGAGCCCGCGTTCCAACCTTTCGCCACAGACCCTGAACCGCTACTATATCGGACGCACCAATATCACTCTTTTGCCCTACGACGACTATAAGATTACAGACAGCCTCGTCTTTCGTGATGGCAACACCATGCGTTGGAGTGGAGGTACCAAGAAGCCGCCGGTGCGCTACGGACCAATCCTTCACTACCTCTTCTACCGTCGCGGCTCGCTCTATCGCCAGAATCTCCAGGAACTGGTGCAGTCCAAACTCAGCGGCATGGGCATTTTCTCCAGTTTACAGATGAACTATGTTCCGCGCGACACCAGTGCCACCTGCGACACCCTCGATGTCAATATCTTCGCCATCATCGACAAACCCTACGACAGCGAACTCGAAGCCAAGATCACCAATAAGAGCAACGGCCTGCTGGGGCCTGGTCTTGCGTGGGGAATGACGAAACGCAACGTCTTCCGCGGAGCAGAGACCGTGAACTTCAAGGTCTACGGCTCCTATGAGTGGCAGACAGGTGCCGGAATCTCCAATGGCGACCGCAGCCTTATGAATTCCTTCGAGTTGGGAGCCGCACTCACACTCACTTATCCCCGCTTCCAGTTCTTCGGCCTCACTCGGGACATCAACCGACGGGCACAAGCCTCTACCTCATACAAACTGGATATCGACTGGATGAACCGTGCAAACTACTTCCAGATGATAAACGTCGGTGGGCGCATTGCTTACACCTACCAGCGCCGTCGTGATATCAAGCACGAAATCACCCCCTTCCGCCTTGACTACACAATGCTTTTGCACCGCTCAGAGGCCTTCGATTCCATCATGCGTGACAATGAAGCCCTATACGTCAGTATGAGGGATCAGCTCGTACCTTCCGTGGGCTACACGTTCACTTATACACCTCGTCACCAACGTGGTTCTTCCACCGCCTCCTCGCAGCTTGGCAAGGCTTCATCGACCCTCATCCTCACCGCCAAGGAAGCCGGTAATGTCATCAACACCATCTACGGCCTTTGCGGACGACCCCTGAAAGAACGCAATAAGCACCTCCTTGGAGTGCCCTTTGCTCAATATCTGAAGCTCTCTGCCGAGTACCGCCACTCCTTCCCCATCACCGCACGCAGCAATATTGCTACCCGTGCCTTCCTCGGAGCCGTATGGAGCTACGGCAACTCTACGATGGCACCTTATGCCGACCTCTTCAATGTGGGAGGTGCCAATAGTATACGTGCCTTCGGCGTGCGAACGATAGGTCCTGGACGCTACCATCCAGCGAACTCTAAGTGGAGTTATGTCGATCAGGTCGGTAACATCAAGCTCGAACTCAACGCTGAATACCGTTTCCCCATCGTGGGCAATCTCGAAGGGGCCGTCTTCCTCGATGCAGGTAATACCTGGCTCATGCAACCCGATCCGGCCCGTCCGGGTGGAGCCATCGACGCCAGCGAGTTCTTCAAGGATATCGCCCTCGGCACAGGTGCCGGAGTGCGTTATGACCTCGACTTCCTCGTCCTCCGATTCGATATAGGAGTCGGTATCCATGCTCCCTACGATACCGGTAAGAGCGGCTACTACAATATGCGCCGCTTCTGGGATTCCCTTGGCTTCCACCTCGCCGTAGGCTATCCTTTCTAAAGCCGTCCCCCTTTCTTCATTTTTTTGATAGAAAAGAAGCTCCCTCACGCACTTATTGTCAAGCCCCCACCTCACTTTTCCATGACCTAAAAAATGGTGATCCATGGAAAATCATTAGAAATCAATAAGAAACATTTTTATGGATGGCGTAAAATTTCCACGGGGGAAGTGATACAACCTATCAGAAAAAGCCGTACCTTTGCCGCAGATTTCAACGTCATTTACAATGAAAGCCGTCAGAAACCTGCTTTTACTGCTTGCGGCAACACTCATAACAGCCTGTGAGCGTGGACAACGGACATCAACCGATGAGTCTGGTGATGACCTCGGCAGTGCACGTGCCTGCTACGAACGTGCTCTGGAGGCTTTCGACGGCGACAGCATCCGCCTTGGTGAGCAGTTGTTGAACCAGGCAATTCGTCTTGCCACAGCTTCCGACGACCTTCACACCCTCTACCTTGCGCAGTCGCGACTGGCAGAGTCCTTGGCCTGGGGCAACAGCGAAGCGGCACTCGAAATGGCCAAGCAGGCGTTGGCCACCTATGAACGGCGACCCGACGACGAACGCAACCACATTATTCTATTAGATTATATAGGAACGTACGCGAGCCAGCTGGCTTTCAATACCGACGGTTCCTTCGACGAGGCCCTCGACTACACCAACCGTGCTTACCAGCTCGCCCTTGCTTCACGGGACTCGCTGGGCACAGAGCAGATGTGCCAGACCCTCACCAGCCTTGCCAACATCCATTGGGCCATGGAGGAATACACCACAGCCCTCGGCTTTGCGCGTCAGGCTGTGGTATGTGCCGACGACGGGCAGCTGCTGGGCGTTCAGCAGGTGCTGGCGCGATGTCTTGTCAGCTGCGATTCGTTGCCCGAGGCCGAGGCCGTGTATCGGCAGATGCAGCCCGGCGCTGACCTGCAGGCAGCCTACATTGTGCAGAGCAACCTCGCCAAGCTGGCCCTGCACCGCAGCGACATCGCGGCGGCAGAGGAGGCCATAGACTCTGCTTTCAGCCACGCCGAAGACCTCTATTACAAGGCGTTGCAACAGAAGGACGAATATTATCAGACGGCTTTGCAGCAGGAACTCGACAACGAACAGTTGCGCTATAGGACTGCCCTGCAGCGCCGCACGCTCTGGAGCGGTATCATCATCATACTGCTGCTGGCTGGTGTCACAGCTTATATCGTTCGCCATCGCCTGCGCGACAGCCGGCAAAAGCTTGCCATACAGCAACAGCAGCTGCAACTGCACGAACAGGAGGCAGCAGCGCAACGCGAACAATTGCGGCAGCGCGACAGCATTATCGACTTCCTTCAGGATTTCATTCTCCAGCGCTCAGAGGTCATCCAGAAACTCGGAGCCAGCAGCGAACGACATATCGCCCTCACCCCGCGTGAGTGGAATGAGGTGGAGCGCACCCTCAACGCCATTGACAGCGACCGCTTTGTCCGTCTGCGCCTGCGCTTCCCCGACCTGCGCGAAGAGGATCTGCAACTCTGTATCCTCACCCGCCTGCGTCTCACCAACCGCGCTATCGGAAACATCTACGGCGTCAGTATCTCCGCAGTACAGCACCGCAAGCTGAAACTCAAGAAAGAAGTCTTCGGCGAAGACAACCCCGACATCCCCTTCGAACAAGTGCTCGATTCTTTGTAAAGTTGAGAATTGAATTAATGAAACATTGAATATTAACTAATAATCCATACAACTATGAAGCAAGTAGGTTTTATCATCTTTCTGGTTTGGGCAGTTTCTCTTCCCTTATCAGCTGTTAAGGTCACAATAAATGATATTCGCTATGAGGTTGACACAATTAGTAGAACGGCCGAAATAGAAAAAGTTTTAGATAGTTATTCATCATATTCAGGAGATATTATTATTCCATCTACAATTACTGTAGAAGGTGCAGATTGTAGTGTAATAAGTATAGCTGCAAATGCTTTTTACGGTTGCTCGGCCACGAGCATCACATTACCAAATAGTATAAGCAAGATAGGTCGGGCAGCATTCAAGGAATGCGAAAAATTGACCACAATTATACTTCCCGAAAGATTGGATAGTATCTCTGCAGAAACATTTTATAATTGTTTTATATTAAAGAATGTTCTCATACCAGAAAACGTCAAATCAATTGGAGATTATGCCTTTTGTAATTGCGTGGAGCTTTCTTTGAATATCCCGAGCAGTTTAGAGAAGATCGGTATTGGAGCATTTAGCAATTGTCATGCAATTGAGGATATAATTATCCCCGAAGGAGTTACCGTTATTCCCCATTATGCATTCTATTGGTGCGCGTCTTTGAAGTCCGTCATTCTTCCTGAAGGGTTGAAAGAGATAGGGACTTCAGCCTTCTTTGGATGTAAAAATCTAGGTAATTTGAATATTCCTGAGGATGTTACAATCATTGGTCCTGGCGCCTTTATTGGATGTTCTAGCTTCACAGAGATGAAGATTCCTCAGAAAGTAACACGAATAGAAAGCAACACGTTTGAATCTTGTTCGAACTTGAATTCTATTTCATTACCTGATAATATCCGTAGTATCGGAATCGAAGCCTTTCGTAGGTGCAAAGCACTAAAAACAATAGATATGTCCAACAATATAGAATATATAGGAACAGATGCATTTAATGATACACCATGGTACCAAAATCAATCAGATGGTCTCTTATATATCGGTCGGGTAGCATACAAGTATCTTGGTGAAATGCCTCCTCAGACAATAATCCAAATCAAAGAGGGGACAAAAAGTATTTCTTCAAATGCATTCGAGAATTGTACAGGACTGTCGGAAATCCATATTCCCAATAGTGTATTTGATATCGGTGATTATTGTTTTTCAGGATGTGTCAACTTGTCACATTTTGACACTCCCGATTCACTAAAAAGTATAGGTGCGTTTTCTTTTAATAGTTGTAAAATGTTGGTGAAAGTAAATCTTCCTCCTCAAGTATCAATGATTGGTCCGTATGCTTTTGCCAATTGTTACAAATTGAGAAGTGTCAATCTTCCAGATAGCTTACCTTACATTCGTCAATATGCATTTTTGAATTGCGTATCGATTTCTTCCATCACCATTCCTAAGAAAGTACAATATATTTCATCGTCAGCTTTCCAGAACAATACTAGTTTAACAACTGTTTATCTTCCTAAGAATAGTTTGGAATGGATATATGACAATGCTTTTTCTGGATGTAAGAACCTTTCTGATGTATATTGCCCTGCAACAGTGATACCTAATTTATACAGTTCTGCTTTCAGTAGCACACCTATAGAATCTGCCACTCTTCATGTTCCTGACACGTGTGTCGAGGCATATCGGAAAGCTGATGGATGGAGCGGATTTGGAAGAATTGTTTCTTTATTAGATAAACCTTATCTCACTTTTGTAGATGGTGGTAAATTGTGGAATACGGGAATCATGGCCGATGACGAGTTTTTGAAGCAGTATGAATACCGCTTCTACGGGGATACGATTATCAATGGAAGAAGATGCATGGAGTTGATACGGAGTGAATTGATGACGAGGCAGTATGGCGGTACCCAGCCCATAGACACGATCTATGTCGGTGCGTTGTATGAGGAAGACCAGAAGGTGTATTGTGCTTTCCCAGGCCAGCAGGAGTTCGAGCTCCTCTACGACTTCGCATCGCCTGTGGGTTCGGATGTCGAGATTCGTGGCGAACAATTCACTATAGTCCGCAAGGAGATGAGTCAAGAACCAGGATTCAAGGGGAATTGCACCTATCTTCAATTGAAGGGTCAAACGGATGCACCCCTTCTGTGCTGGATGGAAGGCATCGGCAACCAGTCTAATCCTTTGGCCCCCCTTTTCTATCGGCATTCAACCGACTTCCAAGATGAAGTTCTGCTGTTCTGCTCTATCCTCCCCGATGAAATCATTTATTTGAGGGACGAGAGCCTGCCCTCAAATATCGAAGTCAAGAAGCAGTGGCTGGACTTCACGCATACCACGAAACCGAGGCCGAAGAGTCCGAAGAAAAATGAAGGCCCCACTCCAACTCTCCCCGTGGGGGCGAGGGATGAGACTGATGGCGAAGAGAACCTGACGGGTGAGTATTCGGCGAAGGAGCTGTTTGTGAATATGAACTCATTGTCAGGAACTTACAATGTTGCGTTGACGGACGCCATCGGCAACGAGGTGTATCGGAAGGAGGTGCAGACAAACAACATCGTCGCGCTCAACACCGATCTGACGAAGTACGTCGAAGGGACTTACACCCTCACCATTGAGAATAATGAGGAGCTGTACACCGCAACCCTCACCCTCCCTCTCATCGACGATGCCGTCCGCCACTTATCCACTACCCCAAGTTCTAATTCCTCCACTCGCCACTCATACTACACCCTCTCCGGCCGACGCCTCTCCACCCCGCCGACCCGAAAGGGAGTGTATATCAGAGGCAGGAAGAAGGTGGTGGTGAAGTAAAAAGAAAAAACAAATTTTAACAGAAAAAGAGCGCACCCGTCACATGGTGAATTCATCTTAGAACATCAAAGAAGTAAAAGGCATTTAAAAATGGCGATATAATCAGAAAGTGGCCTCCTGCTGTAATATTTCTGCTGAAAAGTGTGTATATGTGAATAGGAAGCAATAAATCGATAATTATTTGGCTATATCATATAGAATGAGTAGTTTTGCATTGTGAAACCCCTTAAAATATGACGAAAATGAAAATAAAACAATTATTTGTTCTATTGGCATATTTTGTAATGCTGACCTGCGTTATTATATCCTGTGGTAGTGATAAGGAATCAGACCAGTCTTTCATCAACCTTACAGCTGTAGGGCAATATGTAGAAGATAAGGATGATCTGAGTGGCATCATCAGCTACAACAACTCCACTGATAAATGGTTCATACAGGTACCGGTGGAAGGTTCGATAGATCATGTCGCGTACTATTATCCCATTCAGATAGAGCCGTTTTTTTGTAACGATAGGTTGAGAGTCCGCTTTTCCGGGAAAGTGTATCAGCTGGATGAAACACTAAAGTCACAGATTCCCCAAATGGGTGGGTGTGATTATTATGCTATCCAATTAACACGAATCATTAGAGACGATTAATACTCTCACTTATTTGTGTGATTCATACCTACCTTTGCCATATCATCTCATAAAAAACACTTTTGTATATGAAACGTTTATTAATATCATCACTTTTCTCCTTTATCTGCTTAGGAAGTTATCTCCTCGCAGACGAAGAGGAATATGCATCCTTTATAGTTAATAATTCAGGTATTGACTCCTGTGCTATCGGGCTTCCCGTAATTACCTCTGCAGAGCAATCCGTAACACAGTCCATTCAACAACAATGGACTATGCTTCCAGGAGAGCAATGCACGAAATTGACATACTATGGCTATAATCCTGGCAAAGCCATCACTCGGCATTTTGAAGTTTGGATGGGACGTATAGACGATTTTGCCTTTTTTGTCCAAAATCTTTTTGTCCCTAAAGAAAAACTCCAAAAGGTATTTGATGGAGAATGTACAATTGTACAAGGAGGAAGTAATGAAGAACCTATAGCGTTGTTGGAAATACCTTTTGATGTACCTTTTATAGCAAATAACTATACCTATACATGCATACAGATTTTGAGTTCCGGTGAAGCGACCAACGATGTTTTCTTTCAAGTCTGCAATAGTGGCAAAGGATTATATACGATTGGTTCATCCGGAGAACAACAAACGGTCAACGATGTTGCAATCGATTACACTATCAAGAGCAAAGTAAACCATTATTTGGGAAATGTCAAGAATCAAGAGAGCAGGCCAATAGCAGAAGCTAAGATTATTATGAAAAGCAATTATGCTCAATATGAGACTGCAACAGATGAAGCAGGCAACTTCGACATCTCCATTACAAGAGATTGTAAATATGACTGTCTTGTAATGGCTTCTGGCCATACATTTTTCTATGAGTCACATGCGCAGTTCCTTCCTAATCTTCCCATACAATATGAGCTCTTCGATAAGTTTAGCTACAAAGCAGGTAAACGTTATACTATCATGCTACCTTACGAACCCAACGCGGAGGTCGGCAAATACTTTCGCTTTGACCGTGTGGAGGGTAGCATGTTTATCTTTGAAAGAGAATTTGCCCCCCAAGCTAATTGCCCCTATGTTTTCGTTCCTTCAAAGGATATGCAGCTTGATGTGAATGGGTTAGAATTGTCTTTAGAACCTATATGCATAGAGATTGATAAAGTCAGATTCATTGGAGCTTATGGTCAATCTTTCATGGTAGTGTCGACAAATAATGCATCATGGCATGGGGAGAATCCCGTCCATGACGGCCAAGAGATGTCAGGAACCTATCTCCCACTACAAGGTGTTCTCTATTGGGATTCCATGCAATATCCTGGAGCAGAATTAGTTTTCAACGATCCCACCCCCACTTACCGCCCCTTCATTGAAGAGGGCAAGCGTTGGACCTATGTCCGCACTCCTGATCATCCCGCTTATAGCCCTTACTTCTATGAGTATTATTTGGAAGGGGACACGGTCATCGGCGGACAGAAATGTCTGAAATTGTTTTCGGAGAACGAATACAATGATAACAAAGTCATCTATAAAGGATCGTTGTACGAAGAAGATAAGAAAGTGTACGCCTTTCTCCCTGAACAGGGAACTGCGGACCTACTCTACGATTTCGGGTGCGAAGTCGATGATGAAATTTGTGTTTCCGAAGGAAGAATGTTGGTCACAGACATCATTCAGAGGGAGTATGACGGTATGACCTTGCGCTTTTATAACTTATTATGGTTATCAGATGATGGAATGCATAATGTAGATGGATGTGTATGGGTTGAGGGCATCGGTGGACTGATAGACTTTTTCCAAACGGTACCAACTATCGGTAGTTCTAAATGGCTATATCGCTGCGAAGTGAATGGTGAAGCACTCTATCGATATGAGTATGTACAGCCGAAGTACACAGAGGAGGATTACCATGAAATGGCAATAGAGGGCAAGACGTGGAACTACATCCACCATTATATAGACGAAAAGGGTACACATGTTGAGGAACCTTACTCCTATGTGGTGAAGGGTGATACCATCATTGAACAGAAGATTTGTAAGAAACTCTATTATCAGGATTCCCAAACGGAAAGATTCGTTTGTGCCTTATGGGAAACTGGTCGTGACTTGATGAAACGACCTTCTGGAAGTGATTCGTGGCAAAGAACATATCAGTTTGGACGTACTGACATAGGCCGAGTCTTCGATTGGGACTCTAAACAGGGAACAGGCCGAGTCTTCTGGATGCTCCACGACAGAGACACCATCACAGTGAACGGAATGGATTACTATCGCCTTACATTCTATAGTAAAACCATTGATGGAGGTACGACAGGTATGCTCACGACTATAGAGGACGGCCCTGATGTATGGCATGAGATATGGGTGGAAGGTGTCGGCTCAGAGCTAAACGGCATCGAAGATCCTGTACATGAGAAACCTCTGAATAACGAGGACTACACGCGCTTTGTGTCATGTTATGAGGACGGCGTTTGTATATTCACCGCCAATGACTTCAGGATGGAGAAGCCCGACCCCGCCACCACCTACCGCCCCTTCATTGAAGAGGGGAAGGTGTGGAAGGTGGGATCTCCTGATTTGCTGGGTGAAATCTACTGTCTGGATACTTACTATTTTGAAGGAGACACAATTGTGGGCAACAAGACTTGCAAGAAGATGATGTGCCATACCGAATGGAAAGAGTCTTATGGCCACGAACCATGGACCGGATATGTTGGGGCATTGTACGAAGAGAGCAAGAGAACATATATTGCTCATCCTGGCAGCCAGCAGTTCGTCCTCCTCTATGACTTCGCCGCACCTGTTGGCACAACTATCGATTTCTACGACGGCTACGAGCAAATGCCCTCATCCTGCCTTATCAGCAAAAAGTATATGAGTACAGATAGCATCTTTCATGGAATGGTGACAGAGATAAAGATGTATGACCCAGATCTGCAACTCATGACCTCGACGACTTATAGTGAATGGAGAGAAGGCGTTGGATATAACTGCATACAGAATGTTTACAACTTGAACAAGAGTACAGATAAAGAAACATTGAAATCATGCACGGTAGGGGATGAGGTACTTTACTATAATCCTAAACCGATAGATACGATTACTCCTGTTGGCGGCGAAGTGAAGAAACAGTGGCTGGATTTCACGCACACGACGAAGCCGAGGCCGAAGGCACCAATGCGCAGTTCACAATCGGCAACGGAGGAGGAGAACCTGACGGGTGAATACTCGGCGAAGGAACTCTTCGTGAGTCTGAAGCCCCTAACGGGACCTTACACCATCACGCTGACGGATGCCGCCGGCAACGAGGTGTATCGGAAGGAAGTGCAGACCAGCAATGTCGTGGCGCTGAATACCGACCTGACGCAGTATGCCGAGGGCACCTATTCCCTCACCGTGGAGAACGCTGCGGAGCTATACACCGCCACCCTCTCCCTGCCACTCGTCGACGATGCCGTTCGCGACCTCCCATCATCCCTTCTTTCTCAACCCTCATCCCTCCCCACCTGGACCGACCTCTCCGGCCGCCGACTCACAACCCCGCCCACGCAGAAGGGAGTGTATATCAGAAACAGTCGCAAAGTCCTGATAAAGTGAGCGACATACAAGCTTCTTTCCTGTAGTTATATATTTTGCAAACCACCCGTCGGCATCAGTTTTCTGACGGGTGGTTTTTTATGTGGCCAACTGTTTTTTGTTAGTGAGTGTTCTCTTTCCACCCCCTAACCTTGAAAATTTCCATGAGGCGCAAGGAGGGGCTGACTTTAAAAGTCTTGATGTCTGTGGATTATACTACTTTTGTCTAAATGAAAAACTCCATGAGGCAGGTATTGCCTAAACGATAATTATTCCATAACTTTGCAGCAAGTTTCAACTATTATTCATTTCTATTATTCACAACATGATGGAACAATTGAGATTTGCTTTAGTGACGGTGTGTCTTCTGCTTTGCGGAACAATGAAGGTTTGTGCGGAACCGAAGGTAACGGGCAGCAAAGACTACCGACCAATGAATGATCAGACACTATGGTACTTGCAGCCGGCAGATAGCCGTGGGTCTAAGAATGCATGGATGGAGTATTACCTGCCTCTTGGAAATGGGCACTTGGGTGCAATGCTCTCTGGGGGTGTCTTTCACGATGTAATTCAGTTGAACGAAAAGACCTTTTGGGAAGGGAGCGATAACGTCTTTGGCGATTATCAGAATTTAGGCTATATCTACCTTGATGACCTGCAGCCAGCAGATGCCGCTGACTATCACTTTGCACTGGATTTGACTACGGCAATGGCGGAGACGGAATGGGTGTCGGAAGAAGGGACTGGTTTCCGACGGGAATACTTCTGCAGTTGGCCGGATCGTTGCCTTGTCATCCATCAGACGGCTTCGAGCCCTGCCGCCATTCACCAACGTATCTACTTGGAAGGCACTCATGGTGAGCAAGTACATTACGACGGCTGTTCCGCTTGGATGCAGACTACACTGACGGCAATCAAGGCTGCTACTGTAGTTCGGGTGTCGACGGATCCTCATGCTACATTACTCGTTATGGAAGATGGACTGTATGTTTCAGATGCCACGGAGGTGACCATATTTCTGGCAGCAGAGACGAATTACGATGCCTCGGAAGAAAGATATGTCAGCAAGTTGGGAAATGAACTGACAAAGGCTCAGCGACTGGTAGCAGATGCCGCAGCCCGCGGATGGAAAGCCTTAGGAAATGATCATGTGCTTGACTACGAACGATTGTTCAGTCGAATGGCAATATCGTTGGATGGCGCTCATAGTGAACGACCCACGGATGAATTGGTGATGAACCCGGAAAAGGCCTCACCCGAAGAGCAACGTGCACTGCAACAATTGTTCTTTGACTATGGACGTTACCTACAGATAGCCTCCTCTCGCGACGGGGCTGTACCCAGTAACTTGCAAGGTATCTGGTGTAACACGAACAAACCAGCCTGGCACTGTGCTATCGTATCGGATATCAATGTGGAAATGAATTACTGGCCAGCAGAACCTACAAATCTTGGAGAAACCGCCACGCCCTTTCTGGACTTCATCTATTCGGGGGCTATGGAGCACAATTACTGGCGCGAATACGCACAGAAGATGACGGGCATCTCTGAAGGCTGGCTCTGCTCTTTTGTCAATACACCGTTGGGGTGTGGTGATCCGTGGTATCCGAACCATGTCTGTTGTGCCACGCCTGCATGGTTTTGCTGGCATCTCTGGCAGCACTATGTCTATTCTCAAGACACAGAGTTCTTGCAGAAGAGAGCGCTGCCCGTCATGCTTGGAGCTGTTGATTTTTGGATGCTTAGACTGGTACGCGACAAGGAAGACGGCCTATGGGTGGCCCCCACTGAGTGGAGCCCGGAGCAGGGACCATTGGACGACGGCACGGCCCACACACAACAATGTGTGTGGAACCTCTTTGACTTCACGCTGAAAGCTATCGAAATCGTTGGTCTGCAGAATGCTGGAATCACCAACGAACGGCTGAAGGCTATCCGACAGAAATATAGTGAGTTGGATACGGGAATGCACACAGAGCCCTATACGGGAGCCTACGGGAATGAAGTGAACGGAGTACGGACGGGAGCCCTTCTGTTGCGCGAATGGAAACACTACCCCTACACCCGTGCCAGCGAACGGCAACACCGCCACGTCTCTCATCTGCTCTGTCTCTATCCATTTAACCTGATAGACGGTAATGCTGAACTGGCAGAGGCCGTGCGCAATAGTATGCTTCTGCGCGGCGAACGTAACACGGGGTGGTCTATGGCCTGGAAACTGTGCCTCTGGGCACGCATGAACGACGGCAGCAGATGCCATGATATTCTGACCAGTGCCCTGAAGCACGCCAGCACCTACAATATAAGCACGGACCCCAAGAACTCGGGCATTTACTGTAACCTGTTCTCCGCGCATCCTCCTTTTCAGATAGATGGAAATTTCGGCTTAACAGCAGGCATTGTCGAGATGCTTTTGCAAAGTCAAGGCGGGATCTTGCGCTTGTTACCGGCACTGCCAGAGGCTTGGGCTGAAGGCGGAAGCGTTCGCGGCGTATGCACTGAAGGGGCTTTCGAGGTTGATATACAATGGGATGCTCATATTGTTGAGGCTGCTGTTTATTCAAAAGCGGGAAGGGAATGCAGGGTGAAATGTCCACAAGGACAGCGGGTTGAAGTGCACGATGCAGAGGGACAACTTCTGGCCTGCGCTCAAGATCACCTTGCCGTTCTCTCTTTTCCTACTACTGCAGGAGCCACATATTTGATATCGGTATCTGACGACAATTGTTTCAACAGCCAAAATCTCTTGGCGCATGAAGACAATGTTTATTACGACCTCAGTGGATGTGTAATCGCAAACGATAAAGCATCCCGCCGCAAAAAACACAAAGGTATCATTATAAACAGCAGAAAGAAGATGCTGGTGAGGTGAGCCAAGAAAAAACAAATTTTAACAGAAAAAGAGCGCACTCGTCACCCAGCTTGTCGCCTTTATAAGAGGCAAATAGGCCTTAATATTTCATTTTTATCGATAAGACGTATGGGTTTCTGCGATAAGACGTCACGTCTTCCGCGATAGGACGTTACGTCTTCCATGAATGGACGTCTCGGTTCTTACGTATATATGTCTCGGCTCTTACGTATATATGTCTTGGGCTTTACGTATATATGTCTCAGCCCTTACGTATATATGTCTCGGCCTTCCACAGTTCCTCCAAGACTGCGGGGTAGTGGGCCATTTCGAGTTGGTGTACTTTGTCGGCGATGGTTTCTGGGGTGTCGTCGGGCGAGAGGGGAGTGCGGAACTGGGCAATGATCTCGCCTGCGTCGCAGACGGGAGTGACGTAGTGGATGGTGATACCGGTCTCTGTTTCGCCGGCAGCCTTCACGGCTTCGTGGACGTGATGTCCCCACATGCCTTTTCCTCCGTACTTGGGCAGGAGGGCAGGGTGGATGTTCACGATGCGGCGGGGATAGAGGTCGAGGAGGTAGTCGGGCACCATGGGGAGGAAGCCGGCGAGGACGATGAAATGGATGTCGTTGGCACGCAGCAGGGGCAGCATGATGTCCGGATTCTGCAGGTCGGCCTTCGGCACCACACAGGCGGCAACGCCCAGCCGCTTTGCACGCTCCAGAGCGTATGCATCGCTGCGGTTGCTGACAACGAGTTTGCAACAGACGTCTTCTCGTCCGCTGAAATAACGGATGATATTTTCACAGTTCGTGCCGCTGCCCGACACAAAGATGGCTATATTCATGCACTTCATGAGCGATAGTTGCAGAGTTTTTTCTCTAACTTGGCCGCAAAGTTACGGAATAATTCGCTAATAACCCTGCTTTCACAATTATTTTCTGCAAAATGTCCCTCTCTTTAGAAACTTTTTCTTAACTTTGCACCGCAAATACTAAGGAATAATGGATATTACTCCCATTTACACGTTTCTACATCAGATTGCAGAACACAATGACCGCGACTGGTTCCACGCCCACCAGCCAGAGTACAAGGCGGCGCGTGCACTCTTCGAGGACATCACCCAGCAGCTGATTGTCAGGATAGCAGCCTTCGATGCATCGGTGGCCTACCAGACTCCGAAGACATGTATCTATAGGTTCGCGCGCGATATACGTTTCTCCAACGACAAGTCGCCCTATAAACGTCACTTCGGAGCGTTCGTCTGTTCGCATGGTCGCAAGAGCTACCGCGGCGGCTACTATCTTCATATCCAGCCGGGAGGAAGCCTTGTTGCAGGCGGATCCTGGTGTCCGCCTCCTCCGATGCTGAAGCATATTCGTGAGACGATTGTCGATGGAATCGACCATTTCCGCGATATAGTGGAGGACGAGCGCTTCCATGCGTTGTATCCCGTGGTGGGTGAAGACGCCTTGAAGACACTGCCCAAAGGCTGCCCCAAGGACTTCCCCTTTCCCGACTATCTGAAGCCGCGACTCTACACGGTCTGGCATCCTCTCTCCGATGATTCCTTCCAGAAGCCCTCAGCTATGGATGAGATTGAGGAGATGTTCCGCACCATGGCCCCCTTCAACCGTTTCCTCAACGAGATATTCGATGATTATGAATAAAAAGCTAATACATAAACTATAAGCATTATGAAACTCAAACACTTCCTCCTTGGCGCAGCCCTGTTCTGCACAGCCAACGTCCAATTCTCAGACTTTAGTCTCCAGCTTTCGACCGCTTCGGCCGGCAATGTCATCACTGTCAATGCCAAGAAGTTGGGTGCGCCCATCCAATCCACGCAGTGGGGTATCTTCTTCGAGGACATCAACTATGCTGCTGATGGCGGTCTGTATGGCGAACTGCTGAAGAACCGTTCATTTGAGTTCCCCGATCACTATTGCGGATGGGATATCTCCGGCAAGGTGACGTTGATGAACGATGGTCCCTTTGATAAGAATCCTCACTACGTTCGTCTGGCACCCTCTGGCCACCGCGACAAGCATACGATGATTGAAAACCACGGTTTCTTCGGCATTGGAGTCGTGGGCGGCGAGGAATACCGCTTCTCTGTCTGGGCGCGAGTGCCAGAAGGCGGAAATGCCAAACTGTGGGTGGACCTCGTGGACAATGCCACGATGACCGAAGATCAGAAGATGGGCAATGTAGGTGTTGACGTTAGCGGGTCGGAGTGGAAGAAATACACCGCTATCATCAAGCCCACCCGCACCTTCGCCAAGGCGCACCTCCGCGTGTGGGGCGACAGCAAGGCGACTACGGATGTGGAGCATGTCAGCCTCTTCCCCGTCAAGACCTACAAAGGTCATGAGAATGGTATGCGACTGGATGTGGCTCTGGCTCTGGAAGACCTGCATCCCGGCGTGTTTCGCTTCCCCGGTGGCTGCATCGTAGAAGGCACCGACCTGGAAACGCGCTACCAGTGGAAGAACTCAGTTGGACCCGTAGAGAACCGTCCGCTGAACGAGAACCGCTGGCACTACACGTTCACCCACCGCTACTTCCCAGACTATTTCCAGAGTTATGGCCTCGGCTTCTTTGAATACTTCCAGCTGGCAGAGGAAATCGGCGCAGAGCCGCTGCCCGTGCTGAATGTTGGTATGGCTTGTCAGTTCCAGAACGGAGTGGAGGCTCATGCTCCCTGCACGAAGGAAGGCCTGCAGCAGTTCATCGACGACTGCATCGATCTCATCGACTTCGCCAACGGTGACCCCGCTACGAACCAGTGGGCCAAGCTGCGTGCCGACATGGGACATCCCGCTCCCTTCAACCTTAAGTTCCTGGCCATTGGCAATGAGCAGTGGGAGAAACCCTACTTCGACCGTCTGGCCATCATCGCCCCCGAGGTGCGCAAGGCACATCCTGAAATCAAACTCATCGGCACCAGCGGTCCCAACGCTGAAGATGACTACTTCAAGCACGGCTGGCCTGCTATGCGCGAGCTGAAGGCAGACCTCGTCGACGAGCACTACTACCGTGATATTCAGTGGTACAAGAACTGGATGAACCGCTATGACGACCGTGCGTTCTACACGAAGGACGGTCCGCGTGTGTTCGCTGGTGAGTGGGCTTGCCACGACCGCGGAAAGAAGTGGAACCACGCCGGCGCCAGCATCTATGAAGCAGCCTTCATGACGAATATCGAGCGCAATGCCGACCTCGTTCACATGGCTACTTATGCTCCACTCTTCGCACATGTCGAGGGATGGCAGTGGCGTCCGGACCTCATCTGGTACGACAACCTCTCTACGGCCCGCACTGCCAGCTACTATGTACAGCAGCTCTATATGCTTAATCGTGGTACCAACGTGCTGCCGACCACCCTCAGCATCGACGGCGGACAGCCCTCAGTGAATCCCGTGGAGAAAGGTCAGGACGGTGTCTTCGCCTCCAGTGTCATCGACACCCAGAAGCAGGAAATCATCGTCAAGGTCATCAATACCACCTCCGCAGCACAGCCACTCACCATCAAACTGACAGGCATGAAGGCCAAACAGCTAACAGCCATCAAGACCAACGTTGAACTCATCAGCCTTAACTGTGCAGACTACGATGCAGAGAACGTTCCAGGACAGCCTGAAGTTGTCAGCCCGCAGACCTTCGGTGCTACGCTGACGGCTGATAAGAAGGAAGCCTCCATCGAAGGACGCATTCCTGCCAAGACGTTCCAGGTTTACAAGGTGAAGCTGTAACCCCAATCGGTCATTAGGCGACAATTATTTATAATTCGTTTAGCCTAAACCCAAATAAAGCATTTCCTTTTTTAACACCATGTTTTTATTCTTGGTGTAAAGGAAATGCTTTATTTGGGTTTGGGTTAAATTATCAGATGTTGGGGATGCTCATGCCCAAGGTCTTGCGATACAAATCGAGGGCATAGACATCCGTCATTCCTGAGATGTAGTCGAGCACTGCCATCAGGCGGTCGAAGAGTCGTGGCGCACGAATCTGGTACTGACGCGAGACGCGGTTCAGCAACAGTTGGGAATAGGTCCGCGTAGGATGCATCACGGCATCGACCATCAAGTGCAGGAGCTCTGTGATGACCCTGAAACCGGCTAACTCTATATCTACCACCTCCTTGGAGTGGTAGATGTGTCCGTAGCTCATCTTCACACAGGCTTCGTAGGCTTTCAGGGGAACATCGGAGAGATGCTTGATGAGTGTTCCCTCGAAGGTGCCGTTCAGGATTTCTTCCTCATGGTCTACGAAGATACGGGCGCATTCCCCTTCCAGCAGGTTGATGATGCAGGATCGGAGATATACAATCTGTTCGTTCACGTCGTACACATCCAGACGGTCGAGGTAGTTCTCTATTTCGCGGCGACGTTCATCTGTGAAATAAGCCAGAAGCAGGTCCTTCGTATCGGAGGTGGAGAGTATCTTCAGCTTATGTGCATCCTCGATGTCCATGATTTCATAGCAGATGTCATCTGCCGCCTCAACGAGATAGACGAGCGGAAAGCGGGCGTAGCGCAACGTGCCTTCAGGGCTGGGCAGGCGGGTAATGCCCAATTCATCGGCAATTCTCAGGTAATCCTCGCGTTCGGAAGAAAAGAATCCGAACTTCTGATGACTGCCGGCGAGGTTGCTGGAGAAAGGATATTTCACGATGCTGGCCAGCGTGCTGTAGGTCATCACGAAACCGCCTTTGCGACGGCCGTCGAAGTGGTGCGTCAGCAAGCGGAAGGCGTTGGCGTTGCCCTCGAAGTGCGTGAGGTCGTTCCATTGTTCAGGGGTGAGGCAGTCGCCCGTAGTCTCGTCCACATAGTCGCGCAGCCAACTGCCCTTGCCTTCGCTGAAATAGGTGGCGATAGCGCGCTCACCCGAGTGGCCGAAGGGCGGATTGCCGAGGTCGTGGGCCAGACAGGCAGCACTGACGATGTTGCCCAGTTCCGTGAAATGTGTCTCGCGCAGTTCCGGATGCCGTTCTAAAAGCAGTCGCGACACGTCGTTGCCCAGCGAACGTCCCACACTGGAAACCTCCAGGCTGTGGGTCAGACGGTTGTGAACGAAGATACTTCCCGGAAGAGGAAAAACCTGCGTCTTGTTCTGCAGCCGGCGGAAAGGGGCCGAGAAGATAAGGCGGTCGTAGTCGCGCTGGAATTCCGTACGGTCGTCGCGCTGCTGTCCTCTGCTTTCCAGTCCCAGGCGCTTGCTGCTCAAAAGTTGTGTCCAATACATATATTATATAATGTGTGGGGATTAGAGGCGTATTTAATGCCTAATTGGGTGCAAAGGTACATAAAAGTTTCATGTTTCGTTCTGTAAAAGCGTACTTTTCGGCTTTCCATATTATAAATAAGGTAAAAAAAGGCGTTTCTGTCGCAAAAACTTTCGGCTTTAAACTTTAAACCTTAAACTTTTTATGTACTTTTGCGCCCAAAATAAGGAATAAGACATGCAAGTACCCGTTATCAACCGTTCCCACCACGCCCTGCCGGCTTATGCCACGGCGCTCTCGGCTGGGTTAGATCTTCGTGCAAACATCGATGCTCCCATCGTTCTCGAACCTTTGCAGCGAGCCCTGGTGCCCACAGGACTCTTCATGGCGCTGCCCGCAGGAGTGGAGGCACAGGTGCGGCCCCGTAGTGGTCTTGCCATCAAACATGGAATCACCGTCCTGAATTCTCCCGGTACCATCGATGCAGATTACCGTGGTGAGGTGTGTGTCATCCTCGTGAACCTCTCCTCGGAACCCTTCACCATCAATGACGGCGAACGTATTGCGCAAATGGTAGTGGCCCGCCACGAGCAGGTAGAATGGCTGCCGACCGAGACATTGGAAGAAACAGAACGCGGTGCCGGTGGATTCGGGCATAGTGGAAAGAGTTGAAACATTGAGATTTCGAAATATCGAAATGTCGAGATGACGAAATAACGAAAGTCGAAATGACGTAAAGCAAATTGGGTAAAAAACGATTCATAGGAATATGCTTGGCGGCAATACTGCTGGCGTCCTGCGGTGCTTCGAAGAAAGCGGCGGGGGACGATGCGTATGTGCCTCAATCTCCTGCTCTCGACTGCTCGCAACCGCCCCGCTATACCCATCTCTCTGTCTCTGACCGCGCCCGACTGGATTACATCTATCAGGAAGCTGGCCGACAGAAGCTGGCAGAGAACCATACTGCTGCCTTTGACCTCCTCTGCCATGCACAGCAGATTTGTCCCGATGCGCCCGAGGTGCTTTATGACCTCGCTCTCTATCGTCTGTTGTTGCGTCAGGATTCGTTGGCGGAACTGCTGTTGGAGCGCGCTGCCTACCTCGATCCCCTGAATACTTATTATAAAGAAGCACTCGCATCGTTCTACCTGCAGCGTCGTAATACAGAGAAAGCCCTGCCACAACTTGAGACTCTGGCGGCACTGCAATCCAAGCGAACAGATGTCCTCTCGCAACTCGTCAATATCTATTCCAGTCTCGATCGTCCTGCAGACGCTATCCGCACCCTCGACCGCATCGAGGTCCTGGAAGGAAAGATGGCATCGGTCAGCTATCGCAAGTTCCAACTCTATAAGTCTATGGAAAAAGAGGAAGAGGCCTTCGCCGAGCTGGAATCACTCTGCAAAGAGTTTCCCCATGAGATGAGTTACCGTCTGGCTATTGGTGATCAGCTTTTGAAGGCAGGGCGCATCGAAGAGGCAGAGCGCGTCTATGACGAGGTGCGCAGGTTGGAACCTGATAACCTCGGACTGCAACTCTCCATGCTCGAACTCTATCGCGAGACGGAGCAGGATTCCCTTTACCGAACCACGCGCGACTCGCTGCTCTTTGCCCCAAAGACCGAGTCCGAAGCACGTGTGGCGTTGATGCGCGATGTCATAGCCTCTGAGCAAAATGCCGATTCCATCGGCCCCCAGCGCATCAGATCTTATTTCCGGCGCCTGGACGATTCCTTCCCTCAGGACCTCTCGCTGTTGCAGCTGCAGGCCGCCTACCTCGCCACCTATGACTCCTCCAATGATTCGGCTTTCGTGGCAGTGATGGATCGAGTGCATGAATTGGAACCTGCCAACACCCAGGCCATGTACTACCTGGTGCAGTACTACGCCGAACATCAGGATTTTATCCGTCTGGAGAATATCTGCCGTCGGGCCGTGCTGACTCACCCCGACGAGCTACTGTGCCACTATTTCCTGGGCGTAGCCCTCTACCAGCAGGATAAGAAGCGCGAAGCACTGGCTGCCTTCCGTGCGGGTATCGTGCAAAAGACAGAGGACAGTCGGCCGGCAATGGTGTCTGATCTCTACAGTATCATGGGCGATATTCTCCATGAAATGGGGGCAAATGAAGAAGCCTACGAGGCTTATGACTCCTGCCTCGTCTATCAGGACGACAATATTCAGTGCCTGAATAACTACGCCTACTACCTCTCGTTGGAGGAAAGAAATCTGGACCGCGCTGAGGAGATGAGCTACCGCACTATCCGGCTGCAACCCGATAACAAGACTTATCTCGACACTTATGCCTGGATTCTCTTCATGAAAGAACGCTTCAGTGAGGCACAGATATATATAGATCGCGTGTGTCCGCCTGATACCGCAGACTCGGTGCTGCTCAATGATGAAGGTATCTCGGGAGTGGTGTTCGAACATGCAGGTGATATCGCAGCCTGCAACGGCCTCATGGAACAGGCGGTGCGCTTTTGGATACTGGCGCAGCAAGCTGGAGGCAATGGACTTACCGCCCTGCTCCCCAAGAAAATAAAACTCAGAAAATACCTCCGATAACTATGAAGAAGGATATTTACAGGATGAAAAAGAAAGCCCTTTGCCAATGGGCGCTCATACTGCTGATGGCTCCAGCCTTGTTGCTGGTGGGTTGCCGTTCCAGTAAGCGGGCGGTGCAGGAAGGCAGTTCTGCCACGGCGCCTGCTACCGACGCCACTACAGGTGCCTCACCCTCTGCCGTCACTGTTCAACCCGCTACGGGCGAAGACTCAGGAAAAGCCAAGAAGGGTAAGAAGGGCAACTCGGTGGTTGCCCGCATCAATGCAAACCGCCAGACGGCTCGCGGCATTCGGGGTAAGATGAACCTCACCCTGCGTACTGGCAGCAGTCCCCTGTCGGCATCCGGCACCATCAAGATGAAACGCGATGAAATCATTCAAATCTCCATCACTGCACTCGGATTGCTGGAACTCGGACGCATGGAGCTGACGCCCGAGTACCTGTTTATTCAGGACCGCTACCATAAACGCTATATCAAGGCGAACTGGAATGACATTCCCTCGCTGCAAAGTGCGGGCATCGATTTCACAGCCCTGCAGGCGTTCTTCTGGAACGAACTGTATGTGCCGGGAAGCCGTGCGCTGCCTACGGACGATGACTACGAGCATAAGAGCGTATCGCCCAAGATTTGTCTGCAGCCCAAGTTAGGACAACAGGTGATGGAAGCCCTCTTCTATACTAACGATGACAAGGAACTGGTGCAGCAGACCTCTCTTGTTGCCCGCAACGGTAAGATGCGTTTCGACGGACTTTGCCGCAGCTGGACGAGACTCGACGGAAAGCAGTTCCCTGCTGATATGTATATGGCGTTCTCTGTAGGAGACAAAGGCTACACTCTCGAGCTTGCTTTTACCCGACTGCAAGTTGATGAGGCTATGGGCGATATTGCGACTTCGCTTTCTGATGGAAAGTACACACGTGTTGAACTCGGCGAGATCCTTAAAGGATTACATCTTTAACACCTTTATATATAGCCGATGAAATCGACGATTCTTGTATCTCTCCTTCTGCTGGCTACCAGTGCTACAGCACAAACCAAGCAAATACGTGACCTTCGGAACCAGAAGGCACAGTTGGAACGTGGCATCAAGCAATCTCAGACGCAGCTGGAACGGACCCGCCATCAGGCAGACAAAAAGGAGAAAACAGCCGATTTTATTGAAGATCAATTGAAGATACGACTGGACTATATTGGGCAGTTGGAAACTGAAATCGACAGCCTCAATAAGGAGGTCGAACGCTTGGAACAGGAGTTAGGAGAACTGGAAATACAGGTGAACGCCCGAAAGAATAAATATATCACCAGTCTGCGTCAGGCTCGAAGCTCCCTCGCTCTGCATAATCCTCTCTTGTTCATTTTCTCCGCTGAATCCTTTCCCCAGATACATCGTCGTATGCGCTACGCCCGAGAGTTCGCTGCGCTTCAGAAGACCTTGGGCATTCAGCTGATGGAAAAACAGAACAGCGCCCGCGATAAGCAGAATGAATTGCTCGAGACGAAGCAGAAGGTGAGCGGACTCGTGCAGGAGGTTATCCGTCAGCGCCGACATCTGGCGGCTGAACATTCTGTGGTGCAGGCGAACGTAGCGCAACTGCATAAGAAGCAGAAAGAGATCGAGAGGCAAGTGGCTGAGCAGCAGAAACAGCTGAATACGTTGACCAAGAAAATCGATGAATTGGTAGCTTATGAATTGGAGCAGGCACGTAAACGTGCTGAGGCTGAAGCTCGTCGAAAGCGTGAGGCTGAGCTTGCAAAAGCGAAGAAAAATGGCAAAGGCTCGTCTGGCAAGGGCGGTGCTAAGGGCACTACCTCTGGCAAAGCTGTTGCTCACTCAAAATGGCTGACTGCCGAAGATCAGAAACTCAATGGTAACCTTGAGCAGAACAAGGGTCGCCTGCCCGTTCCCATCACAGGACCCTATCGTATCGCCCGCCGTTTTGGGTTGACACAGGTGACGGCAGGTGTGGTTCTTGATAATAAGGGAACTAACTATTTGGGACAGACTGGTGCTCGTGCCCGTGCCATCTTTGACGGTGAGGTCTCTGCCGTCTTCCAACTTGGTAATATGAAGAACGTCCTTGTGCGCCACGGTTCCTACATCTCGGTTTATTGTAATCTCTCATCGACGATTGTCCAGCGAGGACAAAAGGTGAAAGCCCGGGATATCTTGGGCACGGTAGCTGACGACGGTCAGGGCAACTATGTTCTTCACTTCCAATTGCGCAAGGAGACTGCCAAACTCAACCCTGAAGCCTGGATTGGCCGATAGCTGTTGGAATAAACAAGCAGGTTGAGTGACGGGTGCGCTCTTTTTTTGTTAAAAATTGAAAAAATATGGGCAAGAGCACCAAAAGATGAGAAAAAACACAGAAAATATCGGTATTGTGGCGGGAAATCCTTATATTTGTCCCCCGAAATGAGCAAATAAGCGCCCTCTGCCACCTGTTGGCGGCAGAGAAGTTCCTAACCTGCAACTCACTTATAAACCATTACGATTATGAAAAAGTATGTTTGCGACCCCTGTGGTTACGTTTATGACCCTGAACTTGGCGATCCGGACAACGGCATAGCTCCCGGCACCGCTTTCGAAGACCTGCCCGATGATTGGGTGTGCCCCATCTGTGGAGTAGGCAAGGAAGATTTCACCGCTGAATGACCTACGAACAAGCACTCGGCCGCATGGCCGCCCTCTGTAGCACTGCCGAACACTGCGAGAGCGAGATTCGCGAGAAGCTGCAGCGGGCGGCTTTGACCGAGACTGACATTCAGCGTATCGTAGATTACCTCTATGATGAGCAGTATATGGACACGGCACGTTATTGTCGTGCATTTGCTCATGACCGCTTACGTTTTGCCCATTGGGGGCGGGTGAAGATCCAGCAGTCACTGCGACAGCGTGGCCTGCCGGAAAGTGACATCCGACACGCACTTGACGATCTTCCCTCCGATGAATACAGCCGTGTCCTTGAAGGACTGTTGGAACAGAAAGCCCGCAGCCTGCATGATGAGGACGACTATACACGTCGAGGCAAACTGATTCGTTTTGCTGCTGGAAGAGGTTTTACGATAGACGAAGTTCTACACGCTTTAAACTAAGACCGCACCCTTATGATTTTCTATTTTTCTGGTACAGGCAACACCCGCTGGGCAGCGCAGAAAGTCGCTGAGGCCACAGGTGACCGATTGTTGTTTATCCCCGACGAGCTGAAGGGCGACTGCTCTTATTCTCTCGTGCCTCATGAGGCCGTTGGGTTCTGTTTCCCCGTTCATGGATGGCAACCTCCTCATATCGTGCGAGAGTTCATACGCCGTCTGAAACTCACCTCCTCGTTTCCCCTGAAGGTGCATTTCTGTTACGCTTTGGTCACCTGCGGCGACAGTATCGGTCGTACCATGAACATCCTAAGCAAAGAACTGGCAACAATCGGGTTAGGGCTCAACAGCCGTTTTTCCCTGATTATGCCGGAGAGTTATGTATGTCTACCTTTTATGTATACAGATACGCCAGCCCGCGAGCGTGAAAAAATAGAAAAGGCGACAGCGGACTTGGAGCAATATTCTGAACTCATCGTCAAACATACCCGTAACGAGCGTCATATCCGCCGCGGACTCACTCCATGGACCTTCTCTCATGTCTTTGGCGCTTACTTCAACGCGAAGATGATAAGTGACAGGAAGTTCACCGTTGACGCAGACAGCTGCATTCACTGTGGCCGTTGTCAGAAGTCTTGTCCGGTAGGCGATGTCACCCTTGTTGACGGGCTGCCGCAGTGGCATCACGATGGTTCGTGTACCAATTGTCTGGCCTGTTATCATTACTGTCCTCAGCACGCCATCAATTACGGCATTATTACCCGTAAACGCGGGCAATACTACTTCGGACATGACGAACAGTTGAAAGATTCAAATATTGAAAACTAATACATATATGAAACCATTTATGGATAAGAACTTCCTGTTGCAGACAGAGACCGCTCAGGAACTATATCATCGCCATGCTGCCAAGCAGCCCATTATCGATTACCATTGTCATCTCGACCCCGCCATGGTGGCCGAAAATCACCGCTTCCGCAGCATCACAGAGCTGTGGCTGGGCGGCGATCATTATAAGTGGCGTGCCATGCGAACCAATGGTGTGCCTGAACGGCTTATCACAGGCGATGCTTCGGACTGGGAGAAGTTCGAGGCGTGGGCGGCTACGGTGCCTTACTGCCTGCGTAACCCGCTCTATCATTGGACACATCTGGAGCTGAGCACCGCCTTCGGTATCCATGAATGCCTGAATCCTCAGACGGCACGCAGCATCTATGACCGCTGCAACGACCGCCTGCAGAACGATCCGAATTTCACGGCTCAGGGACTGATGCGGCACTATCATGTTGAAGTAGTCTGCACGACGGACGACCCCATAGATGATTTGCGATACCATAAAAGCCTCTCGCCCCAATCTGGATTTACCATGTCGCCCGCCTGGCGTCCTGATAAAGCCATGGCCGTAGAGTCACCGAAGGCTTTTTGTGGCTATGTGGAGAAACTCGGGGCTGCGGCGGACGTCAATATACGCACATTCTCCGATTTCATCGATGCTTTGCAGCGCCGCCACGACTACTTCCACGAACAGGGAAGTCGCCTTAGTGACCACGGATTGGAGGAATTCTATGCAGAGCCCTACACCGATACCGAAATTGATGTCATATTCAATAAGGTGATGGACGGCAATGAACTCGATAACCTGGAGATCCGTAAGTTCAAGAGCGCCATGCTCTACATCTTCGCCGTGCAGGACTACGAGGCCGGCTGGGTGCAGCAGTACCACTATGGTGCCATGCGCAACAATAACAGTCGGATGATGGCACAGCTGGGTCCTGATACGGGCTTCGACTCTATTGGTCAGTGGCAGACGGCGAGGTCGATGTCGCGCTTCCTCGACTTGTTGGATAGTGAGGAACGTCTCACCAAGACGATACTCTATAACCTTAACCCTGCTGATAACGAGATGGTAGCCACTATGTTAGGTAATTTCCAAGATGGTAGTGTGGCAGGCAAGATACAGTGGGGCTCCGGCTGGTGGTTCCTCGACCAAAAGGACGGCATGGAACGTCAGATGAATACCCTCTCGCTGCTGGGGCTCCTCAGCCGCTTCGTGGGTATGCTCACCGACAGCCGCAGTTTCCTCAGCTATCCCCGTCACGAATACTTCCGCCGCACCCTCTGCAACCTTCTCGGTAACGACATAGAGAATGGTGTCATCCCCTTCACGGGTTATGAGGAACAGCGCGTGCGTCAGATGGTGGAGGATATTAGCTACAATAATGCAAAACAGTATTTTAGCCTTTGATTTTGTTGTTCCTACATTTCGTCATCTCGTAATTTCGTAAACATTATTTTACTAACATGAATAAGAGTAATTGGCGCTGGTGGCTGTGCGGCCTTCTCTTTGTCGCCACCACAGTAAACTATCTCGACCGACAGGTCCTTTCGCTGACATGGAAGGACTTTATAGCACCAGAGTTTCATTGGACGAACTCCGATTACGGTAGCATTACCGCCGCTTTCTCGTTGTTCTATGCTTTCGTCAGTCTCTTTTCAGGAAAGTTCATCGACTGGGTCGGCACGAAGAAAGGGTATCTCATCGCTATCTTTGTCTGGAGCTTGGGTGCTTGTCTGCATGCGGGTTGTGGTTGGTTGACGATGCACATCCATGGCTTGGAGAGCGTGGAAGCACTGAGACTGGTGGAGGCAGGCAGCACGCTGGCACTCGCCATCTCGACCACCAGCGTGTGGCTTTTCATGGTCTGCCGTATGGTGCTGGCTGTCGGTGAGAGCGGTAACTTCCCTGCTGCCATCAAGGTCACGGCTGAATACTTCCCCAAGAAAGACCGGGCACTGGCCACCAGTATTTTCAATTCCGGAGCTTCTGTGGGAGCCTTGGTGGCACCTGTCACCATCCCCTTCCTTGCCAGCGCCTACGGCTGGGAGTGGGCTTTCATCATCATCGGTGGTCTTGGTTTTCTGTGGATGGGCTTTTGGTATTATATGTATGAGAAGCCTGAGCAGAGCCGGCACGTGAATGAAGCGGAGCTGGAGTATATCAATCAGGATGAGATAGACTCTCCCCCCGCCCTCCCTGTTAGGGAGGGAGCAGAATGTGAAGAGCAGGCATCCGCTTCGCAATCCTCGATTGTATCCGCTCCCTCCCTAACAGGGAGGGCGGGGGGAGAGTCTGAATCCTCTGGCATTTCTATTTGGAAATGCTTCACCATCCGTCACACTTGGAGCTATATCTGTGGCAAGTTCTTCACCGATGGTGTCTGGTGGTTCCTGCTTTTTTGGGCACCCGCCTACTTCAGCGACCAGTATGGCTACCGCAGTGACTCAGCGATGGGTGCCACGCTCATCTTTATCGTTTATCTCATTGTTACCCTTGTCAGTATCGCTGCCGGTGGCTATCTGCCCAAGTACTTCATCGAACGACGTGGTATGGAAGCGTATGCAGGACGACTGCGTGCTATGTTGATGTTTGCCTTCCTGCCTGTCTTCTCCCTCTTCGCGCAACCGTTGGGCGCTTACAGCGCTTGGTGGCCGGCTATCATCATTGGCTTGGCAGGCGCAGGACACCAGTCGTGGTCTGCTAACCTTTACAGCACCGTAGGCGACATGTTCCCCAAGAGTGCTGTTGCAACGATTACAGGAATCGGAACGATGACTGGTGGCATCGCCTCTTTCGCTATCAACAAAGGAGCCGGTTGGCTCTTCGACTATAGTGATGCACAAGGTTCCGCCTTCCAATTCCTCGGCTTCGAGGGAAAGGAAGCAGGCTATATGATAATCTTCTGCTATTGTGCTGTCGCTTACCTTATTGCTTGGGCGTGTATGAAGACGCTCGTACCACGTTATAAAAAGGTGGAGCTCTGAAAAGAAGTTAGATAAGTTATGTGGCCTTTAGCCATGGAAGTAATGTCGCGATGCGACGGAAGTTTCCGAATTATCAAGGTGTTGCGAGTACCAAACGATGTAGATTACTTCTTTATGACATTCCGTGGCTGAACGCCACATAACTTCTCGATAAGCGTAGCTCGCTAAAACTACATTGCGAAGGCATTGAAGCCACCGTCGACCACTGCGACGGTTCCGGTTACAAAGCGCGACGCATTAGAAATCAGGTAATGAATGGTGCCGCAGAGTTCTTCGGGTTCTCCCATGCGGCCGAAGGGGGTCTGACGAATGACATCCTGTCCGCGTTGCGTGAAGCTACCGTCGGGATTCGTCAGTAGTGAGCGGTTTTGCTCCGTGATGAAGAACCCTGGAGCGATGGCGTTCACACGTATGCCTTCGCCGAATTTCTTGGCGCACTCGGTAGCCATATAGGCCGTGAAGTTCGAGATACCGGCCTTTGCGGCAGCATAGCCACAGACACGTGTCATCGGACGGAAGGCTGCCATTGAAGAGAAATTGACGATGGCGCCACGCTTTTGAGCCGCCATGGGACGCAGGAACACCTGAGTGGGGATGACCGTGCCCGTGAGGTTCAGGTTCAGCACCGTCTGGAACTGTGCCGGATCTAAATCGAAGAACGTCTTATCGGGAGCGATGGTGGCACCGGGCATATTGCCTCCTGCGGCGTTCAGCAAGGCGTCCACACGTCCGTATTTTTCCACAATTTCATCGCAGTTTTGCTGTACCTTGGCAATATCGAGCACGTCTGTTTCGAGGAACATAGCCTCGTTACCTGCAGCCTGGATTTCTGCCACGATAGCGTTGCCGACTGCGGCCTTGCGACCAAGAATAACGACCTTAGCACCTTCTGCGGCCAGGTATTTGGCGATGGAACGGCCGAGTACGCCTGTACCGCCTGTGATGACAACAACGTTGTCTTGAATGTTAAAGAGAGAAGACATGATGAATAGTATTAATTGTGATTATGGGGCTTATAGGGCCAATAGAGGTCAAGGGGCAATTAAATCGCTGCCATCACTCCCTGCACCTGTGCCATGGCAAACATACGGCCGAGGAAGCTGTAGCCGGCGTTGTAGCCGCGTGTCTCGTCGCCAAGCATTGTCTTGCCGTGGTCTACGCGGAAGGGGAGAAGACCCTGTGAACTATCATTAGGGAGAGAGGTTGCCTGGCGACGAGTTTCTTCTGCACTGAAAATGCGGCAGAGCTCCACGACATTGGCGCGTCCGCCCAAGTGACTGGCCTCTGTGAAATCGCCATTGGGGAAGATGTGGCAGGAACGAAGGTGGACGAAGTGCGTGCGAGGAGCAAACTCACGGGCCATGGCCACCACATCATTGTAGGCTCCTGCCGAAAGGCTTCCGGCACAGAATGTGAGGCCATTGTGGGGATTGGGCACTGCGTTGAGGAACCAACGGATATCCTCTGACGTGCGGACAATACGCGGCAAACCTAAGATTTCGATTGGGGGATCATCGGGATGTACGCACATATTGATGCCGCATTCTTCGCAGACAGGCATGATGGCTTCGAGGAAGTACTTCATATTGGCGCGAAGCTGCTCCTTGCCAATGCCTTTATATTTGTCGAGTAGCTGATGGAATAGCTCCAACGGATGCTCGTCGCCCTCCTTGAAGTTGCCGCTGACGAAGCCTTGCGTCTTGATGACGATGTTCTCTACCAACAGATGATCCTTCTCTGGTGTCATCGTGCGGGCCAGCTCGTCGGCTTCGGCCAGTACGTTGCGGCCTTCACCCACGCCGTCGGGGAAGCGGAATGCAGCCCACTCTTCCCGCGCGCCTACGCGTTTTAATATATAGGTGTCGAAGTAAGCAAACTCCGAGTAGGAGAAGTAAAGGTTATAGGTGCCGTCGTCATTAGGATGCATCAGGTCTGTGCGCGCCCAATCCAACACGGGCATGAAGTTGTAGCATACTGTATGAATACCTTCTGCTGCCAGGTTGCGCAGACTCTGTTTGTAGGTTTCTATTTGTTCGTCGCGGTCGGGGCCACCATATTTTATGGTCTCTGTGACGGGAAGGCTCTCCACGACACTCCATCGCAATCCTCTGGCCTCGATGAACTCCCGCAGGTCACGAATCTGTTCCCGAGTCCATACTTGTCCGAGAGGCACATCGTGCAGGGCAGTTACGATTCCCTCCACGCCGATTTGCCTTAACATTTCTAATGTGATCTTGTCCTTTTTGCCGAACCAGCGCCATGTTTTTTCCATATATTTTAGGGCTTTTTAAATGATTTCTTTGTGCAAAAGTACTACTTTTCGATGAGAAACCGCCTTTTCATACCTCAAAATATGCAAAAGCAACATCCAGAATCGACAAAAAGAGGGAGAAAAACAGGAAAATGGAAGAAAAAAGGTCCTTTATTACGTTTTTTTTGCAAAAAACCTTGCTCGTACCGCCAAAAGCCGTAACTTTGTCCCCGCTAAGGGTGAAATATGCCCTATGCCTACCTATCTAGAAACTTTAATTAACCCTATTTATTAACTTAATTCATCAAACTATGAAGAAAAAACTACTATTTCTCTTCTCGATGATGGCTCTCCTGTTCGCTCCGTTTTCTTTGAGCGCTCAAACAGATGATGAGTACAATGCTGCTCTCGCAGCCATCACAGATGGAGGTACGTATCGTGTCTTCACAGACATTGGAGGAACCAATTATTATCTGAATACCTCAGGTAAGTTGGTTAGCAATGTCAAGAAGGCATCGACTTTCACCTTTACCGCAGTAAAGGCTGAAGGTACTCTCTATGAAACGGGTTGGAACCTTGGTTGCAAGTTTACCAACCCCAGTCTTGATGGTGGTTCCACTGGTAATGTCGTCCAAAAGGGCGGTATCAATGTGGGTTCCAACGACCGCAATGATTGGGAACGTCAGGTATTCTTCAAGAATGCTGAGGGCAAGTATGCCATCCGTTCCACAAATGCCAACAGTGCTAACTGGGGTGCCAATACCTATTGGGACGCCGTAACTTACGAAGAATTACCTGCTGCAGGCTATTCTCTCGAAGCTTCTTTCGTTTGGCAGATCGAGGCAAACGTCGACAACCGTCCTGCAGCTTGGAATAAGACTCAGACTTGGGCTCCTATTCTTCAGGCTCTCGGAGGTCTGGCTACAAAGGGTGAACAATTCACATCCAATGCTAAAGAGTCAAGTGAAGGAAGTTATGACGCCCTCGTAGATGGCGAATATACGACCTACTTCCACTCCACATGGAGCGGATCGGCTGATGCTGACCACTATCTTCAGGTTGCATTGCCCGATGCAGTTCAAGACTTCTACATCTATTTCAAGAAGCGTTCTCAGAACAACAACAACCGTCCGACTGATATCATCGTTAGCGGTAGCAATGATGGCGAGGCTTTCACTCAGATTACTGAGATTAACGAAGGGTTACCTACAGGTGCAACGCCTATTGATTACATTTCCGCTAAGGTTTCGGGAGCTGAGGCTTACACATATCTCCGCTTCACGATTATTGACACTAACAACCATGCAGTTGACAAGTCAGCTGAAGGTCACAAGTTCTTTACTTTCTCCGAATTCTACATCCTGCCCAGCAATGCCCTGACGGATGCTGCCGCTCCTCTGATGGTTGCTGACTACACCGATCTTGAGGATGAGGATGTTGCAAAGATTAACGAGCTCGATGCAAAGATTGCAGCACAGGCACAGTATGCTGATGCAATGGCTAAGATTGAAGATGGCGGCAACTATAGCATATCCACAGAGTTCGGTGGTGATAAGTATTATCTGACTGCTGCTGGTACTCTTACAAAGGATATTGCTTCTGCTGGTGCCTTCACCTTCACGAAGGTTGCTGGTGTTGAATACCCGTATGGCTTCTATGTTGATGCTGGAAAACGCTTCACCAATGCTCCTGGGACATCAGAGTCTGTTTTGAAGTGTGGAAACATCAATGTTACTGATGGTAATCGTGCAGATTGGGAAGCACAGGTGTTCTTCATGAACGAAGAAGGTAAGTTTGCTGTCCGTTCTACCAACGCTGGCTATACAGCAAGCGGTTGGGGATGGATTGGCAGCGCTTATTGGACCGTTGATGAAGTTGACGGTGCTCCCGTTGCTCAGTATAGTTTTGATAAGATTTTCATCTGGACACTTGAGGACAACAGCCTCATTGACGTAACCTACAACCTCGTTGTCAACGGCGAAATCGCTGCTACCGAGTCTATTAAGGCTCCTGTTGGCTTCGTTCCTACAGCTCCCGCAAGCTTCAACGAAGCTATCGCAGGCCAGACTCATGGTCTTTTTGCCCTGAAGCCCGATGTGGAGGCTATCACAGCTGAGACCACAGTCGTGAACTTCACTCCCGAATGGGGCGGTCTCTTCGAGTTCTCTGAGAGCTTCGCAAAGGCTAAGTGGTATAACATGACCATCCGTGGCGATTATTGGGTAGCTATGGACGAAAGCGAGCCTTACTATCCGAAGTCCGACAAGGATCTCAAGAACCTGAACAGCTATTGGGCATTCAAGGCTGTCGAGGGCGAACCCCTTCAGGTCGTCATCATGAATGCTGCAGCTGGTGAAGGCAAGAGCCTGTCCGTAGATGGCGACAACGTCGTTATGCGTGATGGCGAGTGCAAGTGGGATATCTATGGCAATAGTGACGGTTTCGTAATGCGTCCTGTGGAAGGTGGCGAGAACGACTGGGTGAACCAGAATGGCGGTTCCAGTGGTCCTCTGCAGTTCTGGAAGAGCACAGGTGGCCGGACCGATAATGGTTCTACTTTCCGTGTTAAGGAAGCTGCAGCTATCTATGCAATCACACTCGCAGAAACAGTTAACGGAACTGTCGCTGCCGACAAGGATAAGGCTCCTGTTGGTGCAACGGTTAAGTTGACTCTCACTCCTGATGAGGGCAAAGTCGTCGATGAGGTTATTGTTAAGGCTGGTGAAGAGACTGTCGAGTATGACGCCAAGAAGTTCACTTTCGTGATGCCTGCTTCTGATGTCATAGTCACCGTCACCTTCACAGATGCTCCTGACATCTACATCGAAACCGACCTCACCGCTCAGTTCCCGATCGATTGGCAGGGCTGGACTGGTGCAACCGGTTTTGTTGGCTGGGCAGCTCCCGCTGTTACTACCAATGACGGTCGCGAGACACCTGCTTGCGAAAAGTACCAAGGAACTTGCGAGCCTACGGGTGATGTGTTCACTCGCACTCTGACAGGTCTGGCAAATGGTATATATAATATTGAATTGTATGGTGCCGCAGCCTATACTTCTGGCCGTGGCTTCGACTCCGAACTGGTGGAGGGCGACGAGACCGCTGTATATCTCTATGCTAAGACTCCTGCTGGTGAGGTTAAACAATACATTCCTGCTCACGTTGCTGACAACTTCAATGGAACAGGCATTGCTACCGCATTACTTGAAAATGTGGAGGTCACCGATGGTACCATTGTAATTGGTATGACTAAAGAGAAGGGCCTGACCAACTGGCATGTCGTACAGATTAAGGGTGTGACAGCTAAGGTTAAGGCTGCTGAAGTGTTGGCTACTACTGTAGCTCGTGCTAAGGCTGTTGATACTTCTGTTCTTTCCAGCGCTCTCGCTGGTAAGTTGGCACAGGCTGTTGAGGACAACGATGGCGTTTATTACACAGCCGAAGATTACATTGCAGCCATCAATGCTATTGAGGCTGTCATCGCTGAGGCCGACATTTACGTTGTTGCCGCTCCGAAACTTGAGCAGATGAAGAAGTTCGTAGACGCTACCAACTTCTACACAGCCGAGGCTAAGGCTACCTATTATGACACTCCGAAACAAAAGCTGGATGAGGGTACACTGACCATGGGCGAAGCTAATGCCCTGCAAGATCCTTATGTTATTACAGGCTGGCGTGCAGACGTCGCTGTTGATGACCTGCTTTGCAGTGTTTGGGATGTCGAACCCGCAGACTGGAATAACCTCCACGTGAATACATGGAGCAATGAAGGCGTGAACGACGGCTCTGAGTTCAAGGTTCCGTTCTTCGAGTACTGGACAGGTGATGACAACTCTTTGGCTGAAAAGACAATGACCGCCACCTTCGAAGGTCTCGAGGCAGGTAAGACCGCTTTGGTTAACATTTGGGTACGTGTACGAGCTAAGAACGAAGTGGCCGCTGCTGACGCTACCGGCATCACTCTGCAGGTGAACGACGGCGAAGCTGTTGACGTAACCGAAGGTGAGGCTTTCGGCCAGTTCAATGTTGCTAAGTATGCTGCTCTTGGTGTTGTTGGTGAAGATGGCAAACTCGTTGTTAAGTTCAACGTTGCCGCTGACAACAACATCAGCTGGCTCAGCTTCCAGAACGCTCAGTACAGCTACGTTGATCCTGAGTTGGTGGATTATGCTACAGCTCTGTACAATATCGAGGATGGTGCTAACTACAGCATCACTACCAAGGTTGGTGAAGATACCTATTATCTGACAGCCGATGGTAAGTTGACCGCCGATGCTGACGCCGCTGGTATCTTCGGATTCCAGAAGGTCGAAGGTGCACAGTATGAGTATGGCTTCTTGCTGACTTCTCAGAACAACACTCGCTTCAGCAATCCTGTTAACACCGAGGAAGCCGCTCTGACGAATGGTAGCCTGAATACTTCCACGAACAACCGTACCGATTGGGAAGCTCAGGTCTTCTTCTATAAAGATGGTAAGTTTGCCGTGCGTTCCACAAACGCTGCCTATAACGGTGAAACCAGCGGATGGTCTTGGATTGGCAACACCTACTGGGCAGTCCATGAAGGTCCTCTCGCTGAGTACGGCTGGGAGAAGAGCTTCGATTTTGAACTCGTGAAAGTGAATACCGTGAAGGTGACCTATGCATTGTATGATGATGGTAGCGAAGAGCCCGTTCAGAGCGTTGTTGTTACTCAGAAGATGAACAGCGAAGTCTCGATACCTTCTGCTTACACCTCTGTCGCATTCTACGATTATGTTGCTGAAGGCACGATCGGTACGGAAGACTGCACCATCAAGGTGACCCGTACCTACAAGGCTGGCTTGATCTTCAATCTCGATGATCTGAGCAATACAAAGGCTTACACCGTCGCTTGCGACCGCGGTGCTATGCTGACAAACGGCGAAACCATCGCCTCCACATCAAGCACCGATTATGCAAGCGCAGATCCTGGCCAGTTCGCTATCATCAGCTATGAGGACAACTACTACCTCTATAGCGTGGCTGACAAGAAGTTCGTGACCAACAGCGGTATTTTGTCAGACGTTCCCGTGAACGGTGCTGCAGATGCCATCAAGATGGATCCGAAGACCGCTCCTTACTTCATGTACTACTTCACGGTTGCCGAAGGCACGAACTACGGCGTCAACACGAACGGTACGGGCAATCTTGGAGGCATTGTCATTAACGATTGGATGACTGCCGATCCTGGTAACCAGTACTACATGATTGAGGCCGCTGACTTCGATCCCACTGCAGCTCTGGCAATGTTGGAGAAGGGTGCATATCTCGTTCCGTTACAGGAAGCTCTGGCTGCCAACGAGCCTAATCCCGTACTTGCTGGTGCAGGCCTGTTCCAGAAGCCTCAGGGAGCTTATGACACCTATAAGCAGATTTACGATGCACAGAAGCTCGTGGCTGAAAACGAGGCTTCCACCATTGCAGAACTCATAGATGCTAAGGCTGCTCTTGATGACGCAATTGCAGACTACGCTGCTGTTGAGGTCAACAAGCCCATAGCCGGTGAGTTCTATATGTTCCAGCACAAGTCCAGTGGTGGTTACATGGGCTTCAATGAGGCAGGCAATCTGTTCGTACTTGATGATCCCGATGCCTTCGTTTGGAGCGAGGTCGAGGGTGGCTACAACCTCAACAATGGAGCTGTCTTCATTGCCGTAGATGGTAGCACACTGCTTGGTAACGCTGCAGAAGGTGTTCTGATTAATGCTACTCCTGTTGCTACTACTGAGGACGGTCAGCTGTTCTACAATATCTTCACCACCACCACCGATGGTAAGGTAAGAGCTATCACTGGTTCTACCGCAGGTAAGAAGGCAACCTTGCTCACCACTCCCAGCGAGAAGTCTCAGTGGACGATTGTGAAGTACGAGCCTAAGACCACTATAGATATCGCCGTTAATGTCGAGCGCTATTCTGGCATGGGTTACACCGTAACCGAAGCAAGCGTAGACTTCGCTGAAGCTAAGAAGTTCCTCGGTGTTGAAGAACTGACAACCGACATGCTCAGCATCATCAATCCTGATGAGACTGAAATCACCGACTATGCAACGTATGACGGTTGGTTCAATGCAGAAGGTGTTGCTACCACTTGGGGCGAGACCACTGCTATCAATGTGAAGTTCTTCCAGGCTATTCCTGATGGTAAGTTCACCATCTGCGACATGAATGGTGCAGACGAGATCGGTAAGGCCTACACTGTTAAGTGGGCTCTGACCGCTAACGGGAAGAAGGCCATCTTCGCCATCACAGTCACCTTCGTCGAAGCTCCTTCTTACAAGCCTGAAATTATTAAGACTATTGAAATTGCTCACACTGAGATGCCTGAAACTGCTTACAGTGAGGCAGAGCCTGCTCCTAAGTTCGACGTGGCAGAAGTATGCAACGCTCTGGGTATTGCTGATATCAGTGAGGCCAAGGCTTATATTGTCAACGTGACAACAGGAGAATTCGTAGAGAACACCACCGATGGCTGGCGTGATGCTAATGGTGATGCCGCTCAATGGGCAAAGGCTGAAAATGGCTTCTGCGTGAAGTTGGATAATCCCTCAAGTGGTGAGTTCAATTACACAGGTGCACACGATGCTAACTTCAAGGAAGGTGACACTTACCTTGCACAGTGGGGTATCGTTGCTAATGATAAGGCTGTTTTGTTGAAGGTAAACGTGACATTCTCAACTCGTGTTGGCATCCGCGATATGCAGCTCGATGGTAAGGCTGAAATCTACGATCTCAACGGTCGCAAGGTCAGCAAGATCCAGCGCGGCGGTATCTATATCGTCAACGGCAAGCGCGTAGCTGTGAAGTAAATTTGTTCCCCATGCTGCAACAATGTTGCAGTTGAGATAAGAGCGGGGCGGCCATTGCGGTCGCCCCGCTTTCGATTGTCCTCCATGGCTCATATCCTTAAATATTCATGCTTTTCCCATATCAATAGATAGAAACTTCCCGAAAAATTTGCACAATCACGAAGAAAGCAGTACTTTTGCCGACACAATAACTAACAAAACCCCTATGATTATGAAACGTCTTTACCTATTTATGATTGCTTTCCTCGGAGTCGTAGGAAGCATAACCGTGAGCGCTCAGGACATCCCGACAGGGCTGATTCGACTGAAGAGCGACCGTACGTCGTGGTACCTTTCTACTGCCAGCGCAGGCAATGCTACCACAACAGCCAAGAATCTGAACAAGCTGGACCAAGTGTGGATCCTGCAAACTAACGGCAGTGGATACTCATTGCGCAGCGCCAATACTGGTGAATACCTGCAGGCCACGATGACAGAAACGGGAAGTGGCAAGGCTACTCTTTACATCCGCAAGAGCCCCAATGCCACCAACTCGAAAGAGCTTTATAACATCTCGGCGAAGAGCGACTGTAGTGGTGATTTTCTGAATACCAACACCAGCCATAACCTCTTTAAATATTCCTTTGATGCCGGATGCGACTGGTACTTTGAAGCAGTGGAGAACTTCACGGTTGATGAGATCCGCGAACGCATCCTGGGGATGAGTCCTTATGCCAAGGAACTGGAGGACGGCGCCTACTATCGCCTCGTCAGCTACTATGACCTCGTAGCCACTGGAGGTAGTGATATCAGCACTAAGAATTCCGATCCCGCCAACTTCTATCAGTACTGGCAACTGAAGAAGAGCGGAACGGGGTGGACTATACAGGATGTGGTTTCTCAGAAGTACATCCAGCACCAGACGACCACCAGCGCCATTTATCGTGAAGGTTCCACCAAGGTCATCTTCAACATCAAGCCCGTCAATGATGATTGGGACTACCGATGGACGATAGCCTATGGAAATGAGAGCGCAGGCTTGCACGATGCCAGCACGCAAGGTCATAATGTGGTGCTCTGGAGTACCAATGCCGCCGCCAGTGAATGGCACTTCGAGAAGGTGGAGCTTTCGGAGCAGGATATTGAGAATGCTCGTGCCGGACAAGGTGCCTATGATGAACTTGTCAAGAACAAGAGCCAGTTGCAGAAGAAGCTCGACAGCCTCTTTGTCGATAAGTCTTGTCTGACGCTGAAGGATGATATTCAGGCTCTCAGCGATGAGGCTTTGGCTGCAAATGAGAACTTTGCAGCCCTCACCGACGACATGAAGGCAATGGTGCTGAAGGTAAAAAACAATACATGGCAACAATATACCTCATCAACGGGCTATACCGCTGGATACGAGAAGTTCTTCCGTGCTGCTGACTATAGGATATATAGCAACTATAATGAGATGTATAAGGTCTTCACGGTATCAAATCCTTTTGGACGTTTGTCTGGCCCCACGGGTATCGTGGCAAATCCGGGTGATATTCTCTATGTTTATGTTGGCTCCGCTCCCAAGACGGGAACTACGTTGCAGCTTGAAGCCGTGAGCACTGACGGTTGGTCTGGCAGTCATCCGACAGGTGAATTGACCACGCTGAAGGCTGGCCTTAACCTCTTCCGCTTTACCGAGCAAAAGATGATTTATATCCTTCATCAGCTTACAGATACAAAGAAGTTTCTGAAGGATTATCCTGACATCACGGTACACATCGAAGGCGGTCAGCTCAACGGCTACTGGGATGCCACCCGCGGTATGACAAATGATGACTGGAAACTCTTGCAAGAAAAACTGCTAAAGGCTGGTCGCTACATCAATTTAAAGACCGAACGACTCGTACACCAGGTCGAAGCTGAATACGTACTACTGGAAAAAGATAATATGGAAGGTCTCATGCATATGTGGAACACCATTTGTGCAAACGAGCAGCGTTATATGGGTGTTGAGGACTTCGAGGGGCGCTACAATAATATCTGGAACGTATTTGCTGTTGCTAATTCACCCAGTTATGCCGCATATTCCACGACTTACGGTACGTATTATGCAGAGAACGCCATAAAAGGTGCTATGAAATATAGTGAATGGTTAAAGGGCGGTAACTTCTGGGTTTCAAGCCATGAAATCGGCCACAACCATCAGGCTAGCATCAATGTCATAGGAACTACGGAGAGTTCTAACAATGTATTCTCGAACATCAATGTCTTTGAGTCTGGCATTCATAATTCCCGTGCCATGTATCCCCACCAGAACTTTGAATACATGGCAAATGGAACACATTGGCTGGATCGCAGTATATGGATGACTACGGATATGTTCTTACAGCTCTACCTCTACTTCCATGTTCAGGGCCACAACCCCGACTTCTATCCCAATCTGTTTCGTCTGATGCGTAAAAATCCCATCAACAAATGGAGCGGCCCCGGCAACGGTGGACCAACCTCCTATGGTAAGGATGACTACTTGCATTTGGCCAAGATGATTTGCGATGCCGCTCAGGCTGATCTCAGCGAGTTCTTCGAAGCCTATGGCATGTTCATCCCCTGCAACATGCATCACGTTGGTGACTACTCCAACTATGACGTTACCACCACACAAGCGCATATCAATTCCGCCAAGGCATATATGCAGAAGTACGAGAAGAAACTTGGTAACATCATGTTCATTGACGATCGTGTCATCAAGAAGAAAGCCGACCCGGATAATATCTTTGGATGTGTTCCCGAGTCTGATGGCTACAAGCGGCAAACCGAGGAGTGGGCGTATCTGATGGCTACTTCTACGTCATCTTACGTAGGTGGCGACTACGAATCCTTCACCGATGACGCAGCACCTGTCACGGATGACTGGTATAAGTTATCCAGTAATGGCAAGACCATTACCTTCCAGGGGACCAAGAAATATGCAGGCCACAAGTTCTATGATGCTGACGGAAACCTTATCTGGGCGACCAACACGGTGAAAGCGACCTTGCCTAAGTGCGTGTTAGACCTGGGTATCGAGAATGTCACTATTATGACCGCCAACTACGATATGAGTGACACACCTTGTACTGATGTAGATCCTGCAGTAGCCGTGCGCGATGTCCAGAGGGGCGATGTACCCGAGAGTATGAAGGTCTTTGACCTTACGGGCCGCCGCATCAACACGATTACGCAATCTGGCTTGTATATCGTAAATGGAAAGAAGGCGTACATTAAGTGAAAAGTAAATAAATGAAAGGTGAAAGGATGAACAGTGGCAAACATAAATCACCAAAGTCTGTTAAGGTACAGATGGCAGACAACTTTCGTAAAAAGCAAATAGCAGAGAGTTCTCCAAAAGGAGTGACTGCCGTCCGAGAAAACTCCCTTTTTCCACTCTCCATTCTTTCACTTTTCACTTTCTTTGCCCTCTCCTGGCTGTGGGCTGGGTGGTGGATGGGCGACACGTTACGCATTGCTTATGAGCGTTCGTTCTTTGCCGCCGATGCCACCTTAATGCATTGGCTGTGGCAGCAGTCATTTGGCTCTCTCTGGATCCTTGGTCGCGCCTTGCTGACGCTCTACCACTGGCCTGTCGTAGGGGGATTGCTGGTAGCTTCCTTATTGACAGCGGGCTCCCTCCTGTTTGGCTACTGCCTGCGTCTGCCCAAGCGATGGAGGTGGATTCAGTATCTTCCAGCTGGAGCATGGATGATTTGGGTATCTTGGTCCGGACTTGACCTCTTCTTCATGCATGAGCCAGGACGAATTCTTGGGATTCCCCTGTTGGCGGTACTGGTTTGCCTGATGGACGCTGTGATTATCTGGAGTTTCAAGAGAAGAAGGCCAGCCTCCAGCAGCCCCACCCCCAACGCTTCGCGGGATGGGGTGAGAGCGGGGCTTTTCGGTCTTTTGGTAGTAGTCCTTTTATTCCTTCTCCCCTGTTTGCTTCTCAATCAACGCCACCCCTATCTCCGTCCATTAATGCGGATGCAGGTGCAGTTGTTGCATGATGACTATGCAGGAATGTCAGCCACAGCCCACGAAAATGCTTCGTTGAGCTATAGGCCTCTTGCAGCTTACTATGCTGTCGCCCTTACACGTCAGGGAACGATTGCCGAGCAGCTATTCGACGTTCGTCTGGAGTATGACAGCATCTGTGTTCATGACTATGATGGCGACCCGGATTTAGGGGGTAACTATTATCTTATCGACTGTGACTACCATTCGGGCCTTATCCGTCCGGCCATGCACCGTGCTGTGGAGGAACTGACGATGGACGGTCCTTCGCTGTTCACGTTGAAGTATCTGGCGAAGATGTCGCTGATTGAAAACGATTGGGCGTTGGCACGCAAGTATTTCCACATCCTGCATCAGGCGCCTTTTGAAGGTGAGTTCCTTGCTAAGTATGAGCCGATGTTAGATCGTCCCGACCTCGTGCAGGCCGACCCTGAGTTTGCTGGTGTCCTGAAGGCGGCTCCCATCCAGGATTCTTTCGAAAGTTTTTACGAGAAACCTTGTTTCCTGGGATATCATGCAGTGACGTCCTCTGGCCGCACGATGGAAGCCCTCACGCTGAGCGTGATGGCCAATCTCTACAGCAAAAGAATGCCCGATTTTCTGATGCGTTGTCAGCCGTTTGTAGGCACTACCCCCCCACGTTCCATTGCTGAAGGACTTATCACACAGACTCAGAAACATCCAGAGATATTGCAGGCCTTCCCGCAATTGCAGATGGATGCACAGCGTTTCCGCGGTTTCATTCAGGTGGCACAAAACTATATGCAAGACCGTCCGCGAGGGGCAGAGGTTCTCTTCAACCAGTTCTGTGGTTACTATCCCTACTACTATTTCTTCGGCAACCTTCGCGCTACCCGAAAGAGTGGGGATTCGGAGAAAGAACACTCGAAAGCGGGGGTGAATTAAGGTTGAAAAGTTGAAAGGTTGAAAAGTTGAAAGGTTGAAAGGTTGAAAAGTTCCCATGAGCCCTATAAGCCCCATGAGTCCCATGAACCCCAATTAATAATTAATCCATGCGCTGCAATTATACATTCTTGAAGTGTCAAGCGAGCAAGCTCGAGCGATACATTATACATTATACATTCGCCATCGCATCGACGATGGCGCTACTTGCCTGCAGTTCCCGTCCTTCTGCTATTCCTGCGACCTTCACGGAACTGACTGACAGCGCTACAGTCTATCCTGACTACCGCGATGTAACCATTCCGCCGAATATTGCGCCACTGAACTTTATGGTCACCGATGCCTCGGCCAGCGAGTTCGTTGCTGAGGTGGGAGGTATTGTCTGTGGCGCGAACAAGGACGGCAAGTTTGATATCGATACCATCGCTTGGCGCCAGCTACTCGCCGGCAGTAAAGGAAAGGACGTTCGAGTGAATGTCTATGCCCACCGCGAAAACGGATGGGTACAGCAGCCCGCGTTCTCATTTCATGTGGCTGCGGAGGATATTGACGGATACCTCTCATACCGCCTTATTGAGCCGGGCTACGAGCTCTATCGGCAGATAGGTCTTTATCAGCGTAACCTGACGAACTTCACTCAGACAACCATCTACGAGAACAACCGCACTTTTGATGGCGGCAAGAACCATTGCGTCAACTGTCATAACTATCAGAACTACGACACAGAGCGGATGCTGTTCCATGTGCGCGCTGCTCATGGAGGTACTGTCGTCACGCATGGTAGCAAGGCTCATAAGATTGCCATTAAGCACGACAGCATCCTCGCAGCAGGCGTTTATCCCAGTTGGCATCCCACCCTGCCTCTTGTGGCATTCTCCACCAACAAGACCGGGCAGGTCTTTCATCTCCTGCACCCGGAGAAGATAGAAGTTCTGGATACAGAGTCCGACCTTATCCTGTATGATGCCGACCGCAATGAAGTGAAGAATGTCCTCCGCACCACTGATTTTCTGGAGACCTTCCCTTGTTGGACTCCTGATGGACGACGCCTGTTCTATTGTTCTGCACGTGTGCCTCAATACGATGCACCTACTTTAGATGTTGGTCTCACAACTCGCTATGATAGCCTGCTCTATGATATCTATTCCATGTCATTTGATCCCGAGACTCGCTCTTTTGGCGAGCCGCGGCTCGAGGTGGATGCCAGCTCGAAGGGAATGAGCTGTAGCGTGCCGCGCATCAGTCCCGACGGACGCTATCTCCTTTATACCCTTGGGCAATACGGACAGTTCCACATTTGGCACAAGACTGCAGATCTGTGGGTGAAGACGTTGAACGATGATAGTTTAGATGTGAGTGAAGAGAACTGTTATCCCCTTTCCGCAGCAAATTCCTCAGATGCCGACAGCTATCACACTTGGTCCTCTAATGGTCGATGGATTGTCTTCAGTTCCCGGCGCGATGATGGTAATTTCACCCGTCCTTATATTGCTTATTTCGACCAAACGGGTCAGGCTCATCGACCCTTCATGCTGCCGCAGCGTGATCCTGAGTACAACCTCTTGCTACTCAAGAGCTACAATGTACCGGAGCTCACCCGTTCTGCCGTGCGCGTATCAATTGAAGAACTGAACCATGTCGTGCGGCACACCGAGGCAGAGTTGGCTACTTTTCAAGGACCCGCCCCTGAACCCCTCTCAGGGAAGGGAGAAGCCTCCGGACAATAATCACTGACGTATGAAAAAGAGCAATAATAGTACAAAGAATAATTCACGACCTACAGCATCGCGCCAACCTTCTTCCTTCCTTTATTGGAGGGGCTTGGGAGTGGGCCTCCTTTTCTTTCTTCTCTCCTGGCTGTGGGCCTCATGGTGGATGGGTGATGTGTTTCGTATCGCCTACGAACGCTCGTTTATTGTAGCCGACAGCACGCTGATGTTCTGGTTGTGGCAAAAGTCCTTCGGGTGGTTGTGGATAATAGGGCGTGCGCTGCTCATCATGTATCGTTGGAAAATAGTGGGTGGATTGCTGGTGGCTGTTCTCCTGACAGTCGGTTCCTGGCTCTTTGGTTATTATCTGCGACTGCCGCAGCGGTGGCGTATCCTACAATTCCTGCCGGCTTCTCTTTGGATGCTATGGACAGCGAAGGTGGGACTGAACCTCTTCTATATGCACGAGCCTGGGCGCATCCTTGTCTTCCCCTTCCTCCTTTTTGTGGTATGTGCGATTTGGGCCGGAATCGTTTGGCGCTTGAAGAGAAGCAAGCCAAGTTTCCCAAATCTGACGAGTAGTACCAGTTCTCCTGAGACTCCTCGTTCTTCTCGTAAGTTGAGAACCCTCCAGGCTTTGGCTTATGTGGTTGTTCTTATAGCCTTCTTTGCCGTTCCCATGTTTTATCTCAATCATCGCCACCCTTATTTGCGTCCCTTGACCAAGATGCAGGTGCAGCTGCTGCATGAGGACTACGAAGGCATCTCGCGCACGGCCCACGAAAATGCAAACTTGAGCTACCGGCAAATGGCAGGCTATTATGCCCTTGCCCTTGCCCGTTTGGGACGACTGGGTGACCAACTCTTCGATATTAAACTGGATTTCGATACCCTCCACACCTATGGTTACCACAACCAGCATACCAACAGTATGAACTATCATATCATCGACTGTGACTATCATGCTGGTCTTATCCGTGCAGCCCGTCATTACGCAGTGGAATCTCTGACGATGGATGGGCCTTCGTTGTTCTCCATAAAATATATGATAAAGATTTCTCTTATCGAGGGGGACTGGGTGCTCGCCCGTAAGTACCTTCATATCCTTCATAAGGTACCTTTCGAGAGCGATTTCATCAACAGATATGAACCGATGGTCGGGCGAGCGGACTTGGTCCAGGCAGATCCTGAGTTTTCGGCCATTATGGCAACCCTCCCACCTTATCATACCTTTGAACAAATGGACTTGAAACCTGGTTTCATCGGTTTTTATGCAGGTTTGAGATCCTTCAACAGTTCCGAAACGCTGATATGGAGTGCAATGGCCTGTCTATACAGCAAACGCATAGATGCCTTCCTGATGCGTTGCAAGAAACTGAAAGGTACTTCGCTCCCGCGTTCTATTGCCGAAGGGCTCATTGTTGCTGCCGGCAAGGAGCCTGCGATACTACAAGAATTCCCGCAGCTGCAGATGGGGGCGGAACGCTACTACCTCTTCTTGCAAGCAGCACAGCCATACATGAATGATCGGGAGCGAGGCAGCGAGGTGCTCTTCGAGCAATACAAGGGCTACTATCCTTACTACTATTTCTTCGGGAACATCCGCTCATCACAGAAACCCGATGAAGAAGACGAGGGACATCACAAAGCGGGAGTTAATTAAGGTTGAAAGGTTGAAAAGTTGAAAGGTTGAAAGTTCCCATGAGCCCTATAAGCCCCATGAGTCTCACGAACCCGAATAAAAAATTAATCCATGCGCAGCAATTATACATTCTTGAAGTGTCAAGCGAGTAAGCTCGAGCGATACATTATACATTATACATTCGCCATCGCAGCAATGATGGCTCTACTTGCCTGCAGTTCCCGTCCTTCTGCTATTCCTGCGACCTTCACGGAACTGACGGACAGCGCTGTAGTCTATCCTGACTACCGCGATGTGACCATTCCGCCGAATATTGCGCCGCTGAACTTCATGGTGATGGATTCTGCAGCCTGCGAGTTCGTTGCTGAGGTGGGATGCATCGTCTGTGGCGCGAATGAGGACGGCAAGTTTGACATCGATACCACCGCTTGGCGCCAGCTTCTCGCAGACAGCAAGGGGAAGGAGGTCCGGGTGAACGTCTATGCCCACCGGGTGAATGGATGGGTGCGGCAACCCGCCTTCTCGTTCCAGGTGGCAGCGGAAGAAATTGATCCCTATGTCACTTATCGTCTTATCGAACCAGGATATGAGGTCTATTTCCAGCTTGGAATCTACCAACGGAACCTGACCAACTTTGATGTCACGACCCTCTATGAGAACGAACGTACGGATCACACCCGCAGCCACTGTATCAACTGTCATCAGTTCCAGAACTACGACACACAGAGAATGTATCTCCATGTGCGAGAGAATAATAAAGGAACGGTGATTACCCATGGGACCGAGGCGCATAAGATGCTGATCAGGCACGACAGTATCGTAGCCTCTGGCGCTTATGGCGGTTGGCACCCTACGCTTCCCATTATTGCCTTCAGCAGTAATAAGACGGCACAAGTGTTCCACTATCATTACAACGAAAAGATAGAGGTGTATGATGCGGAATCCGACATTATCCTCTATGATGCCGACCGCAATGAGGTGCGAAACATCATCCGTACTCCAGATTACTTCGAGACCTTCCCCTACTGGTCGGCCGACGGCACACGCCTTTACTACTGTTCGGCACGTGTGCCTAAGTTCGAATCTACCAACTTCGAGGCCAGTCTTGTCCTGCGTTTCGACAGCCTGCACTATGATATCTATTCCATGCCTTTCGATACGGTAACTTATACTTTCGGTGAACCCAGACTGGAGGTGAATGCCAGTGCCCAGGGACTCAGCGCCAGCGTGCCTCGTCCCAGTCCCGACGGACGCTATCTACTCTTTGCCCTTGCGCGCTATGGCCAGTTCCACCTCTACCATAAGGATTCTGATTTGTGGGTGAAGGATTTAAGACCCACCCCCGCCCCCTCCCGTAAGGGAGAGGAGTCCTCCGGGTCGTCTGAGGGTGACCGTACTCCCCTCTCTAACGGGAGTAGCTTGGGTGAGGGCCTTTACCCATTAACCGCCACCAATTCCCCAGAGGTCGAGAGCTACAGCTGTTGGTCCTCGAATGGACGGTGGGTGGTCTTCAGTACCCGCCGCGATGATGGTGACTTCACCCGCACCTACATTGCCTACTTCGATGCTCAGGGACAGGGCCATCGTGCTTTCATCCTTCCACAGCGCGACCCGGAATACAATTTGCTCCTTCTGAAGAGTTATAATGTCCCTGAACTCACTCGTACCGCTATCCCTATCACTCAGGAACAGATGAACCACGTCATCCGGCACACGGAATCAGAACTGGCCACTTATATTGATGAAGCATCACCTCAGAATGCGGAGTCGGGTGACAAAAAGTGACAAAAAGTAAGCAAAATCACAAATATTTGTCTGTTTTTGCATCTTTTTCTTCTAAAATGCATGGTGGTGTGCGGAATAATGTGTACTTTTGCCGCGCAAATTCAGAGCAATTAACTCTTCAAGCAACGATAAAAACAATCATAACCAACAAAAAGTAAATAAGACTATGCGCGTAATTATTGAACCGAACTATGATCAGATGTCCCAATGGGCAGCTGAGTACATCATCAACAAGATTAATGCTGCTCAGCCCACCGCTGAGAAGCCCTTCGTCCTCGGTCTGCCTACCGGCAGCAGCCCCATTGGCACCTACCAGGCTCTCGTAAAGGCCAATAAGGCAGGTCGCGTCAGCTTCAAGAACGTCCTCACTTTCAACATGGACGAATATGTGGGTCTTCCCGAGAGCCATCCTGAGAGCTACCACAGCTTCATGGCCACCAACTTCTTCAATCACATCGATATTCCCAAGGAGAATATCCATATTCTCAATGGCAACGCCAAAGACCTCACTGCCGAGTGCGCGCACTACGAGCAGATGATCGAGGAAGCAGGCGGCATCGACCTCTTCATGGGTGGCATCGGTCCCGACGGGCACATCGCCTTCAACGAGCCGGGCAGCAGCCTCACCAGCCGCACCCGTCAGAAGACGCTGACAACAGACACCCGCGTGGCCAACAGCCGTTTCTTCGGCGGCAAGCCCGAGGACGTCCCCGCCACTGCACTCACTGTTGGTGTTGGCACCGTGATGGCTGCCCGCGAGGTCCTCATCCTCTGCAACGGCCACAACAAGGCTCGCGCTCTCCAGGCTGCTATCGAAGGTCCCGTCACCCACTGGTGGACCATCAGCGCCCTGCAGCTCCATGCCCACGGCATCATCGTCTGCGACGAGGCTGCCACCGAGGAAATCAAGCACGGCACCTATAAGTACTTCAAGGACATCGAGAAGGATAACCTCTAAACCTTCTTCGAACGGACAATACTCGTCCTCGAACGAATAAAAAGTAAAATAATTGCACGCCCGGCCCTGTGCTGAGGCGTGCAATTTATGTTTTGCAGCAGAATTTCAGAGAATTCTTTGCCAAGGATTTTGTCAATAAGTCAATACTTTGTTTCTTTGCATCATCAAATGAAGCTAAAGCCTATGAAACGCATCCGTAGAATGCTCTTCATCAGTTTATTCGCATGTCTTGCCGTGTGTAGCATCTATGCACAAACGGATGTCCGTTCAGTGATGCACCTCACTTTGAAAGACGGTACCGTATACCACTTCCTGTTATCTGACCAGCGTCCTACGCTCAAGAGTCACTACAGTCGATTGGTAGTTACTTATCAGTACGCTGATGGTAGTGGACAGGCATCACAGCTGACCTTCGAGCGTGATGTCGTTCAGTCGCTGACCTTCGGCGACTACGACCCCACCGCCGTTGCCTCGCGAAAGTCCGAGAGCACCATTCGTTTCAACCTCACCGCTCCTGGTGAAGTCCGCGTCAGCGGTTTGCAGCCGGGCGATTGCCTTGAAGCCTACGGCGCTGACGGCAAACAGGTTGCTGCTGCACGTCGTGCGGCTTCGGGCGAGCTTTCGCTGAATTTTAGCCGCCAGCCGCGAGGAGTTTATATTATCAGCGTCAATCGTCGTCAGACCTTTAAATTCTTGAAACCATGAAGCGACAGATTCTATACCTCTTATCAACCGTGGTCTTGGTTGCTGCCCAGCCTGCGCTGAATAGTGCAGGCACAGCTCGCGCCCAGCAATTCCTGGTGGTCGAGACTGCTGAGGGTCGCGAGGTGTTGCTGGCCGACGAAGTCGAAAGCATTACTGTCGAGCGCGATTCCGTCTTCTACGACCACCTGCTGCCAGCCGCAATTGCTGCCGACCCCGCTACACAAATCTTCGGACAGGTCCTGCAGCTTACGGGGTTGGCAGATTCCCTGACGGCTTTTGTGGACGACACCTATCCTGAAATGACGGATAAGGAGAGGATAAGGTGGTTCTACTCATTCAATGTATCGAACTATATGGAGATCCCTATAGTACGTCGCCGCAGTTTCACAGCTTTCGTGGAACCCGACTCCGTCTTTGCTGCTCACGGTATTCGTTCACTGAAAGATCTCGAAGCTTATGCTCGCCGCATTTATGACGAGGCTTTTCCTGAGGATAAGGGAATCAGCGACCCAGCCGACCGCCGTCATCCCCTGAACCGCTTCGTGGCATATCACCTGTTGCCTTTCGGCAGTACCTACGATGAATTGACGCCTAATCCAATAATGTTTTACCGCCGTTTGGCCGATGTGGCCGATTGGTACCAGACGTTGCTGCCTTGTGGCTCGCTGAAGTTTTCGCGTCCCCGAGGTGAGGAAGAGGGCATCTACCTCAATCGCAGAGGCATCGCCAGCGACCCTGACCCCTATGGTTTGAAAGTGCGAGGCGCACGTATCATTCCTTCCAAGAGTGGTGAATGGACGCAGACCGCGAGTAATGGTGCCTACTACTACATCGACGATTTGCTGGCCTACGATCTCACGACCCAGCGCGAGACGCTGAATGAACGTTGGCGCATTTCAGCCCTCTCGCTCTCGCCCGACTTTATGACACATGGAATTCGTGCATTGGCGCCTCTTGATGGTACCTTAAACTTTGACTACGACCGAGTTTTCATCTCCAGTTACTTAGATAACTATATAGTGGCCGACTCCTCTTATGTTGGGGTCTTACTGCCGCGAAAGTATTATTGGAATTACGAAACTGATATCAGTTTTCAGGCCATAGAGCACCCTGAGCAAGGGCGTTGCGACCTGACGTTGGCGCTGCCCGCTCTGCCCGAGGGGGATTACGAATTGCGTTTCGGAACGACGATGTATGCTCGTTCACCGCGAGTGCGTTTCTCTTTGGATGGCGTCCTGCTGGCAGACAGCGTTGACTTTCAGAATATCAACGATAAGCAATTAGAGGAACGAATAGGCTGGAAGGATTATACCACCGATTCTGCCGAGGTCTATGTCCGTCGTGAGATGCGTAGTCGGGGATGGATGCGAGGGCCGAAGGAAAGAGCTCTATGCACCATTGGGGCTGGGGCGCAGTATGATGAACCTACATCCGCGAACTCGTGGCCAATGTCCTCCATAGCTCGAAATGCCCGAAGCGTTGTCGGAAGGTTCCATAGTGACGGTCGCCGAGCCAAGCAATTGCGCATAGAAAGCATTCCATATACTAACGAAGAAATGGAGCAAAGGGGAGTCGTGAATGGATCATACTTGGGAGGGAGTTATTATAGCGAGCCAATTAAGCTTGATTATATAGAGCTGTGCCCCGTCTGGATTGCTGACAATGAAGAGATTCCTGAAGACTAATCAAATGCTGTGAAACCTATGAAACGCTATATCCTCTTTATTATAACCCTGATGGCCTGCTCTTTTGTACAGGCGCAGGATGCTTTCCTCATACACTTCAAGGATGGCACCACCCAACGAATTCCCCATGGTATCTATTCGGGTATCCTCCGCACTTGGGGAACAGAGACGGAAGAACTGGAGTTCGACGGGTTTACGCCCTTGGAAAATGATGACCCTTGGGCGGGGCTCACGGGAAATGTTGCTAAGAACGAGGACGACTTCCTTACAGCCATGTGGAAAGACCACGATGGTCAATTCATCTATACGGTTCTCCTCTTGATACCTGCCACAGCACCTACTTCGTTGCCCTATAGTTTCTGTATGAGTACGTCTCCGGGCGTTGATTTGGTACACGCAGACACGGTGTTGACCCTTTATAAACCTAAGGGATATGAGGAACAGACGGATGTGATATGCTCTGTAGGGCTGGGCGAACGGCTTGTCAACGATTATGGCAATGGCGCAGGAATCCTCAATGGGCTGCATTACTCTTGGGGCAATATCAGTCCCAACAATTTTCGCATTCCCCTCGTTCACGGTACGACTTATTACTATCGGTTGGTGGCCCATATTCCAACTCTTCGACAGGGTGGGCTGCGAGATACGCTGACCGTATATGGCCCCGAACTCTCATTCCGCATTCCTGATTTTGTGGGCGAGAGTGGTGTGGTGCCTGCTCGCATGGATGCCGACGGAATCCTTGTACCTACCTCAGATGCGTGGGCGGCTTTCAAGGCAAGATCCTTCGATGTAGGGCTGGTCGCACCTGCTGATTCATCGCTTTGTGAATTATGGGTGGAATGGACGAAAACAGAGGGCGGTCGGCAGGCCACAGAGTCGCTGTCGCGCACCAGCCATCATTACGACGACGTCTTGGTCTACTTCTGCGACACTGTTCCAGACGCCTTCCTCCCTTGGTTGCAACATCGGGAATTGGTGTTCACGCAGGAAGAAGACTTTATTGTAGCCCAAGGCGTGACGAACGAAGGGCTGAAGCCCATCGCCGCAAAAGAATATGTCGATGATTCTGCATCTACCTGGGGCAACCCCTCTGGACATTTCATCCGTTTCTCGCCTATTAACCTCGAAGGGCAGAAAGCCACAACCAACGCTACTACCCTCATCAGTTTGCGCCAAATCATTCCAGATGTAAGTTATCGCATGACCGTCACCCTGGCTCCTGAGACAGATACCTTGAGCCACGCTCCCCTTCCTTATCGTATGCGTATTTGGCGTACCACCAATTCATTACAGTTGGAAAGTGGCCTGATTCCAAGTTCTACCAGCATGAATGATATCTATAATGTGACGGACGTCCTGTCCTCCACAGAACCGCACATCCTTACTTTCGAATTTGAACCTAATAAGCTGCTAAATCAGATACTGGTCGTGCAGACGAACAACACGGTCTCTGCTGTAGCACGACAAAGGGCCATTAGCGAATTCCGTATTGCAGAAATCCGCCTGACGCCCATTGAATCCGACGAGGGCGACTAATTAGTATTGCAAAGATGTAGGAAGGATAACCTCTGAACAATTAGACGTTATCGTCAAGACGACCTGACGTGGGCGCCGGGACGTATATACATAAAGGTAATCGCGACCAGTCGTAGGAAAGCTAACGACTGGTCGCGATTCGTTTTATCACTGGCGGGAAAGGGCAATTCTGCCCTTCGTATAAGTGAGTTCCACTGGTGGAACTCGCGAATTCCAGCAGTGGAACTGATGAATTCCACCGGTGGAACTCTGGAATTCCACTGGTGGAACTCGGCTAAGGGGATACTTGTCGGAGGCGTCAGACCTTGCGGAGTCGGATGACGCGACTGCTGTACTGGCCGGAGAGGTTGGCATCGAGACCGGTTTCCATAAGGAAGCGGCCGCTGAAGGTCTTGCCCTCGAAGTAGCGGCCACGCTCTGTGCCGCCGAACTCATTGAGCTGGTAGGTGGCATCGGGATCGAGGCCGGCCATGTGCCAACGTGGCGTCTGCAAGCCTACGTAATGCTCGAACTTATAGCAGAAGAAGACGGCCTCGGTCTTGTCCTCGGTCACGAACATCTCGCTGCAGAAACCGTTGCCCTCGTAGGGCGAGATGAGTCGGTACTGATCGCCGAGCTGGATGATGGGACGAATCTCCTTGTAGAAGGCGACGGCCTGTTTGGCGTATTCGCGCTCCTGGTCGTTGAGGTCGCTGGGCTTCATTTCCATTCCGAGGCGTCCGGTCATGGCGACGTCAAAGCGGAACTTCAAGGGGATGATACGATGGGTCTGGTGGTTGGGAGAGGCACTGACGTGTTGAGCCATTGCCATAGTGGGGAAGAAGTGGCTGGTGCCCCACTGGATGAAGAGGCGCTGCTGGGCGTCGGTGTTGTCGGAGCACCAGAACTCATCGAAGTAAGGCATGAAGCCCCAGTTGACACGTCCTCCACCGCTGGAGCACAGCTGGATGACGAGGTTGGGATGGGCGGCACGAATGCGTTCGAGTGCGCTGCGCAAGCCGAGGTGGAAGTCGACGAAGAGGTGGCTCTGCTTGTCGGCGGTGAGGTAGCTGCTGCCGAAGTTGTTCATCGACATATTGCAGTCCCATTTTATGTAGTAGAGGCGAGGATTCTCCTTGACGAGGTTGTCTACGATGCTGACCACGAAGTCCTGCACCTTAGGATTCGACATATCGAGCACGAGCTGTGTGCCGCCGCGTCCTTTAGACAGCTCGCGGGTGGGGTGTGCTACGACCCAGTCGGGGTGTGCTTCAAAGAGTTCGCTCTTGCTGTTCGTCATTTCGGGTTCAATCCATATTCCGAACTTCAGCCCACGGTCCTCGGCGGCCTTGAGCAGGGCAGGCACGCCGTTGGGCAGCTTCTGTGTGTCGGTCACCCAGTCGCCGAGACCCTGAGTGTCGTCGGTGCGGCGATACTTGCGGCCAAACCATCCGTCGTCAACGACGAAGAGCTCGCCGCCCAACTCCTTGATGCCGTCCATCATCTGTTCGCATACTTCCTGATTGACGTTCATATAAACGCCTTCCCACGAGTTGAGCAGGATGTCGCGCAGCCCTTGTCCGTTGTGAAGTTTGCCGTTGCGTCCCCAGCGGTGGAAGGCACGGCTGACGCCGCCCTTTCCTTCGGTGCTGTAGGCCAGAGCCAGTTCCGGAGTGCGGAACGTTTCGCCGGGCTTCAGGGTGTAGGCGGTGTGGAGGTCGTCAATGCCGGCAACGAGGGTGTGGCGATAGTGTCCGCGGGTGTCGATGCGAATCTTGTAATTGCCCGTCCAGCAGAGTGCTGCTCCGATGACGCGTCCGCTGTTTTCCTGCGGTTTGCCGTCGAGGCTGACCATCACTTCTGCGCGGTCGTTCATTCCATTGCGTACGCCGTCGTGATTGACAATGGTCTTGAGTCCTTGGGCTAACGGTTCCTCGGTCATCTGTGCTTCCTGCCCCCAGGCACCGTGGAAGTGCGTAATCCAGGCTCCTTCCTGTCGGAAGGTCATCACGCCGCTGGCATACTGTTCCAACTTGATGGGCTTCTTCTCGCCGTTGCGGATGACGGTCCATGTTTCAATGACGTCGCTCTGTTCGTTGGCTTTGTAGTAGAGGTCTACGAAGAAGTCGTATGCCTTGTCCTTCATGGAGATGATGGTGAGGTCGCCCTCGGTGCGTGAGCCGGTAATGGCCAGTTCTGTGGTCATGTTTCCGTCGGCGTGGGTCACACTGAGTGCGGTCTCGTCAAAGCTCTCGCGTCCAAAGGCAGGGTAGGCGTCGTAGTTGATGCTCATCGCATCAATGACCTCGCGGCCCTGATCGGGCGTAATGCGCGAACCATAGTAATGAATTCGGGGCGTGCCACCTTCGTTAGCGGTGAGCATGAGGGTGGTCTTCGGAGTGTTGACGAAGATGTTTTGAGCCTTGACGAAACCTTGCGGACAAACCGCAAAGCCCAGGGCAAGAAGGGAAAGAAGTACTTTTTTCATTGTGTTGTGGATTTAATGACTATAGGATTAATATCTGTGTGCAAAGTTAATTCAATTATTGTAGATGACCAAAGGATTCTCAGAAAGGAGTCATAAATGGATAAGATAGTGTTATCTTTACTCTGCTAACACGGTGAATTCGGCACCAGAGGCGAAGTCAAGGCCGTTCTGAGAGGAGAGTGCGGTGAAGCGGAGGTAGCGGGCACGCGTGGGGGTGGCGAAGGTGATGCGCTTGAGGCCTGAGCCACGTTCAAATTCACCTTCAGCAATGGGGTCTCCCCATGTCTTGCCGTCCTGTGAGAGTTGAACGCGATAGCCCTTGATGTTACCATTGTTGCCGCCATCCTGACGGGGCAGGTAGGTGAAGCCCTTGATGGTCTTCGTCTCCGAGCAGTCGAAATCAACGCTGTGCGGGTACTTAGTGACCGTGACGCCGTAGGCGGTGTGCCAGATGGTCTCGGGCTTGCCGTCGACGAGGTTGCTGGCGTTCTCACCCGGTTCCTCGCTGCTGCAAGCGAGCACGGTGACAGGCACATACTCCACCTTGTCAAACGTGCGGCTGATCTTCACTTCGGGGGCGTCGGCATGCCAGACGGTGATGATGCCTCCAGCTCTCATATTGATAGGTTCACTTGCATAGGTCTTTCCTTCAGCCTTCTCCGTTTTTCCTTTCGCCGAAGGTTCTGCACCACTTATGACATAGCGCACATCTTCGCCATTGAACTCATTATAGACAATGGTCACGTCACCCTTGGCATCGCGGGTGATGGCGATGGGCAGGTCACCGCCGTGCATGACGGGGAAATTGGCCTCGCTGATCTTGTGCGGGTCAGCGGTAGTCGTGGGACGGATGAAGAAGCCGAAGCAGTAGGCGTCGGCATAGACACGGTCAGGCGTCAGCGGGCCACCCTGGCCGCAGCTGTTGCCGCCGAGTCCAGTGACTTTCGTGTCGAGGTGAACATAAACATGGTCGCTTTCGGGCAGCTCATACGGATGAGGAGCGCAGGTCAACTGAAGGTCACTCCAGGGCATGACGCTGGTGCACATCCAACCCGTCAGAGCACCGAAGACGAGGCCGTTTTCTGTGTCGTCGGTCAGTGCCAGCCACTGCACGCCTTCGCGGTTGCCCATATCTTGTGGCTTGGGGAAGGGTACGAACTGGTCACGCACGGTGCTCTCATAGACGTGTGAGAACATGCCGCTCATGCGGTCGGCATAGTTGTTCTGGGGGCCACAACCGAAGTAGCTGAGCTTGCTGCCCTCTGCCTCGAAGCGAGTGGGCAACTTGAAAAGGAAGCCCAGACGCGGCAGGACGGCCTTCGGTTTGTTGCTCGTGATGGCGCTCTCGTTTTCAATGGTGCCGTCGGGATAGACCGTCCAAACAATGTTGCTTGTCAGGACGAAGTCAGAGGGTTCCCCTTTATCATCAATGGTGTATCGCCCGCTGCTGCCGCCGTGAATCTGTCCCCTTGTGCCTTGGCTTTCGACCGTGTAATTCAGAACCACAGCTCCATCCTTGCGGGTATAGACGTTGCGGTTTATCACTTTATGGTGAAGGTTGTGCAATCCGTTCTGATACCACGACTGATAGTACCAGTTGTCGTTATCCACGGGAGCACGGAGGGCATCGAGGACGGGACCGCAACCCGGCTCGATGAGAGTAATCAAATCGGCATCGTCGCACGCTTCGCCGCCTAAACCAAGATAGTGGATTGTGCCGCGCGCGTCGTCGAAGGTGACAACGAAGGGGTTCGTGTGGGCATCAATTTTCTTCGGACGGATGATGGTGCGGCGGTCGGCTTCACTTTGAGTGACGCTGAGTACGGGGCTGTCCTTTTCAGCAATCCAAATAGGCTTCACGTCGCCAGCCCCCCAGAGGGGAATCTGCTCTGCCATCTGCACATAGCCCTTCTTGGCCCACGGCATGTCGTGTTTCAGAAGGAACTCCACACGCAGGCTGTAGCAGTGGGCGTCAAGATTCTCGTCTTCTGCAAAAGTCAAAGGCAGCACGATGGGTTCTGTCTTGCGCGGAGCCACAGGTGCCATGCCGTGCTCGGGATTGTCGGGGATGGTGCTACGACCGACGTCGAAGCCATCGCGCTCAACGACCACGCTGATATCCACATAGTCCAGCGGCACGAAGTAGTTCTTGTTCGTCACCTGCAGGCGAACCATCTGGCGCTTACCCATTTGCCAGATGCTGTCTACCTCTACGCCCACATTCTGATATACGTGTTTCACGTCGTAGTATTCGGGCTTGGGTGAAAGGTCGGGCAGCATCACGCCGTTCATGCAGAACATCCCGTCGTTGGGCAGGTCACCGAAGTCGCCGCCGTAGTTGAATTTAGTTGACGAGTTGACGAGTTGACGAGTTGACGAGTTGGTTGTATTGTCAACTGGCACAGCTATGGCCTGATCCACCCAGTCCCAGATAGCGCCGCCACAAATGTAGTTCGAGCTCTCAATAGCTTTCCAGTAGTCGATGAGGTTGCCGCCGGCGTTGCCCATCGAGTGGGCGTATTCACTGATATGGAAGGGGTACTTGGGACCCTTGCCGCCACCGGCAGCAAACTGCACCCAGCCAACACTCGGATATTGGTTGGAACCCATATCCACGATGTCGTTGTTGCGCTCATACTGCACAGGACGCGAGGTGTCGAAGGCCTTGATGGCATTATAAGCAGCCACAAAATTCTGTCCGGGACCAGCCTCGTTACCTAAGCTCCAGATGACGATGGAGGGAGCATTCACGTGTGCACGAACCATTTCCATATTTCGTGCTATGTGGGCAGCGCGCCACTCGATGGGGTGGGAGAGTGATGCATCGCCGTAGTAGTACTCATGGCTCTCGATATTCGCTTCGTCCTCGAGGTAGATGCCGTACTTGTCGCAGGCGTAGTACCAATAGGGGTCGTTGGCGTAGTGCGAGTTGCGGACGTGGTTGATGTTGCCCTGTTTCATCAGAAAGACTTCACGCAATATCTGTCCGTGGCTAATGGCATGGCCGTGCCAAGGATTGGTTTCGTGGCGGTTGACACCTTTCAGCTTCACAGGCTTGTTGTTGACATAGAAGTAGCGGCCAGCTTTACCGAACTCATCGTCCTCCGCCTTCGTGTCGCGGATCTCCACCGTGCGAACGCCGAAATAAGTTGAGCGCACATCCACCACCTTCCCTTTCCTGTCTTTAAGCGTGGCTGTGAGGACATAGCGATGGGGCGCTTCGGCAGACCATGGCAACGCGCCATGCAAGTTGATGGAAGTTGCCGCAATACTCAAGTCTGCGCCTACGTTAACCTGTGCTTGTGCATCAGGTTGGCCAATGGCGGGTTGGGCGTCAAGATGAAGAGAACCTGGAGCCAACTCATCAGTGTAAAGTCTCAGTGGGAAGACCTTGTACTCTACGGAAAGGTCCTTGGCTGTTTTCTTGCCGAGGTTTCTCACACTGGCTTCTACAACAATCTCTGCATTGGCTTCCTCTGTGATTCCATTACCGCTGAGTCGGGACGTTCTTACAACCAAATCGCTTAGCTCCAACTCTGGCACACTCGTTAAGTATGTTGAGCGGATGATGCCAGGCAGGCGGAACATATCCTGTGCTTCCAGGAAACTTCCGTCTGAATTGCGATAGACTTCCACGGCTACCACGTTCTCGCCCTTCTTATTTAAATAAGGTGTAATGTTGAACGTTGCGGTGTTGCGGGAGTTCTTGGAAAATCCCACGTAGTGACCATTGATCCACAGATAGAAGAAGCTGTCCACGCCGTCGAAGTTGATATACACTACACGTCCCTTCCATGAGGCTGGCACGGTGAAGGTGCGGCGATAGGAGCCCACTTCATTAGGATATTCATTAACGGTCCATTGCGGATTACGAGGCTTGCGCATCACGCCGCCGCGCCAGTCATCCACTGCAACTTGATGTTCGAAGATGACCTTCTGGTTGACGTAGATGGGCACACCATATTTCAGTGAGCCGTCCGGCTGTATTCCTTGCACGTTCCAACATCCTGGCACCTCGATATCGTCCCAGGCGCTGACATCATAGCTGGGTGCCTCGAATCCTTGTGCCCGTTCCTCGGGTGTACGACACCAATGGAATTTCCATGTGCCGTCCAGTGTCTGCCAATAGGCTCCTCGTTCAGGCAACACACCTCGTGCTGCCTCTTCAGTAGGGAAGTGAAAGCCCCACGCCTGCGGCAGCTCCTTGTTCAGTGCCAGTTGTCCTGGTGACTGCCATTCCAGACCAGTCGGAGGTGTGGGATAATTCTCGTAGGTAAAGCCTTCGAGCGCTGTCTTCTGGGCCTCGGCAGAAGCGGCCATCAGCAGAAGGCTAATGGCAATAATCTGATACTTCATAATGCGGTTTATCATAGATGATGGGTCTTAAATCTGCGCAAAAGTAATTAAATATTTGCAACGATGCAAATTTTGCTTCGAAATAAACACTTTGAAAGCAAAAAACGCCTAACTTTCACCTTGAAACTGAAAACTTTTCCGTACCTTTGCACCCGCAAAACGAAATACATCCTATTAAGTATGAAGCAAAACATCAGAAATATTGCCATTATCGCACACGTCGATCATGGTAAAACCACCCTCGTAGATAAGATGCTGCTCGCAGGCAATCTCTTTCGCGACAACCAGCAGACAGGAGAACTTATGCTTGATAACAACGAACTGGAACGCGAACGCGGCATTACCATCCTTTCCAAGAACGTTAGCATCAATTACAAAGATACGAAAATCAACATCATCGACACTCCGGGTCACTCCGACTTCGGCGGCGAGGTCGAGCGTGTGCTGAATATGGCTGACGGCTGCCTGTTGCTCGTTGATGCATTCGAAGGCCCTATGCCACAAACCCGTTTTGTGCTGCAGAAAGCCCTTCAAATCGGCTTGAAGCCCATCGTGGTTATCAACAAAGTCGATAAACCTAACTGTCGTCCCGAAGAAGTGTATGAGATGGTCTTTGATCTGATGTGTGACCTCGATGCCACCGAAGACCAGCTGGACTTTCCGGTCATTTATGGTTCTGCCAAACAAGGTTGGATGGGCAGCGACTGGCAGACGCCGACCGACAATATTTTCTACCTTCTCGATCAGATTTTGGAGCACATCCCAGCGCCTGAACAGTTGGAGGGCACTCCGCAGATGCTCATCACTTCCCTCGACTACTCCACCTACACAGGACGTATCGCCGTGGGGCGCGTGCATCGCGGCACGCTGAAGGAGGGTATGGCGATTACTATTGTGCATCGCGACGGATCGAAGGAGAAAACTAAAATCAAGGAACTCCACACCTTCACGGGGATGGGACATCAGAAGATAGATGCTGTCAACAGTGGTGATATCTGCGCCATCATTGGGCTCTCGAACTTCGAAATTGGAGATACTATCTGTGATGCCGATGAACCCGAGGCACTGCCCACCATTAGCATTGACGAACCCACTATGTCCATGCTCTTCACCATCAACGACTCACCCTTCTTCGGCAAGGAGGGCCGTTGGTGCACCAGCCGCCACATCCATGAGCGACTTATGAAGGAGCTGGAGAAGAACCTGGCTCTGCGCGTTGATATTCCCGACGGCTACACCGATCGCTGGATTGTCAGCGGGCGTGGTGTGCTGCACCTCAGCGTGCTCATCGAGACCATGCGTCGCGAGGGGTATGAGCTACAGGTCGGACAACCTCAAGTAATCTATAAAGAGGTGAACGGTGTACGTTGCGAACCCATTGAGGAGCTGACCATCAACGTTCCAGAAGAGTTTGCCTCGAAGATGATAGATATGGTCACGCGCCGCAAGGGCGAGATGACCTCGATGGAGAGTCAGGGCGACCGCGTGAACATCGAGTTCCTCATCCCCTCGCGCGGCATCATCGGCTTGCGCACTAATGTGCTCACCGCCTCGCAAGGCGAAGCCATTATGGCTCATCGCTACAAGGAGTATCAACCCTACAAGGGTGAGATTGTACGTCGTATCTCCGGTTCGATGATAGCGCTGGAGAGCGGCACCGCCTTTGCCTATGCAATCAATAACCTGCAGGACCGCGGCAAGTTCTTCATCGAACCACAGACAGAAGTCTATGCAGGTCAGGTCGTAGGCGAACACATCCATGAGAACGACCTCGTCATCAATGTCACCAAGAACAAACAACTGACGAATATGCGTGCCAGCGGCAGCGATGAGAAAGCACGCATCATTCCAGCCACCATCCTCAGCCTGGAGGAGGCGCTGGAGTATATCAAGGAAGATGAGTACGTGGAGGTAACGCCGAAGTCCATGCGAATGCGTAAGATTCTCCTCGACCACTTGGAGCGTAAGCGTGCAGGTCGCGAGTGACATATTGTCGTGTATGTTAAAGATTTTAAACTGTTTATGTCGCAAATGTGGACAAAATGTCACACCTCCATAGTACATAACGGCAGTGGCACGGGCATTGCAAGGTGAAGGGTGAAATGTTTAACCCTTTAAAGTATAGGAGATCAAAACTATGTTACCAGTAATGCTTAGAAACGCGTGGTTCCCCACCGTATTTGATGATTTGTTTGACAACGTAATGCCCACCCGCTCAACTGCAACTTGCACAGCACCTGCTGTCAACGTCCGCGAAGATGCTCTGGCCTACACCATGGAAGTGGCTGTGCCAGGTATCAAGAAAGAGTTCTGCCGAGTGAATATCGATGAGAATGGCAACCTCAGGGTGGCCATTGAAAACAAGCTCGAACATAAGGAGGAAGACCACGAACAGCCGCGTCATCACTACCTCCGCCGTGAGTTCAGCTACTGCAACTACCAGCAGAGCTACACCCTGCCCGAAGATGTCGACCGCGAGAAGATTTCCGCTAAAGTGGAGGATGGCGTACTCACCATCGTGCTGCCGAAGATGAAGAAGGAAGAAGTGAAGCTCTCCCGCCAGATAGAGATTGGCTAAGGTTCATAATAAAGGAAAGAGGATGTGTCCTGATCGGCACATCCTCTTTTTTTATACGCTGGGATTTCATATTAAAAATCCATCATATGGTCCCATTCTTCAGTACGCCACTGGAGCATTTTCTTAACTTGGCTCTTGGAATATCCAGAGTAGGATTCAGTTCCATCCCAAGTAATCGTCTTACCACTACGGGTTATATCCTTATACGATTCCTTCTCTTTAGGGTCGTTCTGGATTTCTTCCATGAACTGCTTGGCAAGCGATTCTGAGGGGAATGTCTCGGAGATGGTAACTTTGACTACCTCGTCGTTATTGAAGGTGTAAGTTTCAACAAAGTTAACGGTGAGACCGGCATAGCTTGTGGAATAAGAGAACGTAATGGTGTTGCCACTTTCTTTCATTACGGGCTTTGAGAGTTCGATATCATCGGGGTCCAATTCATCATCCTTGTCATTACCACAAGCTGTAAAGGTCATTGCGGGCACAAGTGCCAGCAGGAGCAGATAAAGATACTTTTCATTTTGTTTGTTTTTTTAGGGGGTTAAACTATTTGTTAGAAGGTTATAGGCTATCAGTCATAGGCGACTTATACAAGGTGTTGTTCTATTGCCGTACGTACGAGCGATGCTGTATTCTGGCAATGAAGCTTCTGGCGAAGATATTTAGTGTAGCTGTGTACCGTCTCGAAGCCCAGGAAAAGCTCTTCGGCGATTTCCTTGATGGTCTTTCCCTGTACGATGAGTGCCAGGACCTCACGTTCGCGAAGGGTCAGTGTTGGCACAGCCTCCATTTCTTCATGGGCGTGGGAACGAGCTTCCTCACAAATATAATTCTCACCATTAAACACTGTTTGAATGGCTTCCAGAAGTTCCTTGGACGCGACGCTCTTGAGCAGGTATCCGTGGGCTCCTGCCTTCATCGCTCTGGCGATGACAGCTCCCTCCGCATACATCGTGAAAATAATGATGCGCATTGACGGACAAGCTTCAACGAGCAATGGAATTGCATCAATGCCGTCGCCGTCTGGCAAAGCAACATCCAGCAGCAAAAGGTCTGGATGCAACTTCTTCACAAGCATTAGAGCATCTGCCAGATTGCTGGCAATATCCGTTTCTGCATCAGGGAATTGTTCCTTGATGATTCGGACGATTCCTTCTGCTACTACTTGGTGATCGTCTGCAATGAGGATTCGAGCCACGCTTTTAGTTTTATTTGTAGATTTCGGCCGCAAAGGTAGAGTATTTTCTGTGAACCTCAAAATAAAATATCACCCCCAAATGTGGGTTTTTAAACTTTTCGTGGTATTTCCACGTTAATTTCAGTCCCTTTGCCCTCCTTGGAATAAGCGTTTATGGTGCCTCCGATAGCCCTTACCCGTTCCTGGATGTTTCGAAGCCCGGAGCCTTCTGATGCTTGTTCAAATGAGAAACAGCCATTGCCGTCATCACTCACATTCACGGCAATATATTCTTGGCCAGTAATGATTTGTACGCGAATATGTGCGGCCTCAGCACTCTTGACCGCATTATTCACCAGCTCATAGACAATGCAATAGATGATTTCCTCGTGCTCAACGCGTACATCATCTCCCACAAAGGAGAAGCTGACATGTGGCATCGTTTCGCAATAATCGCGAAGGGCGGTGCGTAGCCCATATCGTCTGAGCGAGTCGGGCAGCAGATGGTGGGAGATATTCCTCATCTCATGAATGGCTTCATCGGTGAGTTTCCTTGGTTTCTCCATTTCGGCATCATCGAACTCCGCGAGTTTCAGCTTTAATGCAGTCAGTAGTCCGCCGAGGCGGTCGTGCAAGTCGCGGGCAATGCGCACCCGTTCCTCCAATTCTCCGTCCAGTTTTGCCTTGATTAGCGCTGTGCGCTTGCTGAGCCTTACACTACGCCAGAGCACAAAGAACAGCACTGCCACCAGCAGCAGTATCAATCCTCCCAAAATGGTGCCCCACATCATCCAGCGCCGTTGCTCCTGCAGCTGTTCGATTGCAGCCTGCTTCTTCTCGGTCTCGTAGAGCACCTCCATCTGCGAGAGCCCCGACTGATAGTGCTCTGTGGCGAAACGTTGCATGAGGTTGTACACCTTATTTATATATACACGTGCGGAATCCTTGTTGCCCAGTTCGGTAAAGATCTGTGCGAGCAGCACCTGGCAGCTGGCATCGTTGTAGGTGATGACGGAGTCGTTGTAAACAGACTTCAAACCATAAGCCAGTGCCTCGTGCCATCTTTTCTCGTGCATGGCGACCTCACAGGCCGCAGCATAGATGTTGCAGCGGTCCTCCGACATCATCTCTGCCGTCCTCTCTATTTCCAGCGCCTCATCGGCGTATGCCCTGGCCTTCTTCACATCTTCATGTCCCTCCATCAGATGCAACCGAACGATGGAGGACAGCAGGTTTGCATAGGCCCCAGGAAGCTCGCTGCGGTGGGCGTGGAAGTAGGTGTAGGCAGCCTCCGCAATCTTGCGGGCCTGTTCATAATCTTTGTCTAAATAGATTTTTAACAGCCCACTCCATGAGGTGCCCATCATCAGCGAATCCCCGGCCTCGTTGGCTTTCTCCGAGGCCAGTGAGTAGTTGCGTTCCGCCTCTGTCATATTGCCCATGGAGAGGTACAGCTCGCCTACGTTGTAATAAAGGATGGTCTGGCTTTCGAGCCAGCCGTAGCGTTCAAAGATCGGCAATGCCCGCTGATAATAGTTGATGGCCAGATGTGCCTTGTCCTGCATGTTATAGACATTCCCCAGGGCACCGTACAGCTGCGACAGGCAGTCGTCCACATCGCTTTCTGTGTAGCGCCGGTCCTGTCGCATGGTGTCTATGACAGCCAGAGATTGCAGGAAATAGTCTACGGCGCTGTCCCAGTCATCTCTCCCATAAGCTGTGAGACCCAAGTAATAGAGGGCATTCTGACGGGCGCGTAGGGCGTTGATTTCATAAGACAGTGCCAATGCCTTCTGGGCATATTCCAGACAGCGCTGGCCGTCTCTCACCTCATATCCTCTTGCCAATTCCATATAGGCTCGGATTAGCTCCTCACCTTTGGGAGGATGAGGGCTGCGGAGCACTGCTTCCAAAGAGTCGACATGTGTGTCGCGGAAGTCATTGTAGGCCACCGCTGTGCCGCCCAGACATAGAAAAAGGGCGGTTATAAGAAGGTTTTTTAAGGATAACATGGCGCAAAGGTACGGAAAATCTTTTTAGTTCGCCTTCTTTCGACCGGCAAAATGTCAAACGCAGGGTTAAGGCGCCGGTTTTTCGGCGTTTATGTTATCGTTTTTCTTCCTTTTTCGTGCTAAAAGGAGGACGAATATGCAAAAACCCCCAATGGGGCTAAGGATAAATATCGATTATTATCTATCTTTGCGGCAGTAAAAACCTGATAAACCCTATAGAATTATGAAAAAACAAACCCATTTTATCGTATTTATATGGCTATTAGCCTGTTCTACCGGTGTGTCTGCCCAGGGATTTCTGGGAACTCTTGGTAAGCGCGTCCTCGACCGCGCCAAACAGAAGGTAGAAGAGAAGGTTGACCAGACGGTGGATCAGGCTGCTGATCGCGTGCTCAACCCCACAAGACCGGGAAACCCGACCAGTGAGGGCGAGGGCGAAGGCGATCCTCAGGACCCCGAAGCTGTACAGGGTGGTGCGAACAATCCCCAGGTCGTTATCAACTGGAACAATTATGACTTTGTCAGCGGCGACGAGATTATCTTCGAGGACAATCAAGTCGGCGAGAAGTTAGGTGAGTTCCCTTCCATGTGGGACACTTTCAGCGGCGCTGCCGAAGTGGTGGAATTCGACGGTCAGCCTGCCATCAACACGCAGGCAGCCACCATTACTCCGCTCTTTGCCGACAACAAGGTCTACCTCACCGATGAGTGTACGGTGGAGTTCGACATCTACCTTTGGAACAATGATACCTACGTCAACCAGTACAATAATGGTGAAGGCGTAGGCCTGAACTCCTACGAAATCTTGCTCGTTGTGGGCGACGAAATCTCGGATGGCGACGACCATTCACTACGTTTGCAGATAGATGCCGTCGGCGTGGGCAGTAACCAGGAGTTCTATTATCAGTGGCAACCTCCCGTGGGTGATTATCGCGAAGGGACCTACGAAATCAAGGGCCTCCAGCGCGACGCCTGGCACCATATTGCCATCTCTTTCAACAAACGTGCCTACAAGGTCTATTTCGACAATCAGCGCGTGGCCAACATTCCCAACGCCAAGGCACCGAACTTCCTGAAACTGCGAGGCAACTATGATTACCAGCGCATGTACTTCTGGCGCAATATCCGCATTGCTAAAGGTGCCGTGCCTCTGGCAACCCGCCTGCAGAGCGAGGGCAAGATCGTGACTTATGCCATTACCTTCGACGTGGGTAAGGCGACCATAAAGCCTGAATCCACCGGCGAAATCAACCGCATCACCAAAATTATGACCGACGACCCCAGCATCAAGTTCGAGGTGCAAGGCCACTGCGACAATACAGGTTCCACCGCCACCAACGACAAGCTCTCGCAGCAGCGCGCCGAAGCCATCGTGGCAGCACTCGTCGCGAAAGGAATTGATGCCTCCCGCCTCACAGCCGTGGGCAAGGGCTCCAAGGAACCCATTGCCGACAACGCTACAGATGAGGGTCGAGCCAAGAACCGCCGAGTGGAATTCGTGAAGAAATAAACATTGTTATTTATGAACAGGTTATTATCATTCCTGTTACTCTTGCTATCCTGGATGGTGGGGGTAACCGCTGCTGAGCCGTTGGTGCTGACGAAATCCACCACCCTCAGCGACATCACCCCTTGGTCGGGTGCGGATGTCAGTTTCCAGATGTCTGAGGAACTTGACATGGAGACCTTTAGTTATGTTTATACCATGGGCTCTTTGACCTTGGATGCGCCGGCGACTCCTAAATGGCAGATCGGACGCTTCACACTGCCCGTGGATTACTACGACTACCAAACCAACTACAGCTATGCTGACGATGTCCTGAAAACGACAGATGTGTACGCCATTGGATCCTTCCTGAACCAGCGTACGGAGGTGGAAGCCAGGGTTATAGAGACGAAAATCGGCGATGCCAGATGGAATGCGTGGACTGTTTTTTCTGTACCTTATGACGTCAACTTCAATGACATCCAAGGCGGCAAAGGCCGCTGGGTCATCCGCCGTTATGATGGAGCTAACCGTGCTGCCGTTAAAGCGGGCGAGACGTGGGTGGATGTAAAACCTGGCGAGATGCTTCATGCCTACGAAGCCTATATTTTCCAGCGCGATTACTATAGCTTGGAGGGCAACGATGAAGAGGAGGCTTCCGAGGAGGATCACATTTTGACGTTGCCTGCAGCCCAGACGTCCAACAAGCAGAATATCTTTGCATCGGGCGATGTAGTGGTTCCCCTGAAGAAATATCCTGCCGCGATGTCGCATAATGCCGACTGGAACTTCGTGGGCAACCCCTATCCTTGTTATTACGACCTTCGTGCCATCAAGGAACATGTGATCGTCTATCTATGGGATGACAGTCAGGAAACGTTCCGCTGTTTTGATACTCGCAACGACAACGGTTTCGTGTTGGCTCCCTGCCAGGGCTTCTTTGTGCAGGCCACCGATATTGAGCATCTGACTTTCCAGGCCAGCGGTCGACGTATTCTTGGCAAGTTCCATTTGCCGGAACCAGATGATGATGAAGATGATAATGACGAAGAGGCCGCAGCCCGCAGCCTTGCACCCGAGGCAAAAGCAATGAGCGCAGCAGACACTTTCAACCCAGAGAACCCTGGCGATCCAGGTGCCAACTACTACAACCCGATGACCGGTGAGGCCTACTTTGACCTCTTCCAGCCTGGTCGGATGAATTTGGCAGAAGAACTGCTACTGGACAATTCCCGCGTGCAACCCGAGGATGTGAAGATTTTAACGGTGGTCGCACCGATGGCAGGAACGGATCTCTTCTTCTCGAATTACAGCAATGCCACCCGCGTCGATTTGGGAAAGAGCAGCGGTTTCACCGACATTCCCGCTTGGTCTTTCACTTACATGACGAAACTGAAGGAGCTCATCCTACCCTCCTGTGTTCAAGTGATTGATGATGACGCATTCTTGTATACCAACTCCATTGAACGGTTCGATATCTATGCCACCACGCCTCCTACGGTTGGCAGCAAGACTTTCAGGTCTTTCAACAAGGAGAACTGCCTGGTGCGTGTTCCCAACGAGGCCGTGGCGGCTTATAAGGCAGCAGCCTACTGGAAGGACTTTACTATCATGCCTTTAGAAGGCGGGGGAGGGGAGCTGCAGAGTGTCACCCTCGTGGTGAAGAGCCCCGATGGTCAGGACCTTACCGACCAGTGTAGCATTCTCTGGCACGATGCAAACAACAACCTTCTGGGTGTGGGCAGTACGCTCTCGGCTCAGCCCGTGGGCTCAACTGTCTTCTACAGCGTCGGTCTTCCGGCGAATGCCGCCAACCTCTATGTGCCTGTTCCGGAGGGGACCTGCACCGTGCTGTCTGCCGGCAACATCATCACCATTACCCTCGAAGCTACGGGTGTGGTTGATTTGGGCGGAAAGCAGCTATTAGGTTCCAGCGGTGTGCTGGATGTAACCTTTGTGGCTTCGGACAGCGATGCACCCACGGTGTTCAACAGCGCTGATCTCGTTCTTACTATATATAATAAGGTGTCAGGTCAGCAACTTACGGACTTCGTACTGCGGTATCCCAATGTGCTCTTCGAACAGACACAGTTGGAGCCTGGACAGACGCTGCAGCTTAATGTGACCTCTCGCAGCGACCTCTTCCAGAGCACTCAGGCCGAGACCACGGTGGACGAAACCGGTGTATTCAAAGCCGAACTCATCGTCAAGGAATGGGGTCTGGCCAACATCACCTGTTCGCCTGCCGAGGGGGTGACGGACATCATGGCTCTGGTGTTTGACCAAAGCGGGAAGTATGTGGCGCGCTATGCGGCCAACAGTACCGTCGTCCGGGTGAAAGACCTGAAGGACGGTGCCTACAAGGTGGTGCTTGTGCAGCAGAACCAGTTCCTCAATGCCGTCGGTTCGCTGGACGACCTGCGTCGGACCGTACTGCGCGAAGGCGAAGACTATGCTCTGCTGTCCATCCGGCTTGCCGCAGGCACCACCACTCAGTATGAGGCCGCTGTGCCGGCTTTAGACATGAGCCGCATCAGCCACATCAGTACAGCCAGCTACATCGCCACCAACGACCCCCATGTCCATATCGCCACCGCCGCCACACTCAAGGCCAAGGTGGTCTTCAAAGAAGAGTTTGCCGAACAGGTGAGCAATCTACAGCTGATTGTGGATATTCCAGAGGGTATGCAGTTCGTGGAGAACTCTGTGATATCTGTTGGCGGCAGTCATCAGCTTTCGGGTCAGCGCCTTATCATTCCCTGCCAGCAGGGAGAGCAGGTGCGCTGGTGCCTGACTTCAAACAAGTCAGGCCAGAAGACCGTAACGGCTATGGTGCAGTACATTTTGGGCGGGCAGCAGTTCCTGCAGCCCTTGGGCTCTGCTGCCGTTGAGGTGGTAGGCATCACCCTTGACATGGCCACTACTACCCATACGCCACAGATCAATGTCCGAGGCACTGCTTTCGGAGGTAGCCGCGTCACCATCTACGACGGCCGCGCCATCGTGGCAGAGACCACAGCCAAGAGCGACGGTTCCTTCAGCGCCGACATCACGCTGAATCCGGCCCTCGACGGTACGCACCACAAGCTCTATGCCGACATCGTGACCAGCGGACAGCCTGACTTCAGCACGGAGAGTTCCGTGATTCTGTATGACACACATGCCAGTGTGCTTAAAAAGGTGACGATGCTGTATCAGAACCAGCGTCTCACCTGGAACGAGCTGAATGGCGTCCTTAATCCAGGCTACTATAGTGTGAATCCAGAATCCTCACCCACAGCCACTTTCACTGCCAGCTTCATTAACCCGAAGCCTGACTGCATCCTCGATCCCTACTTTGAGGTCGTTGCCTCCGACGGCTCACATCGCTCCTTCGATGCCACCTGGGACGAGGCTTCACAGCTCTACACGGCAGTGGCTGACTATCCCGAAGTTTACAGCCTGCCCATAGATGTGCAGTTCCTCTTCTCTTACTCCGACTCCACCGCCTACAGCCGCGAGGAAATCTTCAATGCCGAGGTCAGTGCTTTGGTGTCGGCCCACAACCAGCTGGTGGAAGATATAGAGGCTACCGTAGAAGTGACAGAAATGCCGGTGGAAGAAGACGACAAGCTGGAGTATGTCTTCAAGATTGGTGATGAAGGCGGCTACCGTCTGACGGCACAAATGGAGGACTACGACCGCGTGATGCACCTGCAGGCAGAGCTCGAACGTCCCTTCATCCGCACTATCGAGGAGGGAGATACCGTCATCGTGTTCTTCATCGTCAACAACGATTATTCCACGACGCTCTATTTCGCCAACCCCGCCAGACACGATGCCTACTCCGAGACCGTCACCTCGCCGGCTCCTGCTGCGGGTCGCCACAGGATAGACTTTGGCGGTCTTGTCAGCGGTGCCGTATCAGGCATCAAGGACTTCTTCTCACCCACGCCCAGCAACCTGAAGACTCTCAATGAGAAAATTGCCAATCTCAATGGACGCATGGAGCAGGCCAACACGGCTCTGGAGGCACTGAACTACATCGATGAGATGCAAGCAGAATATGATCAGTTCAACAACGACCTCAGCAACCGCATCAACCTCTGCCAGTACCTGTTGCTGGCGCGCTGTCCCAATGGCGACCTGCGGGTACCTTCTAACATGTATGGTCACTTCCAGTCCGAGATTCGTCGGATCGACGAGCAGCGTAAATTCTACTGCAAACAGATGCAGGGGCTCATCCTGAGCTACGCCAATGCCCTCGAGAACGCCGGCTACAAGGAGATTACCAAGGAACTGGGCAAGTTCCTGGCTAAGTACGCTGCCAAGGCGAAGCTGTCCAGCCGTATAACTGGTATGTCCAACCGAATGGAAGCCAGGGGGATAGGTACTGCCGCAGAGTTCGAAAGCTTCTTGACCGACGGCCTCAATAGTGCCTTGGAAACAGGTGTGGAGGTCATCGCCGATAAGCTTTTCAGTATGCTGGATGCTCCCACCGATTATGCCGGCGTCCGCAAGTTCTGGGAGTCATGGGTGCCCAAGGAGTACCACAAGATCTCGATGCCTCTCACCGACCTGCGCTTCAGTATCACCGCTTCCTACGAGAAGTGTAAGGAGGAGGAAATCAACCGTCCGCCCGTGCCCTGGGCCACAAAGAAGAAGCCCGTGCGCCCCATCGTGGATCCTTCCGGCTACGTCTATGTAGGCGTAGAGGACAACCGCGTGGAAGGCGTGATAGCCACAATCTATTACAAGGAGAACGAGTCTGCCGCCGAGCAGCTCTGGAATGCCGCTGACTTCGGGCAGGAGAACCCCCTCACGACGGATGCCGCTGGCCTCTATATGTGGAATGTGCCGCAGGGCCTCTGGCAGGTGCGCTTCCAGAAGGAAGGCTATCAGCCCACACAGACTGCATGGCTGCCAGTGCCTCCGCCACAACTGGAAATCACCATCCCCATGACCCAAACCGCAGCACCGGCTGTCGTTGAGGCAACGGCCTACGCCGATGCCGTCAGCATCCGATTCAGCCAGTATATGCAGGTCGCTTCGCTCGGCGATATCGCTGTCCGACAGAACAACATCGTCCTTCAGGGAACGCTCGTGTTGCTGGACGGCGAGGACGGTCTGGCCCGCGCGATTCGCTTCCTGCCCAGCGAGAAGCTGACAGCGAAAAGCATACAGCTCACTGTGCCCGCCACTGCTAAGAGCTATGCCGGCTCTACGCTCGCTGCCCCCTACGCTGCTACCCTCGACGTGCAGCACACCATCGAGGGGCTTGTCGTTCAAGATAATGCCGCTGTTGAAGTAGGCCAGACGGGCTATGTCACCGTCACCGCCTATCCTGCAGTAGCCGTAGCCGGAAAGACACTTGACATCAAGTCCTTGTCTCCTATTCTTGAACTGGCCACTACTGAGGTAACCTTCGATGATAACGGCCAGGCACTCGTGCCGTTGCGTGGGCTGCTGCCTGGCGTGGCAGAGATCACCTTTGGCGTTGGCGACTTGCAGGCCCTTGCCGCCGTAGAAGTCAGATACCACCTCCATGAACTCTGCTCGCGGCCCGTGGCTTCCGTTGTGTCCGGCGTCGTTGCTGAAGGCACCCGGGTGGAACTCTACTCCGCCACGAAGGGGGCGACAATCTACTACACCACCGACGGCAGTTGTCCCTGCGACGAGGCGGCCCGCCAGCGCTACACGGAACCCATCGTCATCCATTCCGATGTGACGATTCAGGCGATCGCCGTGCTCGAAGGGATGACCGACAGCGAGGTGACCACCCTCACTTACACCATAGCAACAGGGGCCGCTGCGCCGGAGATGATTGAAGACGTGGAGCCCGAAGACTTTTACTACAGCCTCAATGGCACACGTGTGATGCCGCCGCTGCCACGTGGCATTTTCATCCATGTTCAGCGCACTTCAAGTGGTGTCAGGAGCCGTAAAGTAAGGATCAAATAGGCGAAAATCAATAAAAATGCACAAAAAAGCGAGCGCAAAGGAAAAAACTTTAAACTTTAAACTCTAAACTTTAAACTTTTTTGTACCTTTGCGCCCGCAAAACCCGAAATACGGGTGCATTCGAGGGTGGGTGCTCGACGATTGATGACGACGGCTCACCACCTGAAGGATGTAATTCATTCACATTTCAATCATCAAAACACTATGTACTTAGATTCCGCTAAGAAAGCCGAACTCTTCGAGAAGTTCGGAAAGGGCACGACCGACACTGGTAGTGCCGAGAGCCAGATTGCACTCTTCAGCTTCCGCATTGCTCACCTCACCGAGCACATGAAGCAGAACCGCAAGGACCACAGCACGGAACGCGCACTTACCGGCCTCGTCGGAAAGCGTCGCGCATTGCTGAACTACCTGAAGGCACGCGATATCAATCGCTATCGTGCTATCGTCAAGGCTCTGGGTCTGCGTAAGTAAACCCATTGAAAATCGAAACGTTGAAACGTTGAAGGTTACCTTATACAACAGGGTATCTTTCAACGTTTCAACATTTCCGCTCGACCTTTGGTCGCTTGACCCTTCAAGAACTTTTCAACAATGAAGCATCTTAATTCACAGGGTGTCTTTCAACGTTTCAACCTTTCAACCTTTCAACCTTTCAACAATGAAGCATCTGAAATACCTCCTCCCCGACCTCTTGGCCATCCTTTTCTTCCTGGCCCTTTCCTTCCTCTACTTCGCCAGCCCCATCAGCAAAGGCTACATCCTGACGGGTCATGATCATAGCGGCGGCGCCGGTGCTGCCCATGAGATGCAGGAGTATCGCGAGAGCCACGGGGGCGAACGCACCCGCTGGACCAATGCTCTCTTCAGCGGTATGCCCACCTACCAGATAGCGCCCTCCTATCCCTCTACGGAACGTCTGCACGAGGCGGAGCGCGTCTATAAGCTCTACCTCCCCGACTATATGGTGCTGGTCTTCGTGATGTTGCTGGGTTTCTACATCCTCCTGCGCGCCTTCGATTTCAAGGTGTGGATGTCTGCCCTCGGTGCCATCCTCTGGGCGTTCTCCAGCTATTATTTCATCATCATCGCTGCCGGCCATATCTGGAAGTTCTACACCCTGGCATACATCCCGCCAACCATTGCGGGTATGGTACTCTGCTATCGTGGCCGCTATCTCTGGGGACTGCTCGTCACCGCCTTCTTCATGGCGCTGCAGATCCTGTCGAACCACGTGCAGATGACCTACTACTTCGCCTTCGTCATTGCGCTGATGGCGCTGGCCTTCTTCCAGCCCCGCGAATGGCAGAAGTGGCTGAAAGGTACCCTCACCTTCGCCCTCGGCTGTCTCATCGGCATTGCCATCAATGTCAGCAATCTCTACCACACGTGGGAATACTCCAAGGAGAGTATGCGCGGCAAGAGTGAGCTGACGCAGAAGACCAAGGACCCCGCCGACCAGACGTCCAGCGGCCTCGAGCGCAGCTACATCACCGCTTGGAGCTATGGAATCGGTGAGACGTGGACGCTCCTCGTCCCTAACGCCAAGGGCGGCGCCAGCCAGCCTCTCACCCAGAATAAGACCGCTATGGCGAAAGCCAACCAGATGTACATGCCCGTCTATCAGAGCCTCGGTCAGTACTGGGGCGAACAGCCCGGCACCAGTGGTCCCGTGTATGTCGGCGCCTTCGTCATCTTCCTCTTCGTCCTCGGCCTCTTCATCGTAAAAGGCCCGATGAAATGGGCACTTTTGATAGCAACGCTGCTTTCCATCACCCTCGCGTGGGGAAAGAATTTCATGCCGTGGACAGACTTCTTCCTCGACTATGTCCCCATGTACGATAAGTTCCGCACCGTGGCCTCCATCCTCGTCATCGCAGAATTCACCATCCCGCTTTTGGCTATGTTGGCGCTGAAAGAGATCGTGGAAAATGTAAAAATGGAAGAATTAAATAATACAAAAGCCTCCTCCAAGACTTCATTTTTTAATTTTTATACTCTTGCATTTTTACTCACCGCAGGTCCCTGTTTCCTCTTCTGGCTCATGCCCGATGTGTTCTTCGGCAACTATATCAGTTCCTCAGAATCCCAGATGTTGTCCAATGCCGCAGCCCAGGGCTACATTCCTCAGGATATGCTCGCTCCCATCTTTGCAAACCTCAGTGAGATGCGCCGTGCCGTCTTCACCGCCGATGCGGGCCGTTCGCTGCTCATCATCCTTGTGGGGTGCGCCGTGCTCCTGGCCTACTATTATAAGAAGATCAAGACTGTGCCTATGGTGGCCTGCCTCATCGTGCTCTGTACCGCTGATATGTGGGACGTCAACAAGCGCTACCTCAACGACTCCATGTTCTCCGCCCCCCAGCCCGCGGAACAGTTTTTCCAGAAGACACCCGCCGATGAGGCCATTCTTCAGGACAGCGACCTCTACTACCGCGTCGTCAACCTCGCCGTCAGTACCTTCAACGACAACACCACCAGCTACTGGCACAAGAGCATCGGCGGCTACCATGCTGCCAAGCTGCGTCGCTACCAGGAACTCATAGAGGCCCACATCCAGCCCGAACTCGTGGCACTGCATCAGTCTGTGGTCGCCAGCGGTGGACGTCTCGACAGCGTGCGCGGCGACAGCATCTTCCCCGTGCTCAACATGCTCAACACCAAGTACGCCATCATCGCCCTCCAGGGAGGCGAGACGCTGCCCGTCCAGAATCCGTGGGCACAGGGCAACGCCTGGTTCGTGGATGACGTGCAAATCGTGGATAATGCCGACGAGGAGCTGGCAGCTCTTGCCACCGCAAACCTCCGCACCACCGCTGTCATCGACCGCAGCCGCTTCCCCGCCGCAGCCTCCCTCTCCAGCACAGGAGCCGCAGACGGTGAGCTTCGCCTGACGGACTATGTCGCCAACGCCCTCACCTTCCAGGCAGAGACCGCAGCACCCCGCCTCGCTGTTTTCTCTGATATCTATTATCCCGGCTGGCGCTGCACCATCGATGGCGAGGATACCGACATCCTGCGTGCTGACTACGTCCTGCGTGCCGTCGTCATCCCCGCCGGCAAGCACCAGGTGGAGTTCCGCTTCGACCCGCAGAGCCTGCACACCACCGAGGCCGTCGCCAACACTTCCTTAGTGGCCCTCATCCTCCTCTTCCTCGCCCTCGTAGGCTATGAAATCTACCGTCGGCGCCGTTCTGCCGCACAATAAATGCTAAAAAATTTGGTCGCGTCGATAATTTCCACTATCTTCGCGGCCAAATTACGCTGGCCCTGTAGTTCAACGGATAGAATAGAAGTTTCCTAAACTTTAGATAGGGGTTCGATTCCCCTCGGGGCTACAATCATTTCTGGGAAGTCGCCGTTCATCGGCGGCTTTCTTTTTTCTTCATTATCAGTTATTCCTAAATTCCGCAACATCCTGATTTAAATTAATTTATAAGTTCCTAAGCAACAAAAAGTTCTTCGACGCGCGAAGCGGCAAAGCCGAGCGGCCCAGGATTTTGCCATGTCAGATTTTTCACTTATCTTGGTGCTACATTTAATAACAAGCAAATATAATCATCAATGGCGACTTGTGGGAGGGCGAGTACACTTACCGCTGCATCCTGACCAACGACTACACCTCAACCTGCCAGGAGATTGTCGAGCTCTACAACCTCAGAGGTGGCAAGGAACGCATCTTCGACGACATGTCGGGCGGCTTCGGATGGGCCAGGCTGCCAAAGTCCTTCATGGCAGAGAACACCGTGTTCCTGCTGCTGACGGCACTCATACGCAACTTCTACAAGTTCCTTATGGGCAGGCTGGACACAAAAGCCTTCGGACTGAAGAAAACAAGCCGCATCAAAGCATTCGCGTTCAAGTTCTTTGCAAGCAAAGCGGCATAGCCGAGCGCATCAGTGTACCCGCAAAGTGGATAAGGACGGCAAGGCACTATCTGCTGAACATCTACACGGACAACAAATCATACCAGAACCCTTTTGCTCTCGCTGATGGATGAGCTGGTTTGCTTCGAGGGTTAACCACAACATCCCCCACCTGCATGCTTGATGGGGTAAGGGGAATTATGCACGATTCAACACATGACGGACTATATTTTAACTTGTATAAGCCATATAAGACACCATAACGTGAATTTCAAGACGAAAGAATATTAGTTGCGGATTTTAGGTTAAGCATTATTCCTTGGATGAAATACTATCTTTTTACTGTCGTAAGTACCCTGAACATTCCGAGTTCGTTGCCCTTCGCAGTCTGACATATTTCGAAGATGCAGAGTCATTTGCCATGCCCAAAATGTATGCGGATTTGGATTGGGAAGAACTGAAGCATTTCATCATTTCAGCCGTTCAAAAATACGCAAGCTGAAAAGATTGTAAGCATACCCTTCTCACACTCTCCTTCATCAAGGAACCCTCACCCCAGGGTTCCTTTTTTGTGTCTTTCTCATAATTGTAATGGGTCGAAAGGTGAACAATGAGCTACAAAAGCTACTTCTAAAAACTCTGCCGCGAAAAAGACACCAGATGCACCTTTAACGCCACTTCAAAGCCCCCCTCTACATGCCTTCTCGACCCCGTTTCAGAACAAAATACAAGAAAAAATGCCTTTAAAACGAAAAAAGTTGGAATTTCTTAACGTGCCATTCAAACCTTTTTCCTACATTTGCCCTCGATTCTCGAAGTCTTCGACCTCTTTTAGCACCTCAGACGCGCTCTGAAACACCAAAATGCCAAGACAGCCTACGCCGAGCCAAAGGGTATATGTAGGGTCTTACCCCGTGTTAGACCGTTCACTCCGAGGCGGGAAAAAGGGAACGCGGACAACCGTTCGCATCAAAGAGACAGATTCCGTCTGTCCCCCTGTGAGGTGGGAAGAGAGTCGCTATATATCGAAAGGCGTTTACTAAGGCGCTTGTTCTTGACCACTTGAAACTTCGCAAACTTCTGGTATTGTCATGAACATAGCAACAGTAGATGCTCATGGGATGTTTTTATAAGCATTCCTTTCTTCACCTATAAATTACATATTATGTGTAATGCGGGTGTTTGATTGGGATAACTATATATTAAACATCGGCGTGGGTTTCGTGTTGCTCGTTCTCAATACCGGGCAATGCGAAGGCCTCAAGTGGAAGATCGGGCAACGAGGTACGGATCTCCACGCTTTTTCTTTATATTAGCCTCAAAATAATCAAAACTTTAACCTGCTGACACTGGGAGGTCGATAGGCACTTGTTCCAATACATAATGGAAAATAACAAAAAGAACGAAGAACTGCAAAGTCGTCGTGAGTTCTTCAAGAACGCTGCAAAGGGTGCGCTGCCTATTTTAGCCTTGACAACCCTTGGCCCTTCTTTCTTGTCATCATGTAGCAAGGATGACGATGACAACGGAAGCTGTAAGAAC
>CACZAN010000008.1 GCA_902779165.1 uncultured Bacteroidales bacterium
CTCGTCGATGGCCAGGGTTCCGCGGCTCTGGAGGAAGGCATACGCCTTCTTGGGGTCGCCCTCATGGGCGGGGTTCACGAGTAGTGCTACAGAATAGTCTAACATGGTAGTTTCAGACCCACCCCCCGACCCCTCCCGTCAGGGAGGGGAGAGCTGCGCATTGTTGGCGCTGGTGGGATTTTTTTAAGGTTAATAAAAGGGTTAATGGTTGTTTGGCGAGGGAACTATAGTTTGTTGCACGAGGAAGTATAGTTTGTCGTCGCAGAGACTATAGTTTGTTTTCGCCGAGGTATTAGAGCGCTCTGTCATCGGGTCATTCCCACTTCCCGGAGGCCTCTCCCCTCCCTGACGGGAGGGGTCGGGGGTGGGTCTGTTCCTTTTGACACTGCAAAGGTACGACATTTCCATTGCGGTTCACGAATGTTTTGGCAATTATTTTTCATTTTTATGCTTAAATTGTTCATTTTCTTTTCTCTATATTCAACCTGCTCAAGTTTCACAAATATGCTCGCTCGAACTTTGTTCGCTTCGACTCTTCGAAGAACCAGCTGTAATACAAAGCCCCAGCGGGGCGTGACAATGGTAGCCAGCCGTTTTAACGGAAATCCCTGTCGCGTACCTACGGCACGCTATCCATTAACATCCTCATTACCAGCCGTTGAAACGGCTGGCTACCCTTGTCAGATGCCTACGGCATCACTTCCGAAACTTCAATCAACCTGAATCCCGACACGAGACGCAGTTTTAGTCATTAAGTCAATAGTCATTAGTCATTAAGCATTTCTTCACTCTTAAAAATGACCGCATAGAGTATATAATATATTTATATATTATATACTCTATGAAGTCAATAACGGGACATTTCCGATTCCTTAATGACTAATGACTTAATGATGGCTGTCTCGTTAGCGTGCAGCTGACGCGCTTCTTCATCGCCCAGCACCCTCTCCTCTACCGTTAAATAATGTGTATTTTTAGGGGGAAAAGGGTGGTATTTCGGAGAAAAAATGGTATTTTTGCGGGCAGAAAATGAATAATGATGGGTCTAATAGATTTCTGGAATACGTTTATTCTGGTGGCGATATCGCTCGATGCGAACGCCAATCGGCGCCATGTGCATGTGTTTCGCAAGGGCAGAAGACCATTTCTATAAATATCGGTAAATAATTGGAGGACAAAGATATGTGCAAGATAAATGAAGCGACGGCCAATCGCAATGAAGAAGCAATACGGAAAGCAGAGGAGCGAAGGCAGAGAGCGGAAGACGCGCAACTGATGCGAATCCAGGAGGACGAGAAATACGGCTTTGCTGATGAATCAGGTAAGGTGGTGATTCCGTGTGAGTGGGACTATGCTTTTTGTTTCTACGAGGGCTTGGCGATGGTGAAGGGTGCCAACGGGAAGTTGGGCTTTATTGACAAGACGGGCAAGGTGGTGGCTCCGTGTCAGTGGGATTTTGCATGGTCGTTCTCTGAGGGCTTGGCGGCGGTGGTGGGTGCCGACGGGAAGTGGGGTTTTATCGACAAGACGGGTAAAGTAGTGATTCCGTGTCAGTGGAAGTATGGCGACACGTTCTCTGAGGGCTTGGCGAAGGTGACGGATGCCGACGGGAAGTGTGGCTTTATCGACAAGACGGGTAAGGTGGTGATTCCGTGTCAGTGGGAGGATGCTTGTTACTTCTCCGGTGGCTTGGCGCTGGTGAAGGATGCCAACAGAAAGTGGGGCTTTATCGACAAGACGGGTAAGGTGGTGATTCCATGTCAGTGGGAGCGTGCTTGGCCGGCCTCCGAGGGCTTGGCGCAGGTGGAGGATGCCGACGGGCAGTGGTGGATAATCGACAAGACGGGCAAGGTGGTTAAGAAAGTCGAATGATTTTTCGGCGGAATGACAGGGCCTCCTAACTGGAGGAGAACGAATACGTTATAGAACAAACCGAAACGGACGAAAGCATTAGAACCAGCCACTTCTGAAGCGCACCCTACGTCCACACCCCTTCCAGATTGACATCGTTCGATGTCCCTCCTCCCATATTTTTCTCCGAAAAATTTTGGTGAGTAGCGCAGGAATGTGTAACTTTGCGGCGTGAAAACGTGATAATTGTTGTCAATCTCGAAATGCCGAGATGTCGAGATGCCGAGATGTCGAACTAAAAAAGAAAATGGAAATCAGGAATTTCGGATACTACTGGATGGACACCTGGGTGATGGCGAACGTGATTCAGTTGGCGACGCAGGAGTTCTGCTCGCGCTTTCTGAACCAACGGAATGATCCGTGCGGGCGGCAGTTCGACCAGATGACGCAGGCGGCGCGGTCTGCTTCGGCAAACATTGCCGAGGGCAACTCGCGGCATTCCACGTCGCGCGAGACGGAGATGAAGCTGACGGATGTGGCGCGTGCCAGCCTGGCGGAATTGGCCAACGACTACCTGAACTGGCTTCTGCTTCACGGCCAGGCGCCCTGGTCGATGAGGTCGCAGGAGTATGCTGCCGTCAATGGCATTCAGCTGGATGGGCCCACGTACAGGGACGATGTGCAGCATCTGAGCAGCTTACATATCCTGGCGCAGAAGCGTAAGTTCGATGCGTGGCTCGGCGGCGAGGACTCTCTGCTGGCCGCCAACTGCCTGCTGGTACTCTGCAACCGCCTGATACAGATGCTTCGTCGCCAGATAGAGCACCTGCTGGATGAATTCAAGGAGGAGGGCGGCTTCACCGAGGGGCTGACTGCCGAGCGTCTGGCACATCGCGCAGAGCAGAGCCGGCAAGCTGACGCGCCTGCCTGCCCCGTCTGCGGCAAGCCTATGATCAAGCGGGTGGCGAAGAAGGGCATGAACAGCGGCAAGGAGTTCTGGAGCTGCAGCGGTTATCCGGAGTGCCTCGGGACGAGGAGGATTACTTGATCGAGGGGGGGATTCGAAATATCGAAATATCGAAATGCCGAGATGTCGATATGTCGAAATGCCGAAATGTCGATATATCGAAATTTCGAAATGTCGACTTCTTTCTGATGGAAGCGCCTCATTTTGAGGCGCTTCTATTGTTTTGGCCATGGCTTTTCTGTGGGGCGGCATTGCTACTTCTTGATTATCAATCAATTCGAATTTTCCTTGAAAAAAGTAGTGAAAATGTTTGGTGGTTTCGGGGGTAATATGTACCTTTGTAGCCGATTCGCCACTATGAAAAACATGGCTGCATGGGAGGCGGACATATGTACTTCTTAACCAACTAATTTATAGGTAATTATGAACACTAAAGAAATACTTAACTGCTTATTCTCGGACATAGAGAAAGTGAAGAACAGGGCTGTGTCGGCTGGGACGAAGTTCAGGCTGATGGCACTGGTGGCTGACATCGCGGAGGTGGCTGAGGGGTTGCAGCAGGAGGTGCTGCAGCGCGTGAGCCAGGAGGCGGCGGTGGATGTGGACGTGGACACGGACTTTGCTCTTCTGGCAGAGCAGGTGCTGGCGATGGAGCTGGCGGAGACGGCTGATGCCGAGGCGGTTGTACGCGAGCAGACGCAGTCCGTGAACGAGGCTCTGGGTTTGCTGAGCGGTACGCTGGCGGATGTGGACATGCAGCTGTCGCGCCACCATCGGGATGAGGAATATGCGCGCTTGTATGAGCAGGAGAAGCGCCGCTATCTGAGCTCAGGCACAGCGAGCCGGGCGAAGCGGAAGTTTGAGGAATGGAAGGATCTCGAGTGCAACGGCCAACCGCAGCTGGAGCATGTCGAGGACTACCGCACCGAGAAACTGCTTCACATGTTCGAGAAGGGTGCGCTGGCTTCGAGTGTGGAGCATATCCAGCGTGCCAAGCGCTATGCGGGTGAGGTGGATTTCGACCAGCTGGACGACGACCATCCGCTGAAGAAGACGGCCCATAAGCACTATGCTGCGCTGCGCAAGCTGGTGGACTTCCGTGATGGCTGTCTGGTCGTTGACCCTGTGCGCGCGGGGCGTCACTTCTATGCCTGCCGCAAGGACGCCAATGCCAAGGCGAACCGCACAAACTTCCTGAAATACATGCACAAAGTGGAGCTGGCGCAGGAGGAAATGCGGGGGTTGCTGGCGGCGCAGGAGGAGGGTGAGCGTTGTACTCTGCCCGATGTGCTGGCAACGGGTCCCGCCATGAAATACTGGCTCAGGCTGCAGGCCTCGGGTTTCGTGGACGAGACTTATCAGTTGCTGCCCGATACCACGCGCAAGCAGGCGATGTATATTGCCGATGTGTTCTCCGAGCGCCTGCAGATGCGTTCGAAATGGAAGGCGTTTCAGAACTTGTGGGGCATCAACAATCTGGCTCAGGAGAAATGGGAGATGCAGGAAACTGGCAAGCCGCCCGCCCGAGCGGATGAGATAGATGCTGTTTTTGCGGAATAGATAATCTGCTGATTATCAAAGAAAGTTACCCCTATATAGGGCCTATTATAGCCCCTATATAGGGGCATTTTTTTTGCCATTGTCCGTACCTTTGCAGCGTCAAACAAAACGAAAGCGCGTTTGGCAGCGATCTTTGACATGCTGGGTAAACAAACCGCACGGAAGGCCGTGCGCGAACAATCTTTTATTTATCATTGACGTTTCGCAAGTGATGCCGTAGGCATCAGACAATGGTAGCCAGCCATTTCAATGGCTGGTAATGATGATGTTAATGGATAGCGTGCCGTAGGTACGCGACAGGGATTACCAGCCGTTAAAACGGCTGGCTACCTTTGTCACGCCCCGCTGGGGCTTTGTATTACAGCTGGTTCTTCGAAGAGTCGAAGCGAACAAAGGTCGAGCGAGCAGATTTGCGAAACTTCAATCTTTTATTTATCATCTTAAAGGTCGCATGCAAGGGTGCGACGTAAAATAAACGAAGGTATAATGGAAACAAAAATTCTTAGAGTGGTGCGCCAGGGCGAGGCCTTCAGCGTACAGTCAACAAAAGCCGAGACGGGCCTGATCCAGAAGTGCAACATGGTGCTCCGGGAGCTGGGCGGCGGCAAGTACGAGAACGAATATGTGTGCACGATGCTGGGCAATCTGGCCGCGTGCAAGTTCTACCAAGGGGATGTGGTGGCAGCCACGCTCCGATTCACGACCCACGAATATCAGGGTCAGACGTTCCAGGAGGTGCTGGCAAGTGATATCGTTAAGTTAAGTTGACAAGTTGACAAGTTGACGAGTAGACAAGTTGACAAGTTGACGAGTAGACAAGTTGACAAGTTGACAAGTTGACAAGTTCTTCAAGCGTGAAGCGTCGCCGCTCGGCCCAAAGGGACGCTTATTCGAGCAAAGCGAGTCTTAAGAAGGCGCCGAGCGGAAACATTGAGAATTGATAATTGATAATTGAAAATTAACCCTTTGAGTTGAAGCGGAAGGGGTCTTCACGTGATTAAAGGTGGCCGCCGGATTCTGGACACTTCTTCTCGCAAAACAACTCAAGACAATGACAAACATTCCTATTTTCAACAACCAACAGACGATGACGTCGCTCGAGATTGCCGAGCTGACGGGTAAACAACACAAAGACCTCATGAAGGCTATCAGAAAGATGGAGCCTGCATGGGAAAAAGTGCATGGGCGCAAATTTGCGCTGATGTTCCGAGAGGTAAGAATCGGCAACGGTGCCGTTCGCTGTGATCCCTACTACGAACTGACGAAGACGGAGTGCCTGTACATCGCCACGAAGTTCAACGACGAGGCTCGCGCACGGCTGGTGCTGCGCTGGGAGGAGCTGGAGCTGGAAGAGCGCAAGCGTCATCAGCAGCTCTACCTGCCCGAACCTCATGAGATCCTGGCGCTGGCCGACGAGATCATCGGTGAGGGGCTTCGCGAGCTGAACGCCGACGCTGAGGACTCGCTGACGGCGACGCAGGTGGCGAAGACGTTCAACATGACGGTCTTTGACTTCAACGCGGTGCTGGCGGAGATGGGCATCCAGTACCGCAGCCGCGGGCACTGGAACATCGCCGACGAGCTGGCCGACCGCAACCTGGTGCGCCAGCGCACCCATGTCTCCTACTCGCTGAAGGGCGAGAAGAAGGTGAAGGTGTACATGACGTGGACGCTGGACGGCCTGCGCTATCTGAATGCCAAACTGGGATACCCTAATTTCTAATCCTGAAATCGTAAAATATACCGAATTTATTACAAGGATGGGGCGAAGATGATGCGCCCCGTCCTCTCGCGCCCGGAGTACCTGACGCTGAGGAACAGCGGGGACCAGATTGCTAATGTCGGCCGCATCCGCGAGGGCGATGAGCGGCAGAAGCATAAGCTGGTGCAGATGAACTACAGCTGTCTGCCCAACGAGAACGGGAGCCTGAAAGGCTCGAAGACGATGAGCTCGACGGTGGGCATGGACATCGACCACATCGCGCCGGAGGAGATGCTGCCGCTGCGAGAGCGCATCCTGACGAAGAAGGACGAGCTGGGGCTGCTGATGCTGGAGATGAGTGCCCGAGGGAAGGGCTACCATCTGGTGTTCCGCCGCCGCCCTGAGATGAGTCAGGAGGAGAACCTGCGCTGGGCCAGTGAACTGCTGGGCGTGGAGTTCGACAAGGGCGCCAAGGACATCACAAGGGTGTTCTTCACCACGACGGCGAGTGAGGAGGATTTGATTTATCTAAGTGATGAGATCTTCAGAGCAGACCCACCCCTCACCCAAGACCCACCCCCAACCCAAGACCCACCCCTCACCCTCCCTGTGAGGGAGGGAGTGGTATCAACTGAGCGGGCATCCGCCTCACGCGCTACTAATGTATCTACTCCCCTCCCTAACGAAGTGGCCAGGGTAGCGAGGGAAGAGGAGGTTGACTTAATGTCAAACTCCCCGAGCGACCGAAGATTAACTCCTAATCTGAGGACGGACAGGCTGGGAGGTGGGTCTACTCCATCCCCCGCCTCGCTTACGGCCTTCGACCTCTGCGCTCAGCAGGCGGGGTTGAATGCCGGCGCGATGGATGTTTGGGGTGAGCACAACTGGCACACGAACCTGATGGCGGTGCTGTCGGTGGGTGTGGCCAAGCTGATGAGTCGCCAGCAGCTGCGGGCGGTGGTGGCCGTAAGGTTGCCGAACTACTCTGCCACTGAGGACTGCCAGAAGCTTATCGACTATTTCTACGACAAGTACGATGCCGACAAGGGCTTTATGAACGCCTCGCTGCGCGAAATCAATGCCAAGGCGCAGAAGAAGGACGATGAGGGACGTCAGATGGAAGATGTTGAGACGGATCTGGACGAAGAGCAACTTTCAACGTTTCAACGTTTCAACTTTTCAACTCGAAAGATGCCGCAAGGGGTGAAGGAATCGATTGATGCTGTAGGGCCTGCTTTGGCGATGCCTGTGGTGACGGCCATCTGCCCGTGTATCGGGGCGCTGGCAACGGGCGTGGTGCTCGATGTGCACAACCAGAAGAAGGGGCTGAACCTCATCAGCTACATCGCGGGCGACTTCGCAAGCGGCAAGGGCTCGATAGACCCCGTCGTCGATGCCTGGATGGGCGAGGTGAAGGCGCTGGACATCATGTACCAGCAGCAGGAAGATGAGTGGCGCGCCAAGAAACGCGCGGCCAAGAACAAGAAGGAACAGCCCGAAGAACCGAAGCTGCCGGTAAGGTGTCTGACCCTCAACAACACCGTTGCCAACCTGGCCGAGCGACTGGCCAACACGGAGGGCAAGCACGCATTTTCCTTTACACCGGAGGCTGATACGGTGGCACAGAAATGGAAGTCCACGATGAGCGATTTCTCGGTGATGCTTCGCCAGAGTTACGATGGCACCAAATACGAACGCGAGGCACGCAGTGCGGAGGCCGTGAATGTGCATATCGACCGGCTGTTGTGGAACGTGACGATGTGCGGCACTCCCGATGCCCTCTACCGCGTGGTCTCAAACTACACCGATGGTTTTCAGAGCCGTATCGCCGTAGCCCGCACCCCTGACAACACCTATGCTCCGTTGGAAGATAAACCGCCTGTGCTGACTGCTCGCCAGCAGGAACGCATCCAGCAGGTGGCCCATCTGCTGCCACTGATGCAGGGCGAGGTGGTGTTGCCGAAGTTAGAGGCCAAAGGGCGCGAGTGGTTGGAGGTCGTCCGCTTGGAGACGATGAAAAATGACGATAAGGTGCGTGCCCGCCAGCGCTTCCGCGTGTGTGTGACGGCCCAGCGCATGACCTGCTGCCTGATGCTCTGCAAGGTGTGCGAGGGACTGATTCAGAAGTACGGACTGAATGGTGCCGAGGCGCAGCTGAAGCAGAAGCCCAGCCTGTGGCGGGAACTGCTGCTGAAGGCGCAGACGCCCACTATGCTGGAGGTCTTCGACATCATCGCCGACTCCCTGATAGAGAACGCCCTGTACTTCTTCCGCGAACGCATAGAGAATGCCTTCGGCAGCAGGGATTATGCGGGAGGTAGCGAGCGCAGACGTAGCAGCAAGAATGATTCCATCTTCGAGCGACTGGACGTAGAGTTCAACTTTGACCAGGCTTTTCAACAGAGTGTTGCCATCAAAGGGGCTGGTGTTTCGCGAAATAGCGTGCAACAGATGCTAAAGAACTGGCGCAGACAAGGGCTAATCGTTCAAACAGAGAAGTTCCGCTACAGGAAAGAGTTGGAAATAGTCATTAGTCATTAAGTCATTAGTCATTAAGGATTTTGGATTATGGATATTACCAACACCCAAGAATGCTTCGTGCAGCTCTGGCTACGGTTAGAGCGCACGAGGCGCCTCCTCGGAGGTCAGTACAAGCGTTTCTGCATCAGGAACTTGCTGCGGTCGTGGTTCGGCCTCCGCGCCACCGACGACTTCATCTGGGAGGTCATCCATCGCATAGACCTCGACGATGAGGATGCCCCCTGCGGCTACGATGAACTGCCACCGCCCTCGCTCTATCCGCGCAAGCATCGCGAACTGCTGCGCGCCATCGTGTCGGTACGGCTGGGCATCAGCTATTACCGTGTGAACCTCCGTGCCCTCGACGCCGCGTACAGCGTGGCGTTTCCGAAGAGTACGGCGATAAATGTAAGTAAGAAAAGTTTAAGAGTTTAAAGGTTTAAGAGTTTAAAGTTTAGAGTTTGAAATTTAAAGTTTAGAGTTTAGAGTTCGCAAGTGATGCCGTAGGCATCAATTTCCAATGCCCCAGCGGCATAACAATGTGATAATAACCTTTAACGCAATGCCCCAGCGGGGCATGACAGAGGTAGCCAGCCATTTTAATGGCTGGTATAAGATGGAAAAGAATATGCGTGCCTTTAGGTACGCGACATCAAATCCCTGTCGCGTACCTACGGCACGCTATCCATTAACATCATCATTACCAGCCATTGAAATGGCGGCATCACTTACGAAGCTTGAGGTTTAAGGTTTAAAGTTTAAGAGTTTAAAAGTATAAAGTTATGCAATTGACAAAACATTTTACATTACAGGAGTTCGAGCGGTCGGGAGCGGCCGCCCGGCTCCACATCGACAACAGGGTGCCGGCGGAGCTGGTGCCGAACATCAAGAATCTGTGCGAGGAGGTGCTGGAACCGCTGAGGGAGCACTTCGGCGAACCTGTTTATGTCAGCAGCGGCTACCGCTGTGCGGAACTGAATCGGGCCGTGGGAGGAGTAAAGAGCAGCCAGCACATGCGGGGCGAGGCGGCGGATATTTGTCCCTTTATTCTATCGAAGGAGGGGAGGCTGGTGCCCGACTCCCATAGCCCCGAGGCGCGGAAGAAGATGCGCGAGTGGGCGGAGTGGATCATGGATAACCTGCACTTCGACCAGCTGCTGCGCGAGCACAGCGGCAGCAGCTACTGGCTGCACGTGTCGCTGAAGCGGGTGGGGAGGAATCGGCAGGTGACGTTGAAAATTAGAAAATAAGGAAATTAGAAAATAAGAGATTTAGAAAATTCAAGTTTCAAGTGATGCAGTAGGCATCTGACAACGGTTCTTCAGGTATGAAGCGACCAAAGGTCGAGCGGAAATGTTGAAAAATGAAACGTTGGAGCTCCGCTGTGTCGAGATGACGCGGCGGGCTTTTTTGTGTTCATTTTGTGTGTGGTGAGGCCAAAGGTGGGTGAAAAGATGTAAAGTTGGGCGGGTTGGCGTGCGAAAATGTTACTTTTTTGGATTTTTTGGTGATAAATTGAATTTATTTTGGTACTTTTGCCGTCTGAATTATGATAATAACCACAAAAAATATGCGCCATACTTTACTCTTGTTGGTCTTTGTCCCGCTGATGTCATGGGCCCAGGAAAATGATTCCACTGCTGTGGCCGACGTTCAGGGCGACGACCGCAATGTAATGCTCGATGCTTCGGCCTCAGCCAAGCCTCGCGACATTCCTATCGGTCTGCCGGGCGAGACGGGCGGCACGATGATCATGGAAGACGGTATGCCTGTGGCCTCGACATGGAGTCCTATCTACCCCTATGTTCACTGGGCAGGCGGCAGCAGCTATGCTGATGTGGGTCTGATGGGCATCGAGGAGACGGCGCTGCGTTCGGGTGTGCTGGGCTTCTCGGTCAACAGCCATACCGCGTTGGGTTCGGACAAGTTGCACGGCACGTTCAGCGCAAAGACCAATAACGACGGCCTCATCCTCGTGGACGGCAACCTGAACGGTGCGCTGGCCAAGGGGTGGTACTTCACCGCTGGGGTGTATGCCAACCTCGACCCCACGTCGGTGCATCCGAAGCATGTGACCTTCGTCAACAACACGCAGATCTACAAGGCGGGTGTGACCCATCGCTGGGGGCAGTCAGAGGCTTCGGTGCTGTATAAGCTCACGATGAACCGCGACGGACTGTTCGGCTGTGACCGCGCTCCCTTCATCTACAACGGCGACGGCAGCATCAGCCAGCTCAACGGCTTCCGTCTGGGGCGCGACTCATATATGCCCTCTGATGTGCGATTCAGCTATATGGACTTGGAGACGGGTCAGCTGCACGATACGGATGTCAATGACGAGAACCGCCGCCTGATCCACGACCTGACGCTGATGATGAATAATCGGCTGAACGACCGCTGGAGTCTGGACAGCCGCGTGCACCTGACGGGCACCAAGAACATGAAGATGATCGGTTTCTCTGAGACGGGCATCGACGAGATCACGAACGGCCAGGACGCCAAGGGACGCAGCATCACTACGGCCGACGGGCAGCAGTACAGCGGCCTGATGCAGCAGCGCCTGCTCTTTGCCCAGCACTTTGATTTCTTCGAGACGCTGGCCAAGACGGAACTCGTGCGCAAATGGAACGGCCGCACCACGAACCTGGGTCTGAGCTACTGGTTCTCTTACCAATATGCCCAGGCTGCCAACGTGACCATCGCCCAGTCGGTGGAGAACAATCCTTCGAGGCTGCTGGTCAACGGCAACCGGCAATGGGACTACAACAGCTCGGCGAACTACGGTCGCGGCCGCGAACATTTCCTCAGCCTCTATGCCATCGACGACTGGAATGTGACTCCGCGGCTGAACCTCTTCTACGGCCTGCGTGCAGAGCTGTTCCACAGCAACTATGATATCGCTGTGAACGAGGGCGCGCAGACCAACAACAAACGGCATCCGGGTTTCTATGTCAACGACGGCACCGCCAGCATCAGCACCCACAAGCGCACGAAGATGAACATCATCGGTGTGGCGCGCGCCAACTACCAGCTGGTCTCGCGGCTGTTCCTCACGGGAGAGTATCTCTACTGCAACCAGCAGCGGCGTTTCGACCAGTTCCGCTTCGAGACCCTGCCCAGCGAGAAGCCTTACGTGAAGCAGCTGCTGCGCGCAGGCATCAGCTATGAGAACTCCTGGGTGCACGCCTCTGCGATGTTCAGCTATATCAACAGCCGCAATATCGGTTCCACGCAGTACTTCACCAAGCAGGTGGGAGGCGTCAGCGAGACGCAGGGCAAGAACACTACCTATGATATCGGCACGCTGGGCGTCACGGCCGACGCCACGTTCATGTTCGGCGATTTCTCGATGCACGTGCTCGCCACCTATCAGGAACCCAGGTACCGGAACTTCAGCGTACCCCTGACGTTCAGCGACGGCTCGACAGAGGTGCTGGACTACAACCGCAACTACGTCACGGGCATGTCGCGGGTGCTGCTGGAGCTGGATCCCAGCTATCGGATCAAGAACTGGCGCCTGTGGGTCAGCGCCCGCTACTACAGCCGCCAGTATGCCTCGCTGGTGAACAATGTCTACTTCGACGGCCACTGGGAGACCTTCGCTGGCGTGGATTGGACGGTGAACAAGCGGCTGAAGCTGCAGCTCAGCGCCACCAATCTCTTCTTCCAGTCGGGAGCCAACGGCAGCATTGCCGCCGCCAACACCATCACCGACGACTCGCTGCTGAAGGGCTATTACACGGCGGGTACGTTCATCCGTCCGTTCACCGTCAGCCTGTCGGCCACCTATAAATTCTGAGAATAACCATTAAAAAACCTACTATATGAAAACTTCCGCACCATTATCTAAAGTACAATTCGGTCTCTACGTGGAGTGTGTGGCACATCAGGGAGAGGCTTGTTATAATCTGCCTTATCTCTATGTGCTCGACGGCACTCTGGACGAGGAGAAACTCAAGGGGGCCATCGAGACTGCTGTGGCAGCCCACCCTACCCTGTTCACCCGCATCGAACTGAACAGCGACGGCGACCCGCTGCAAACCATTGATGATGCAGAGACCTTCAGCCTCGAGGTGGAGCCGGTGGAGAACCTGAATCTCGAGGGGAAATCCTTCACCGAACAGCTGGCGGCTCTCAACTACCTCATCGTGCCCTTCGACATCTACAACGACCGGCTGTTCCATATCCGCCTGCTGAAGGATGCAGAGCACTTCTACTTCTTCCTCGACATCCACCACATCATCGGCGACGGAACAACGCTGAAGGTGATGCTGGCCGATCTGGAGAAAGCCTACAACGGCGAGGCGCTGGAACCCGAGGCACTGACGATGGCGGAAGTGGCAACGGCAGAGGCCGAGCTGCGCAAGACGGCAGCTTTCGAGGAAGGCAAGCAATGGTATGCCCAGAACTTCGACTGCGGCGACTGCTACACGCAGCTGATGCCCGACCTGGAGATTCCGGAACACTCGGAGGCAAGTATGGTGCGCACCCTGGGCGTGGATATGGCCCGCGTAGATACCTTCTGCAAGGAGAAAGGTATCTTCAAGAGCAATTTCTTCACCACGGTCTACAGCTTCCTGCTGGCAAAATACAATAATGAACAGGAGTCGCTGTTCACCACCATCTACAACGGACGCACAGACAAGCGATTCCTCCACTCTGTGGGCATGACGGTGAAGACGCTGCCCGTGTATGCGAAGTTCGACAACGAAACGAAGGTGCTGGATTACCTGAAGGCCGGGCAGGATCAGATGAGCGGTTGCCGCAAGCACGATGTCTATGCCTTCAGCGATGTGGTGAACGACCTCGGGCTGCAGAGCAACTCGATGTTTGCCTGGCACGGAATGATGTTTGCCGACGAGAAGCTGTGCGACAAGCCCATGAAGACCATTCGCCTGTGCAACAGCACGCTGGAAGCATCGCTCTACCTGAAAGCCTTCATCCTGAACGGCAAATACCAGGTCAAGGCAGAATACAACTCCAACGAATATTCGCCCGAAATCATCAGCCAGTATCTGGAAAGCTACGAGGCGGTGGTGGAGGGATTCCTCACCGAGGAGTATCTGCGCGATGTGGACATCACCACGCCCTCGCAGGTGGCAACGCTCGACAGCTTCAACCAGACCGAAGTGCCCTATGACGACACCCAGACCATCGTTTCGCTGTTCCGCCAGCAGGCGAAGGCTACGCCCGATAGCATCGCTGTCGTCTACAAGGACAAGAAATATACCTATGCCGAAGTGGATGCCATCAGCGACCGCATTGCCGGGTACATCTCCAGCAAGGGACTGGGCGCAGAGGATGTGGTCTCGGTACTCATTCCCCGTTGCGAGTGGATGGCCATTGCCTCGCTGGGTGTGCTGAAAGCCGGCTGTGCCTACCAGCCCCTGGATCCCACCTATCCGAAAGAGCGCCTGAACTTCATGATGCAGGATGCGAGCGCGAAGCTGCTGATTGCCGACGAAGAGCTGCGCCCCATCGTGGACGAGTATCAGGGCGAGGTGCTGCTGACCAAGGATTTCCTGAACCTCGAAATGACGGAATGCCTGAATGTCGAGGTGAAGCCCAGCAACTTGTTTATTCTTCTCTATACCTCCGGCTCTACGGGCGTTCCCAAGGGCTGTCAGCTGACTCACGGCAATCTCGTCTGCTTCTGCCACTGGTATCAGCGCTACTACAGCCTGCAGCACGGACACAAGGTGGCCGCCTATGCCAGCTACGGCTTCGATGCCTGCATGATGGATATGTATCCGGCTCTCACCTGTGGTGCCACCCTCTATATCGTTCCCGAGGAACTGCGCCTGGATCTGGTGGCCCTGAACGACTACTTCGAGCGCGAGGCGATCACCCATTCCTTCATGACCACCCAGGTGGCCTATCAGTTCGCTTCGAATATCGAGAACCACACGCTGCAGTACCTCTCGACAGGTGGCGAGAAGCTGGCTTCCATCACCCCGCCTAAGGGCTTTAAGCTCATGAACGTCTATGGTCCCACGGAGACCACGGTGCTCGTGACCGTCTTCGATGTAGTGCGCAAGCTCCAGGATATTCCCATCGGCCACGCTATCGATAATATGCACCTCTATGTAGTTGACCCGCAGGGGCATCGTCTGCCCGCAGGTGCTGCCGGCGAGCTGTGGATCAGCGGCCCTCAGGTGAGTCGGGGCTATCTGAACCGTCCGGAGAAGACGGCAGAGGTGTTTATTGCCAATCCCTTTGTGGCGCAGGGAACTGAAAAGTATGATCGCGTCTATCGCACGGGCGACATCGTGCGCTACCTGCCTGACGGCAACATTCAGTTCGTGGGCCGCAGAGACGGTCAGGTGAAGATTCGCGGTTTCCGCATTGAGCTGAAGGAGGTGGAAACCGTGATCCGCGAGTTCCCCGGCATCAAGGATGTCACCGTGCAAGCCTTCGAAGAAGAAGGGGGAACGGGCAAGTTCGTGGCTGCATATATCGTCAGCGACCAGCAGATAGATATCGAGGCCCTGAACGACTTCATCCTCGACCAGAAGCCGCCGTATATGGTGCCCGCTGTGACGATGCAGATAGATGCCATTCCCCTGAACCAGAACCAGAAGGTGAACAAGCGTGCACTGCCGAAGCCCGTGAAGGCTGCTGCGGCAGAGTCACAGCAAACGGTGCAGGCACCCATGAACGTGCTGGAACAGGAGCTGCACGAGATGATTGCCGCCATCGTGAACAACACCGAATTCAATATCACCACCGTGCTGGGCTATGCAGGCCTCACCTCGATCTCCGCCATCAAGCTCGCTGTGCAGATGAACAAGCGCTACGGCGTCTCGCTCGACGCGAAGAGCCTGGTGAAGAGCGGCACCCTGCAGAGTATTGAGAATGAAATCCTGAAAGGCTTCATGAATCAGGGCTCAGGAGCCGCCGTCGAAGCAAAGGCCGCGACCAGCGCATCTCTCGAGCGTGCGGCCCTCTCCTATGCACAGATGGGTGTCTACTTCGAGTGCCTGAAGAATCCTACTTCAACGATATACAACATTCCTTATCTGCTCAGCTATCCTGCTGGAGTGGAGGCCGCGAAACTGGCAGACGGCGTGAAGAAGGTCGTGGAGGCCCATCCCGAAATGGGCGTTCACTTTACGACCGAGGGCGACGCCATCGTGCAGACCTTAGCCGACAGCGTGGCAGTAGAAGTGCCCATCACGGAGATGAGTGACGAGGCATTGGCGGCTTACAAGAATGAGTTTGTGCGCCCGTTCAATCTGCAGAAAGCACCCCTCTACCGCTTTGAGGTGGTGAAGACCGAGAGCGGAGTGCACCTGTTGATGGACGTGCATCACCTCGTCTTCGACGGCGGATCTGCCGACCTGCTGATACGTCAGATAAGTGCAGCCCTCGAAGGAAAGCCCGTAGAGAAGGAGGCCTATACCTATCTCAACTTCGTGAGCGACCAGCAGCAGGCTCAGGAGAGCGACACCTTCGAGTCCGCCCGGCAGTTCTTTGCCGAAAAGCTGCAGACCTGCGAGGGAGCCAGCGAGATTCCTGCCGACCTGCCCAAAACCGAGCAGCAGGGCTTCATCGGCGAGGCCGTATGCCCGGCAGATTACGACAAGGCAGCAGCCTTCTGTCGTCAGCAGGAAATCACTCCTGCCCACCTCTTCCTGGCTGCCACGAGCTATGTCATCTCGCGCTACACCAACAACCGCGAGGTCTATCTCAGCACCATCAGCAGCGGGCGCTCGAACCTGAAGATTGCAGACACGGTGGGCATGTTCGTGAATACCCTTGCCCTCGGACTGAATATCGACGACGTGACCGTTGCCGAGTATCTGCATCAGGTCTGCAACACCTTCGATGAGACGTTGCGCCATGAGGACTATCCCTTTGCCCGCATCGCTACAGACTTCGGTTTCCAGCCCGCCATCGCATACGCCTATCAGGTGGGCGTGCTCTCGCAGTACATGGTCAATGGCCAGCCCATTCATCAGGAACTGCTGGAACTGAATGTGCCGAAGTTCAAGATCAATATCAAGATAGAGTCGCGTGGCGTGCTGGTGCAGTACGACGACTCGCTCTATTCCCAACGTCTGGGCAACGCCCTGGCAGAGAGCATCGTGGCCGTAGCCGAACGTATGATTGCCCAACCGCAGATGAAGGTGCGCCAGCTGTCGATTGTCAGCAAGAATCAGGAAGAGGAACTGAGCCACCTGCGCCAGACGGCAACCGGAGAAGCACCTTTCAAGCTGTTCCATGAGTGCATCGGCCATTTCGCAGAGCAACAACCGGACCAGGAGGCACTGGTCGCTTGCGATGCCACCTACACCTATCGTGAGATGGACGAACTGACGAACCGCATTGCCAATGGTCTTCGCCAGCGTGGCGTAGAGACTGGTGACCGTGTGGCCTTGTTGCTGCCGCGCACCAGCCGCCTCATCCTCTCGCTCTTCGGTGTGCTGAAAGCCGGTGCTGCCTACATCCCCTGCGATCCCGACTATCCTGCCGACCGCGTGAAGCTGATTCTTGAAGACAGCGAGGCGAAGCTGATCATCACACCCGAGCTGGCCGAGGAACTCCTGAAGACAGCCGAAACCGAACAGCCCGCTACAAACGTCACTCCAGACGACCTTGCATACCTGATCTATACCAGTGGTTCCACAGGTCGTCCCAAGGGCGTGATGTTGCGCCACGAGGGCATCTGCAACTACCTCTATGGTCATCCGGCGAATGTCTTTGCCCATGCTGTGATGACCGATGCCAAGCGGATGCTGAGTGTGACCACTATTTCGTTTGATGCAGCACTGCAGGATATCGGCATGTGTTACTTCAATGGTAAGACCCTGATTCTGGCAACAGAGGAACAGGCCAACAATCCCATCGACCTGGCACATCTGATGCAGGAGCAACAAATCAATATGGTCAGCGGAACACCTTCGCGCTGGCAAACATGGCTCACCAGCCCCGATTTCTGCGATGCCATTGCAAAGGTGAATATCTGCCGCGCTGGTGGCGAGAAGTTCAGCGACCAGCTGCTCTCACAGATGCGCAGTGTCACGAAGGCACGCATCTTCAACTGCTATGGTCCCACGGAGATTACGGTGGCATCGAACAATGCAGAACTGACAGACGTGAAGCTGGTGACTGTCGGCAAGCCGCAGCTGAATGTCAAGGAGTTCATCGTGGATGCCGATGGGAATGAATTGCCTGCTGGCGTGGTGGGTGAACTATATATCGGAGGTCGCGGCGTAGCCCGAGGCTATAACAACCTCGATGAGATGACCCGCGAACGCTTTGTGGAGTATCACGGCACACGTATCTACAAGTCGGGCGACTATGCCAAGTGGCTGCCCGATGGAAATGTAGTCATCCTCGGACGTACTGACCATCAGATCAAGCTGCGTGGTCTGCGTATAGAGCTGGGCGAGATCGAAAACGTCATGCTGAAGGTCGAGGGCGTGAAGAAAGTGGTTATCCTCATCCGCAAGCTGAACGACAAGGAGCACCTCTGTGCATACTATACTGCCGACCGCGACATTGCACCCGATGTGCTGAAAACTGAAATCTCGAAGAGCCTGACACAATACATGGTGCCAACGGCTTATCTGCAGCTCAAGGAAATGCCGATGACCCCCAACGGCAAGACAGACGTGAAGGCACTGCCCGAGCCTCAGCTGGCTCTCAGCGGAGAGTATGAGGCACCGGCCAACGACACGGAACGCACCTTCTGTGACATCTTCGCCAAAATCCTTCAGATGGATAAGGTGGGAGCCACCGACAACTTCTTTGACCTCGGAGGAACATCACTGGTCGTCACGCGTGTCATCATCGAAGCCGACAAGGCTGGAGTGCATGTGGCCTACGGCGATGTCTTCGCCAACCCGACACCGCGCAAGTTAGCAGAACTGGTTACTGGCGAGACGGTCGAGACGGGTGCTGATGAGATCACGGGCTTCGACTATACCGCCATCAACAACCTGCTGCAGCGCAACACCCTTGCCAACTTCCGAAAGGGCGAGCGCCAACAGCTGGGCAATGTCCTGCTGACAGGTGCTACAGGTTATCTGGGCATCCACATCCTGCGTGAACTTATCGACTCGGATGCAGCGAATATCTACTGTCTGGTTCGAGGAAAGACCCAGGAGGCAGCAGAGAACCGTTTGCGCAGTCTGCTCTATTACTACTTCTCCGACTCTTTCAAGAGCCTCTTCGGCAACCGCCTGCATATCATCTTGGGTGATGTGACAGAAGACTTGACAGAGAAATTGTCAGGAGTAGACTGTCAGCTGTCAACGGTCTTCAACTGCGCAGCCATCGTGAAGCACTTCTCCGAGGGAACGGAGATTGAAGACGTGAACATCGGCGGTGCCAAACGTTGTGTGGAATTCTGCATCCAGACTGGTGCCAAACTCGTGCATATATCCACAGCCAGTACCCGTGGTATGTGGGCTGGCGACATCAAGGACGACATCTTCACAGAGCAGCGTCTCTACATGGGGCAGTATCTGGGCAACAAGTACATCTACTCGAAGTTCATGGCCGAGCGGCTCATCCTCGATGCGATAGCCCTGCATGGGCTGAATGCAAAGATTATGCGTGTCGGTAATCTGGCAGCCCGCTCCACAGACGGTGAGTTCCAGGCAAACTTCAGCACCAACTCGTTCATGGGCCGCATCAAGGTCTACAATATGTTGGGTTGCTGCCCGTATTCCATGCGTAACAAACGGGTGGAGTTCTCGCCCATCAACGAAGTGAGCAGCGCCATTGTGCTGTTGGCCACCACGCCTAAGGAGTGCGTTGTCTTCCATCCATACAACATTCACGGTCAGTTCCTGGGCGATGTGCTTATGGGTCTGAAGAGTGTGGGCGAAGGTATCCGTTTCGTGGAACAAGAGGAGTTCGCACAGGCTATGGATGAGGCCAAGAGTGATCCGCAGAAGGCACGCCAGATGGCTTCGCTGTTGGCTTATCAGGATATGGCTCATGGCCAGAAGACGGCAGATGTCGCTCGCGACAACGACTACACCACTCAGGTGCTATATCGCCTCGGCTTCGCCTTCTCGCCCACTTCGTGGGACTATGTTGAACGCATGCTCACCACGATTGGTGGATTCGGTTTCTTTGAGTAAACGATATGCAATAGCAATAAGTATATGAATCAAGCAGAAAGAAAAGCATTCAACAGCCAGTTCTGGCGTTTCCTGTGGTCGGCAATCCTTATCGCCCTTTCCGGCTGTCTGGGTAATGTCGTGGATGCGATTATCGTAGGCAATCTCATTGGCGAGGATGCTGTCAGCGCCATCAACCTGACACGTCCGGTGGTACAGTTCATGTTCACGCTGAACATGCTTCTGGCCGCAGGAGCAGGTATGCTGGTGGGAGTGGAAATAGGCAAGAAGAACATGTCGCGCGCTGCCTATTTTTATACGCTGTCCTTGACGTCATGCCTGATAGTTGGACTGCTGTTTACCCTGACAGGTTTGTTCTGTCCGGATACGGTCACCGGTCTGTTGTGCAACAACGAGCACCTCTTTCAGCCTACATACAAGTATTTAAGTATTATGCTGATAGGCTCACCTGCCTACATGCTCATGTGGGCCCTCTCTACGATGGTGGGGGTTGATGGCAGCCCGAGGCTTGTTTCCATTGCCATACTGATAGACAACGCTGTCAACCTGTCGCTCGACATCGTCTTTATTCAGCTCTTAGGCTGGGGCATCGGAGGCTCTTCAACGGCGACCATTGTAGGACACATTGTGGGTATTGCCATTATGTGCTGGCATTTCCGCTACAAGGACAACCACCTGCGGCTGCTGTTCCAGGACGTAGAGCTGAAGTTCAGGAACGCCCTATCACAAATCATCTCCCAGGGTGCACCGCTGGCTATTGCTTCTGTCTGTCTTACGCTGCTGCTGTTCAGTGCCAACAACATTGTGCTGTCGTCATTAGGGCGCACGGGTATCTTTGCCTTCGCCGTATGTATGAACCTTCTGCAGATCTACAACCTCTTCCTGGCTGGCGTCTGCCGGACCATTCAGTCCTTAGGAGCCATTCAGGTGGGAAAAGGTGACAACGAGGCTTTCAGGCTGGTGCTGACAAAGTCGTTCGGCTTCATTACCATAGCGATGATCATCACCTGTGTCTTTGTCTGGATCGACCCCCAGGTCATCACCCGTTTCTTCGGAGCCAGTGAGGCAGGCATGATTGCCGAGGGAAGTAGGGCACTGCGCATCTTCGCCCTGAGCTTCATTCCCTTCTGCTACATCTATGCGCTGATGATTGTCTACAAGCTGTATGGCTGCCACCGCATGGCGCTGTTCCTGTCCTTCGCTTTGTCGCTGACCGTCATCCCCGTTCTATGGATTGTTTCCAAAGTCGCTCCTGACTATTTGTGGTACAGCTATCTGATTGCCTACATCATCGAGGCTCTGCTCATCCTGCTGTTCCACCGTCTGGGGCATATCAAATGGGAACTCAGCAACTGATGTAATTACGAATTGGTCATTTTTTACGGATAATAGAGTCCTGAGCCTATGAAACTATTTTTGCTCGATGCCTATGCACTCATCTATCGTGCGTACTACGGTCTCATCAAGAACCCGCGGATCAACAGCCGTGGGGAGAATGTCTCGGCCATCTTCGGTTTCTTCAACACGCTGGAAGATGTGCTGGCAAAGGAACAGCCCACGCATATAGGAGTCGCCTTCGATCCTCACGGCGGTACGTTCCGCCATGAGCGCTATCCCCTCTATAAGGCGCAGCGCGATGAGACCCCCGAGGCCATTCGTTTCGGGGTGCCTGTCATCAAGGAAATCCTTGCGGCATATCGCATTCCCGTGCTGGAGGTGGAAGGCTACGAGGCTGACGATGTCATAGGAACGCTGGCGGCGCAGGCTGAGGTCGCTGGAATCGATACGTATATGATGACTCCAGACAAGGACTACGGACAGCTGGTGTCGCCCCATGTGCGGCAGTTCAAACCGAAGACGATGGGCGCGGGCTTCGATATCCTCGGCCCCGATGAGATCTGCGCGAAGTGGGGCATAGAGAATCCAGAACAAGTGGTAGATATCCTTGGGCTGATGGGTGATGCGGCAGACAACATTCCAGGATGTCCAGGCGTAGGAGAGAAAACGGCCTCGCAGCTTATACAGCAGTTCGGAAGCATCGCGAACCTGCTGGCAAATACCAACCAGCTGAAGGGCAAACTGAAGGAACGCGTGGAGGGCAATCGCGAGCAGATAGAGCTCTCGCGCTGGCTGGCAAAGATTATCACAGATGTGCCTATTCAACTGGATATGGAGGCGCTGGCCACCAGTGAGCCAGACATCCCACAGCTGGTGCGGAAATTCGAAGAGCTGGAGATGAGGAGTCTGGCAAGAAGGAGAATGCAGCCTTCTTCCTCACCCGCAGGAACGAACCCGCCGACGAAGACTGCCGAGCGGCAGCAGAACCCGTCCGGCACAGACGGACAAATGGATATGTTCTCCGCGAATGATGGACAGCTCGACCTCTTCGCCGAACCCCAATCCGCACAGGTCTTCGACCCCTCTCAATCAGGAAGTAGTGAGGGAGTGGAGTTTGCTTCTGCATCCACCTGTGGCTCTCGTTATATCCTTTGTGCCACCCCTGATTCCCGCTCGAACCTGATAAAGATTCTTCTGGCTGCGAAAGAGGTTTGCCTGGACACAGAAACAACATCAAAAGAAGCAATCGATGCGGAGCTGGTGGGGTTGAGCTTTGCCGTCAAGGAACGTGAGGCTTACTATGTCCCGATTCCCGAAGATCGTGCAGAGGCTCAGGCTATTGTCGATGAATTCAGACCCGTGTATGAGCACAAGGGTATTCTCAAGATAGGACAGAACCTGAAGTATGACTTCACCGTCCTGCAGAACTACGGCGTGAGGCTTGCAGAACCTATGTTTGACACGATGATAGCTCACTATCTTCTGCAACCTGAAATGCATCACGGAATGGACTATCTTGCTGAGGCGTATCTGCGTTATAAGACCATCCACATCGAAGAACTGATTGGTAAGAAAGAGCGCGGTAAGACACAGAAGACGATGCGCGAGGTGCCGGTGGAAGAGGTCTGTACTTATGCCGCTGAGGATGCTGACATCACGTTGCGCCTGAAGAATGTCTTCCTTCCACTGCTCGAAGCCGAAGGTGCCCTGCATCTGTTCGAAGAGATAGAAATGCCGCTGATGCCTGTTTTGGCAGATATGGAGCGTGCGGGTGTCTGTCTGGATACAGAGGCCCTGCGCCAGAGCAGTGAACTGCTGACGAATCAGCTCTCTGACCTCGAGAAGGAGATTCACGAGCTGGCAGGTGAAGCCTTCAATATCAATTCTCCGAAACAGGTGGGAGAAGTGCTCTTCGACCGCCTGAGGCTGCTGCCCAACGCGAAGAAAACCAAGGCAGGAGCCTATTCCACGAACGAGGAGATCCTGCAGCGCATCCGTACTAAGCATCCCATTGTGGACAAGATTCTCGAGTATCGCGGCAAGAAGAAGCTCATCAGCACCTACCTCGATGCGTTGCCCCAACTCATCAATCCTCGTACGGGCCGCATCCACACCAACTTCAATCAAACGATAACTGCCACCGGTCGCCTCTCCAGCAGCGATCCGAATCTGCAGAATATCCCTGTGCGCACAGAAGACGGCAAGGAGATTCGCAAAGCCTTCATCCCAGCACCAGGGCAGCTGTTCTTCTCGGCGGACTATTCCCAGATAGAACTCCGCATCATGGCTCATCTCAGTGGCGATGAAGGGCTTATTGAGGACTTTCGCCTTGGTCATGATATTCATGCTGCCACTGCCGCCAAGATTTTCCACAAGGGCGAAGATCTGACAGAAGGTATAAAAAGGGTTACGCGTGAGGAACGTGGCCGCGCCAAGACTGCCAACTTCGGCATCATCTATGGAATCACCGCCTTCGGCCTCACAGAACGTTTGGGTATCAGCCGGTCGGAGTCCAAGCAGCTTATTGACGACTATTTTGCCACCTATCCGCGTGTTCATGCTTTTATGCAGGAGAGTATCGATAAGGCGCGGCAGTTGGGCTACACCGAGACCATCTGTCACCGCCGTTGCTACCTGCGTGATATCAATTCGGCGAATGCTACTGTTCGTGGCTTTGCTGAGCGCAATGCCATCAATTCTCCCATCCAGGGGTCTGCGGCCGATATCATCAAGATTGCGATGGTGCATATCTATCGTCGTTTCCGCGAAGAGGGATTGCAGTCACAAATGATTCTGCAGGTGCACGACGAACTGAACTTCTCTGTCCTTCCAGAGGAACGGGAGCGTGTGGAGCAAATCGTGATGGATGAGATGCAGAAGGCTGTAGAGCTACGGGTGCCGCTGATTGCGGATGCAGGATGGGGCTCGAACTGGCTGGAAGCACATTGATAAAGTTGAAATGTTGAAAAGTTGAAATGTTGAAAAGTTGAAATATTGAAAAGTTGAAAAGTTCTTGAAGTGTCAAGCGACCAGAGGTCGAGCGGAAAAGTTGAAAGATTGAAATTACCCATTAGACCCATTAGGCCTATTGGCCCCATTGATAATTAAAAATTGAAAGATAATGTCAGAGTATAATCCATCTCCCTCTCGCTACGACGGGATGACCTATCGCCGCTGCGGACGGTCGGGAGTACTGTTGCCTGCGCTGTCGTTGGGCTTTTGGCATAACTTCGGCGAAGTGACTCCTGAGGAACAGAGCCGCGCCATCGTGCGTGCTGCCTTCGATGCTGGCATCACCCATTTCGACCTCGCCAACAACTACGGCCCACAGCCAGGTGCTGCAGAGTCGCGACTGGGCAAGTTCCTGCACGACGACTTTGCTGCTCATCGCGATGAACTCTTCATCGCTACGAAGGCTGCCTATGATATGTGGGCAGGTCCTTATGGTTCCTGGGCTTCGCGCAAGCATCTGATGGCCAGTCTCGATCAGAGTCTGGAACGCCTTCAGCTGGACTATGTGGACCTCTTCTATTGTCATCGCTACGATCCCGCTACGCCGCTGGACGAGACGTTGCAGGCACTTGTTGACATAGTGCATAGCGGCAAGGCTCTGTACGTGGGCCTCTCGCGCTGGCCGCTGGAGGCCGCCCGCTTTGGCTTTGATTACCTGCGTCGCCATGATGTCCCCTGTCTGATTTACCAAGGACGCATGAACCTCTTCGATCAAGCACCCAAGGCAGAGGGAACGTTGGCCGCTGCCCACGAGTCGGGCGCAGGATTCATCAGTTTCTCGCCCCTGGCCCAGGGGTTGCTGACCGACCGCTATCTCAATGGGATTCCTGCAGACAGCCGTATTGCTCACGACCCGCGTTTCCTGAAGGCAGATATGCTGACACCTGAGACATTGAGCCGCATTCATGCATTGAATGACCTTGCAGCCCAGCGGGGCGAGGCTTTGGCAACAATGGCTCTCTCGTGGATTCTCCACCACTCGGAGGTCACCAGCGTCATCATCGGTGCCAGTTCGCCCGAACAGCTGAGGCGCAACCTGGCTTGCCTCGACAGCCCTGACTTCACGGAAGAGGAGATGGAGGCTATACAAAACATTCTGAATCATTCCTAACAATACAAACAATCATCCCTAAAAAAAACACAATGAAGAAAATTCGTGCAGCCGTAGTTGGTTACGGCAACATTGGAAAGTACACGTTGGAGGCTCTTGTCGAGGCTCCTGATTTCGAAATCGCCGGTATCGTACGACGTCGTGGCGCAGAGGACCTGCCGAAAGAACTGGAGGGCTATCAGGTCGTGAAGGATATTCGCGAACTGGAAGCCGTGGATGTGGCCATCCTCGCAACTCCCACCCGCAGCGTAGAGGCTTATGCGAAGGATATCCTGGCATTGGGAATCAACACAGTAGACTCCTTCGACATCCACACAAAGATTGTTGAGCTGCGCCGTACGTTGGATGCAGCTGCCAAGGCTGGCAACGCCGTGAGCATCATCAGTGCTGGATGGGATCCGGGTTCCGACAGCGTAGTCCGCACGCTGATGGAGAGCCTTGCGCCCAAAGGTATCAGTTACACCAACTTTGGTCCTGGCCGTTCGATGGGACACAGCGTAGCCGTTCGTGCTATTGCTGGCGTTCGCGATGCCCTCAGTGTCACCATCCCTCTTGGAACAGGCATACATCGTCGTATGGTTTATGTTGAGTTGGAAGAGGGCGCAGATTTCGAGACCGTGAAGCAGGCCATCCTCACAGATCCGTATTTCGTCAACGACGAGACGCACGTCAACCAGGTGCCTTGCGTCAAGGACCTGAATGATGTGGGTCACGGAGTGAATCTGGTCCGCAAGGGCGTCTCGGGTCAGACCCACAACCAGCTCTTCGAGTTCAATATGAAAATCAACAACCCCGCCCTCACCGCTCAGGTTCTGGTCAATGTAGCTCGTGCCTCGATGCGTCAGCAGCCCGGCTGCTACACGATGATTGAAATCCCAGTTATCGACCTGCTGCCAGGCGATAGGGAGGAGATTGTAGGACATCTGGTATAATGTATGTAGCAACCATCGGCTTCTTCGATGGCGTCCACCTCGGCCATCAGTGCCTCATCCGCCAAGTGCAGGATGAGGCATTGCGCCGTGGGGCACGTTCGCTGCTCATTACTTTTGACCGGCATCCCCGTTCGGTCTTTGCGCCAGCCAGTGCGCCTCCTCTGCTGACTACGGCTGAAGAGAAGATGCTGCAGCTGCGAGCCACAGGAGTTGATGAGATATTCGTGTTGCCTTTCGACCGAGCTATGGCCACCCTCACAGCCCGTGAGTTTATGAACCAGGTGCTGAAGGAGCAGCTGAACGTCACAACGCTCGTGATAGGCTATGACCACCATTTCGGTCGTCCGCAAGGAGAAACCTTCGAGGACTATCAGGTCCTGGGACGCGAAGTGGGCATCGATGTCCTTCTGGCTCATGAACTCGAGGGCGAACACGTCAGCAGCTCTGCTATCCGCCGGGCTCTGCAGGCAGGTGACATAACGACAGCCAACCGCTTGCTAGGTCGTCCGTACTCCTGGTCAGGACGTGTCGTTCATGGCCGCGCCGTAGGTCGCCAGCTCGGCTTCCCCACAGCAAATCTCGAAGCTGTGGAGCCCGATCAGCAGCGGCCGGCTCGGGGAGCTTATGCCGTTGAGGTACTTGCAGCGTCCGAGAACTCTTTGGTGGGCAGGAAAAAGGTGGGTGCGATGCTGAATATCGGCTGCCGTCCGACTCTGGACAACGGCAGCGATACTTCCATAGAGGCACACCTCTTCGACTTCGAGGGCAATCTCTACGGTCAGACCCTTACCTTATTCTTTCTTGCACGCCTGCGCGCAGAATACCGTTTCACCAGCGAGGAAGCCTTGGCTCAGCAATTGCTACTCGACAAGCAGGCGGCCCTTCAGGTGCTCTCGTCCTGTCGGTAGCCGCAAGATGTCCTGCCGTTGGCTGTAAGATGTCCTGTCGTTAGCCGCAGGATGTCCTGTCGTTATCTCCAAGCCGACCAGTCGTTGGCTTCCCCACGTCCCTTCGTAAGCGCCCACACATATATACGTCTCGGCCTTTACGTATATACATCTCGGCCTTTACGTCAGTATGTCTTCTTACTAATGTCTATCACCCTATTTTAAACCCTGCTAATAACCAATTACTCATGTCAAATCAAGTTCGCCGCCGCTCTTGGTGGGTTTATGTTCTCTTTTTTCTGTTCACTCAACTGATAGCAGGTGTCATCGTTGTTGCGTTGAGTCGTTTTGACCTTGGCATATTGATGTCCAACCAAAATACGTTGGCTCCAGCAATGCTCATCGGCAACCTGCTGGGCATCCTCCTCTTTTTCTGTTTCCGCCCACAAAGCATCACTTGGTCCAGCACACTCGCAGGCGTCAAAGGCAGGAAAGGTCGCCGCAGTTTACTCATCTTCCTGTTGGCTCTGCCTGTTATCATGCTGGTGAACCTCACGCAGGAAGTCTTCTTCCCCGACCTTCCGGATATGGTGGGCGAGGAGCAGTTCAAGCAATTGATGTATCATCCCTTGGGACTGCTAACCATCAGTCTGGTGGGGCCGCTGTGTGAAGAGCTGTTGTTCCGTGGCGGCGTACAGACAGACCTCTCTTTGCACCACTCCAACCAAGGATGGTTTGTGCCCATCGCCTTCAGCAGCATCCTCTTTGCGGTAGTGCATCTCAATCCTGCCCAGATGCCTATGGCTCTTATCCTCGGACTGCTGCTCGGTTTCGCCTATTGGTGGACGGGTTCGCTGGTAGCCTCTGTCGGCATCCACGTTTTCAACAATTCTTTCGCCTGTATTCTGGTATTCATTTCGCCCGAAGAAGACAGTCTTGTTCATCTTTTAGGTGGACGAACATCGGCGGGGATTATTGCCATTGTATGTCTCTTTTGTATCTATTTAGCCATCCGCGCAGTGCAAAAAGAGGGGTTAAGAAAGGCATAATTCATGAAAATAACATTTTTTTTCTTATATTATAATGTGTAGTTCGCATTTTTTGTGTAGTTTTGCGCCCGAATTTTCACATTAACGCAAGACTATGTCAAAAAATCTCGTTATCGTAGAGTCCCCAGCCAAGGCAAAAACCATCGAGAAGTTCCTTGGTAAGGAATACAAGGTAATGTCCTCCTATGGGCACATCCGCGACCTGAAGAAACGCAGTTTCAGTGTCGACCTCGACACGTTCCGCCCACAATACGAGGTGCCATCAGACAAGGCACACATCGTGGCTCAGTTGAAACAGAACGCCAAGAAGGTGGACACCGTATGGCTCGCCTCCGATGAAGACCGCGAGGGAGAAGCCATCTCGTGGCACCTGCAGGAAGTCCTGAAACTGAGTCCCGAAACCACTCGTCGCATCGTTTTCCACGAAATCACCAAACCCGCAATCCTCGAAGCCATCGAGCATCCGCGGCAGGTAGATATGGGGTTGGTCAATGCCCAGCAGGCTCGGCGTGTCCTCGACCGCATCGTGGGCTTCAAGCTCTCGCCCGTTCTCTGGCGCAAGGTGAAACCCAGCTTGAGTGCCGGTCGTGTGCAGAGCGTAGCGGTTCGTCTGATCGTAGAACGTGAGCGTGAAGTGCAATCCTTCGTGAGCGAAGCCTATTATCGTGTCAGTGCTATATTCTCTGTGGCTGACGGCAGTCAGCTGAAAGCAGAGCTGAACTGTCGCTTCCAGAGTCGTGAGGATGCTGAGGCATTCCTGAAATCAGTAGAGAAGTCCACGTTCACAATTGATGATATCCAGACGCGACCCGTTCATCGTTCGCCAGCTCCCCCCTTCACCACCAGCACCCTGCAGCAGGAGGCCGCTCATAAACTCGGACTCCCCGTGGCCCAAACGATGCTGATTGCCCAGCACCTCTACGAGAGCGGACTTATCACCTATATGAGAACTGATAGTGTAAATCTCTCTCAGCTGGCCCTCGGCACCAGTCGGGATGTCATCAAGGAACAGATGGGCGAGGAGTACGTGAAGACCCGCCAGTTCCACACCTCCAGCAAAGGAGCCCAGGAGGCACACGAAGCTATCCGTCCCACTTATATGGACCGCACCGAGATTCCTGGCTACAGCACCCAGGAACGCCGCCTCTACGACCTTATCTGGAAGCGTACGATTGCCAGCCAGATGGCAGATGCCGAAATCGAGAAGACACAGGCTACCATCAGTATCAGCGGTCGCGATGAGCAGTTCCTGGCCACGGGTGAGGTAGTGCGCTTCGACGGCTTCCTGAAAGTCTATCGCGAGACCACCGAAGAGGGTGAGAATGGTGAGAATACCGAAGGCACAGCCATCCTGCCGCCACTGACCGTGGGCGAGCAGCTGCAGCGCTTAGAAGTACAGGCTATAGAGCGCTTCACCCAGCGCCCGCCGCGTTTCAACGAAGCCAGTCTGGTGCGTAAGCTGGAAGAACTGGGCATCGGTCGTCCGTCAACTTATGCTCCCACCATCAGCACCATTCAGCAGCGCGAGTACGTACAGCGTGCTGACAAGCCTGGCGAGGAGCGTTCGTTCATCGTACTGACGCTGACGGACAAGGGCCTTAAGGCAGAAGAGCGTTCAGCTATTTTCGGTGCAGAACGCGGACGACTGCTGCCAACAGATACTGGCATGGTGGTCAACGATTTCCTGATGGACTACTTCCCCTCTATTATGGACTATAACTTTACGGCAGACGTCGAAAAAGAATTTGATGCCATTGCAGAGGGAAAGGAAGAGTGGACCGGCATGATCCGCAAATTCTGGGAAGACTTTGAACCCATGGTCGAAGATACGCTCAATGCCAAGAACGAGCTGCGCGCCGGCGAACGTGTTTTAGGCGTGGAGCCTGGAACGGGGAAAACCGTAAGCGTGAAGATCGGTCGTTTCGGTCCTGTCGTTCAGGTGGGTACGGCTGATGATAACGATAAACCCCGTTTCGCTCAGCTGAGAAAAGGCCAGAGTCTGGAGACCATCACCCTTGAAGAGGCGCTTCAGCTCTTCAGCCTGCCTCGCACTTTGGGAGACTTCGAAGGCGAACCCGTCGTAGTCGGAACTGGCCGCTATGGCGACTATCTCAGCTATCAGAAGAAATACATTACCCTGCCTTCTGAGACCGACCCGCTGAATATCACCTTCGAGGAAGCCGTTGAGGTCATTATGGAACGTCGTCGTGCTGAGGCTGACCGCCACATCAAGTCCTTTGCCGATGAACCCGCACTGGAAATCGTTAAGGGGCGCTTCGGACCTTATATCATCTATAAGGAGCAGAACTACCGCATGCCCAAGGCCATGCAGGAAAGGGCTGAGGACCTGACGCTGGCTGAGTGTATGGAGATTGTCAAGGATCAGGATAGTAAATCCAAGAGCGCTTCCAGCGGACGTCGTGTCAGCAAGCGTAAATGACTCATCTGAAATCCGTAGGACCATTCATTTCTCATTCCGTTAATTCCCCAAACGCGCTATGGTACGTATTATCCTTTTAGGATATATGGGAGCAGGTAAGACGACTGTCGGCAAGGCGCTGGCAGCCAGCCTTGGTGTCCCGTTCTATGACCTCGACTGGTTCATCACCACCCGTTATCGCCGCAGTGTGCCGGAGATCTTTGCCGAGCGTGGCGAAGCGGGCTTCCGCGAACTTGAGAAGCGCATGCTTCACGAGGCCGCAGAATTCGAGGACATCGTTCTCAGTTGTGGCGGCGGCACTCCTTGCTTCTTCGATAATATGGAGTATATGAATTCACTTGCCGACACGATCTATCTGAAGGCAACTCCCGAGGTGCTGGCGATGCATCTGCGGATGGGCAAAGGCAAGCGCCCGCTGCTTGAGGGCAAGTCGCCCGAGGAACTGGAGGACTATATCCGCGAGATGCTGGTCACCCGCGAACCCTTCTATTCTAAGGCGAAGTACACCCTCGACGTTTCGCTGCTCGATACTGCCGTCAAGATCCAGGAGAGTGTGAAGTTGATAAAAGAGATGCTTAATCTTTAATAGTAAATATCCTAACAATGAAAAAATGGCGCATTGAAGACTCTGAGGAACTCTATAACATCAAGGGTTGGGGAGTCAGCTACTTCGGCATCAACGAGAAAGGTCACGTCTACGTCAGTCCTAAGAAGAATGGCGTGCAGGTGGACCTGAAAGAAGTCTTGGACGAATTATCCACCCGCCACGTCACCGCTCCCGTTCTATTGCGTTTTCCGGATATTCTCGACAATCGTATCGAGAAGACCGACGAGTGCTTCCGTAAGGCGGCTAAGGAGTATGAGTATCAGGCAGAGCATTTCATCATCTTCCCCGTGAAGGTCAATCAGATGCGCCCTGTTGTTGAGGAAATCATCAGCCACGGCAAGCGCTATAACCTCGGTCTCGAAGCCGGTTCCAAGCCAGAATTGCATGCCGTGCTTGCCACGAATATGGACTCCGACAGTCTCATCATCTGCAATGGCCATAAGGACCAGAACTTCATAGAGTTGGCATTGTTGGCGCAGAAAATGGGCAAGCGTGTGTTCCTCGTCATCGAGAAATTGCCAGAGCTGAAGATTATAGCCGAGACGGCCAAACGTTTGGGCGTTCGTCCGAATCTGGGTATCCGCATAAAACTGGCAGCCAACGGCTCCGGCAAGTGGAGTGAAAGTGGCGGCGATGCATCAAAGTTCGGGCTGAACAGCTCAGAACTGCTGATGGCACTTCAGCTGCTGGACGAAATGGGGCTGCGTGATTGCCTGAAGCTCCTGCACTTCCATATCGGCAGTCAGATTACAAAAATTCGCCGCATCAGCACTGCCCTGCGCGAGGCCGCTCAGTTCTATGTGCAGCTTCACGCTATGGGCTTCAATATTGAATTTATCGATTGCGGTGGCGGACTGGGTGTGGACTACGACGGCACACGATCCAGCAATAGCGAGTCCAGTGTCAACTACAGCATCCAGGAGTATGTCAACGACTGCGTCTATACCCTGGTGGAAGCGGCTAATGCCAACAACATTCCCCACCCGAATATCATTACGGAGGGAGGTCGCTCGCTGACGGCTCACCACAGCGTACTCATTGTTGATGTGCTTGAGAGTGTATGTGCTCCTCAGATGCCAGAGGACTTCCAGCCCACGGAATCAGATCATAAGCTCGTTCACGACCTGACAGAAATCTGGGACAAGCTTTCCAGCCGTTCGTTACTGGAGGACTGGCATGATGCAGAAGATATCCGCGAAGAGGCGTTGGACCTCTTCCGCCATGGAATCATCGACCTGAAGACACGCGCCCAAATAGAATCCATCTATTGGGCCATCAGCCACGAGGTCGCAGAACTGGCTCACCACCAGAAGCACGTGCCCGATGAGTTGCGAGCTCTGGATAAGCAGATGGCCGACAAATACTTCTGCAACTTCTCGCTCTTCCAGTCATTGCCCGACAGTTGGGCTCTGGATCAGCTTTTTCCCATTATGCCGATTGCCCGATTGAGCGAACAGCCTACTCGCAGCGCCACGTTGCAGGACATCACCTGCGATTCAGACGGCAAGATCACCACTTATGTCAATGGCGGTCACCAGACGAACTATATTCCCTTGCATCCTGTGAAGGCTGATGAACATTACTATATTGGTGTGTTCCTCGTTGGGGCCTACCAGGAAATCCTGGGCAATATGCACAACCTCTTCGGCGACACCAACGCCGTGCATATCAGCGTTAATCGCGACGGCTATGAAATAGAACAGATAATCGATGGCGAAACGGTAGCAGATGTGCTGGAATATGTGCAGTACGATCCTAAGAAGCTGGTACGCCGACTCGAAATCTGGGTTAGCCGCGCTATCAAGGACGGCAAGATTACGGAGGCCGAGGGCAAAGAATTTATCAGTAACTACAGAGCCGGACTCTACGGTTATACCTATCTGGAATAAACGTTTATCCCCGCCTTACAAGGGAGGACGGGGCATATATCCTAAAAGCAAATGGAAGGAAATGACAATCAAGTAAGAAAGGCTTCTCCCACTGACAGACCAGAGACCGGGTGGGGCGCTTCCATTATCAAGGTCGGTGGTGCCGTGGTCGAGGATTCTTCCCAACTCGCAGTGCTGCTCGACAATTTCGTGAAAGTTCCAGGCCCCAAGGTACTTGTGCATGGTGGTGGCCGCTCTGCCACGAAAATCGCCTCGCAACTCGGCATCGAGAGCCAGATGGTCGGTGGACGTCGTATCACAGATGCAGCAACGCTACGCGTGGTGACAATGGTTTATGGCGGACTCGTTAACAAGAACCTCGTTGCGCAACTGCAAGCTCTTGGCATCAACGCTCTCGGTCTCACGGGTGCCGACTTGAACCTCATTCGTGCCCATCGCCGTCCTGTCACTCCTGAAGGCATCGATTTCGGCTTTGTGGGCGACGTGGACAGTGCCGACGGCAAGCGCCTTTTGGAACTCATGCAGGCTGGAGTCACCCCTGTTATTGCTCCCCTTACCCACGACGGGCAGGGAAATATGTTGAATACCAATGCAGATACGATGGCGCAAACCGTTGCTACTGCGATTGCTGCGCTCACCCGCGTTTCCCTCACCTTCTGCTTTGAGCTTCCAGGTGTCCTTCGCGACCCTTCAGACCCCTCAACCCTCATCCCTCATATTACGGAGAAGGATTTTCCCGCTCTCATTGCCGACGGCGTCATCGCAGGCGGCATGATTCCTAAGTTGGAGAACGCCTTTGCCGCCATTCATGCGGGCGTTGCCGCAGTCCGCATCACTTCCATCCACGATATTACAGGCGGCACGTTGATAACTATTGACCCTTAAATATTGGATTTCCGCACTCATATCCTTCCTCATCGCGACCGCTTATATCGCTTGGCCCTCGGTATCGTTGTTCACACAGCCGAGGCGGAGGATATTGTGCAAGATACGATGCTGCGCGCCTGGGAACGTCGCGATGAGTGGAGCGGCATACGGAATATCGAAGCATGGCTGATGCAGATCTGTCGCAACATGGCTCTTGACAGGAAAAAGAAGATAGTGCCGGCGGATTTCTCTGAGACGGAATACAAGCACCCTTCCACTGACCTCGGTGCTGCCCTTGATGCGCGCGAGTCCCTTTCTTTTCTCTCCCAGCTTATCAGTCAGTTGCCTCCACCTCAAGATGATATCGTGCGATTGCGTGATATCGAGGGGCTCAGTTATCATGAGATTGCCGACCAGCTGTCCCTGAGCGAGACCCAGGTGCGCGTCTATCTCCATCGTGCCCGCCAAAAGTTGCGCGAGCAGTATCAGCAACTTCAGAACTACGGCTTGTCCCCAATCGCTCATTAATTGGGTTTATCCCGATGGGGATTTATAACTGCTGCATGTCGTTGAGGTGCTTGTAGTAGCCTCCTAATGCCAGCAGCTCTTCGTGTGTGCCGCTTTCTACGATGCGCCCCTCGTGGAGAACGCATATTCGGTCTGCATTCTTGATCGTGCTCAGCCGGTGTGCGATGGCAATGGTAGTGCGCGAGCGCATGAGCCGTTCCAGTGCTTCCTGCACCAGCCGTTCACTCTCTGTATCGAGGGCGCTGGTGGCCTCGTCGAGGATGAGTATAGGCGGATTCTTTAGGATGGCACGAGCGATGCTTATGCGTTGGCGCTGTCCTCCGCTGAGCCGACAGCCGCGGTCGCCTACATAAGTATCGTATCCATGCTCGCTTTGGAGGATGAATTCGTGGGCATTGGCAATCTTCGCAGCTTCTATGACTTGTTCCATCGTGGCGTCAGGCACGCCGAAAGCGATGTTGTTGAAGAACGTGTCGTTGAAGAGAATGGCTTCCTGGTTGACATTGCCAATAAGCGAACGCAGGTCGTGGATGCGGAAGTTCCTGATATCTACGCCGTCGATGCAGATGCTGCCTTCAGTGACATCGTGGTAGCGAGGCAGCAGATCAACGAGTGTGCTCTTTCCCGATCCCGACTGCCCCACGAGGGCAATGGTCTTTCCGCGCGGCACCATCAGGTCCACGCCGCGAATGACCTCCTGCGGACTGTTGCTGTAGGTGAAATGTACATTGTGGAACTCGATGTTCTCGTGGAGTCCGCTGAGGGGCACCGGCTCTACGGGTTCCTGAATGGGATTCTTGGCATTCAGAATCTTATCGATACGTTCCATCGAGGCCAGTCCCTTGGGAACTGCATAGCTGGCGCGCGATAGGTTCTTCAATGGGTCGATGAGGCTGTAGAGGATGACCATATAAAAGATGAACGTGGGCGCGTCGATAGGCGAATGGTCGCTGAAGATCAGTGTGCCGCCGAACCAGAGTACGAGGACGATGAGGCAGGTGCCCAGAAACTCGCTGACGGGGTGTGCCGAAGCTTGGCGGACAGCCACACGGTTGGAGGCATTGCGGTATTCGTTGCTGACGCGGCGGAAACGAGCCAGCATCTTGTCCTCGGCGATGAAGGCTTTGACGATTCGCAGTCCGCCCAGCATCTCGTCGAGCTGGGCCATCGTCTCGCTCCACTTGTTCTGCGCCGTCAGGCTCTGTGCCTTCAGTTTGCGTCCGAGGGCTCCCATGCCCCAGCCCAGAGCGGGAATGGTGAGGAGGACGAAGAGTGTCAGCTGCCACGAGACGAAGACGAGGGTGGCGAAGTAGAAGATGATGAGAATGGGATGACGGATGAGCATCTCCAGCGATGCAGTGATGCTCGTCTCCACCTCCATCACATCACCACTCATTCGGGCGATGATGTCGCCACGGCGTTCTTCGCTGACGAAAGCCAATGGGAGGTGTAGCACCTTGTCATACACCAAGATGCGTATGTCGCGAACGATGCCGGTGCGCAGAGGCACCATCACAGCAGAAGCGAGGAAGTAGCAGGAGGTCTTCAGGAAGGTGGTCACTGCCAGGAACACGCCAATGAGCAGCAAGGTCGTCTGATGACCGAAGCGTCCGATGAGAACCGTGGTATAGTAGTAGATGTTATTGATGGCGATATCTTTAATGCCGTCGAGCTGCCACTCCTGGTAGGCGTAGGCCGTGGTGTCCATGCCGAAAAGCATATTCAGCATGGGCATGATACTCATGAACGAGAATACGTTGAGCACTGCCGACAGCAGATTGGCGAATATGGCACCAATCATATAGCTCTTGTACGGCAGCGCAAAACGGCGCAGGACTTTCAGGAATTCTTTCATAAGACCTTTTCTTTCAATTCATGAGGACAACGTTACTGCGATGGCCAGATTCTCAATTTACTTCCTTCCGAAATCTGCAGGCACCTCGCCCCAGCGTTCCGTTTCCCACTTGATGAGGGGGAAGGGGATTCCGTTCTGCCGTAGCCACGTCTCTGCACGGGCAACGAGAGCGAGCAGAGGTGCGTTCTCCGGAGTGGGCGCGAGGGTAGTCTTGGCCTTACGCTTTTGTACCCAGATGATGGCGGTACGGCTGTCGCTGTACACGGGCATCGAGAGTCCTTTCTGCTTCAGCAGTGCCATTGCATGTACGATAGCCAGGAACTCTCCTATATTATTTGTTCCGTGTACGGGTCCGTAGTGGAATATCTCCTGTCCCGTCTTCAGATAGATACCACGATACTCCATGGGGCCAGGATTACCTGAGCAGGCAGCATCCACAGCTATTGCCTCAGCTGCTACTTCCATAGGAAGCGGCAACACCGTATCGTGCCGATAGTCAGGAGGATTTACGAGTGCAGCCAATTCTCAATTCTCAATTTTCAATATCTCAATATTTCAACTTTTCCGCTCGGCGCCTTGCGACGCTTCACGCTTGAAGAACTTTTCAACTTTTCAACTTGGTCACATCCTCTCTGGCACCTCAATGCCCAGCAGTCCCATTCCCGTCTTAATGACTTTGGCTACAGCATCGCAGAGTGCGAGACGCACGGCACGCTTCTGCTCGTCCTCTTCCTTCAGGATGGGGAAGTCGTGGTAGAAGCCATTGAACTCCTTGGCCAGGTCGTAGCAATAGTTGGCGATGACGCTGACATTGTAGTCCGTGCCAGCCTGCTTGACAGCAGTGCCGAAGGCTGCCAGCTGCTGAATAAGGGCAATCTCCTTTTCAGAAAGCCCATTCTCTGCGATGGAATCGCAGAGCACACGACTTCCTTCTGCTTTCCTGAGAATACTCCGGATGCGAGCATAAGTGTATTGGATGAAGGGACCCGTGTTGCCGTTGAAGTCGATGCTCTCTTCTGGATTGAAGAGCATATTCTTGCGGGCATCCACCTTCAGGATGAAGTATTTCAGGGCTCCCATTCCTACAATGCGGGCGATTTCCTGTGCCTCTTCTTCCGTGAGGTCTTCGAGCTTATTCACCTTGTCGCGACTCATCTCGCGAGCGTCGCCTATCATCTTCTGAATCAGGTCGTCGGCATCTACTACAGTACCTTCGCGCGACTTCATCTTACCGTTGGGCAGTTCCACCATTCCGTAGGAGAAGTGAACGAGGTCCTTGCCCCACTTGAATCCCAACTTGTCTAATAGGATGGAGAGCACTTGGAAGTGGTAGTTCTGCTCATTGCCAACGACATAAATCATCTTGTCGATGGGGAAATCCTGAAAGCGCAGCTTAGCCGTTCCGATGTCCTGCGTCATATAAACACTGGTGCCATCGGCGCGCAGCAGCAGCTTCTCGTCCAATCCCTCGCCCGTGAGGTCTGCCCACACGCTGCCATCGTCGCGGCGATAGAAGATGCCTTTCTTCAGGCCCTCTTCCACCTTTTCCTTGCCTTCGAGGTAGGTCTGGCTCTCGTAGTAAATCTTGTCGAAGCCCACGCCCAGAGCCTTATACGTCTCGTCGAAACCCGCATAGACCCAGTCGTTCATCTTCTTCCACAGCGCCCTCACCTCCGGATCGTTCTGTTCCCACTTGACCAGCATCGCACGAGCCTCCTGCATCAGCGTGCTCTCCTTCTCGGCGCGCTCCTTGGCGGCTTCCTCCTCCATGCCTTCGGCCATGAATTTCTCTGTCAGCTCCTTCAGTTCGGCACGGTAGTGCTTGTCGAATGCCACATAGTAGTCGCCAATCAGGTGGTCGCCCTTCTTGCCCGTGCTCTCGGGTGTCTCGCCGTTACCCCACTTCAGCCAGGCCAGCATCGACTTGCAGATATGGATGCCGCGGTCGTTGACGATGTTGGTCTTCACGACCTTGTTGCCATTGGCCTGCATCACCTGTGCCAGCGCCCAACCGAGGAGGTTGTTGCGCACGTGCCCCAGGTGCAGCGGCTTGTTCGTGTTGGGCGAGGAGTATTCTATCATCACCAGTGGCGAAGCCTCCGTTACGGGTGTCAGCCCCCAGCTCTCGTCCTGCTGGATCTCGCTCAGCAGGCTCACCCAGCACGCATCAGCAATGACCAGGTTCAGGAAACCCTTGATGACATTGAAGCGGGCGACCACATCCGACAGGTGCTCCACCAGATACTGTCCGATCTCCTGTGCGGTGTCCTCCGGCTTCTTGCGGCTCATCTTCAGGAAGGGGAACACGACGAGTGTCAGCTGTCCCTCGAATTCCTTCTTTGTGGCACCTAACTGCACCATCGACTGAGGCACCTCCTGCCCATATAATTCCTTGATGGCGGCTACCACCGCCTCTGTGATTTTCTGTTCTATCTGCATACCTCTTAAAGTATATTATTCGAATTTCGGGGGCAAAGATACGGAATAAACTTCATATTTCACCCTTTAGCCCTCAAAGATTGCTGATTTTCCCCGTGCAGTTTAATGTTTTTAAGTTTTTTCTCGCGCGAAATACATTTGTTACAGCGAAAAAGACCTCTCCAGTGAAAGTAGTCAACTGTACTCAGACGAGGCAGTCAACAAAATCCGTACGGGTGGCACCGCGTCTACGCACCTACGCATCTACGCGCCTTCATTTGATACTTGGATAGGTAACGACAGAAAGGTGGAAATTATCTTATATTATATATATTATATATATATTAATATATATATATAATATATATAATATAAGATTTCATCCCTGTTTTTTCGGGGAAAGGGAAGCGCTCAATGCAGAATGCAAAAACACAAATGAAGACGCGTAGATGCGTAGATGCGTAGATGTGTCAATGGCTCAATCTGCACAGCTATCTCCTCTGCGCCTCACAAATATCTGTAAATGGTTTTGCTCCCATCTGTAGTCCCTTCGGCGGAAAGCTGTGCGCCAGCGGGTACGAATCGGTGCATTTGGGGGCTTTTCTTTGCACCAAGCAGGCCACAAACCCCAAACTTTGCTGATTTTCTGTTCGTAATTGAAAATTTACAGCCATTTCTTTGCACTTTTCAAAGAAAAGAGTTACTTTTGCGGCATCGAATCCCATAAAACGTATATCATGACGGCCAAAAAGAAGGAAATAATGCAAGCTATCGCGCGCAGAGCGCACGAGGTGGTCCCTCCCGGTTCCACCATCCTCCTCTTTGGCTCACAGGCACGTGGCGATGCTCGTCCAGATTCCGACTGGGACATCCTCATCCTTCTCGACAAAGACAAGATCACCAACGAAGACGAAGACAATATCAGTTGGCCCATCCACACCTTGGGATGGGATCTTAATGAGATAATTAATCCCATACTTTATACAAAGCAAGAGTGGAGTGATAATAGAATCGCTCCTTTCCGACATAATGTTTTAGAAGACGCTATTACACTATGAACTCGCACTACAAACCATCTCTCAAGATAACCAGTAACTTCTAACTATAACTATTAAAATTTAAAACTTATGAAACATTTACTACTACGCAATGCGTTTACGCTCAAAGCGCTCCTGCTCGTCAGCATGATTGTTGGCGCGGTCAGTGGGGCGTGGGCAGAAGATGTGACCAGTACGCTGACCTTCGCTGCTAAGTGCAATGGTTCTGGTATCGCCGACGACGGTGTCACATGGACCGTCTCATCTGATGGTACTGAATCTAATTACGAAAGCACAAGGGGCATCCATTATGGAACCAGTAGTGCTCAAGTTCAGTATATCAAACTGTCAACCTCAGAAATCGAAGGTACCATCACGAAGGTCGTGGTAAATGCTTCCACGGCCTCTGGCGTGTCTGCTACAGTTGGTGTATCCGTCGGCGACGAGGCCTTTGGCGGCGCAGCAAAAACTCTCTCAACGACAGCTACTGACTACACCTTTGAAGGCTCCGCAGAAGGCGAGATTATCGTCACCGTGACAAAGCCGTCACAGGCAGCAAAGGCACTCTTTGTGAAGAGCGTTGCAGTGACATACACTACAGGTGGTGGCTCAACGCCCATAAAGGAAGATTGCGACCTCGCCCTCACGGATGCTCCTATCGCTCTCACCTTCGACATGTACAACAACAGTACAGCCCAATACATCAGCTACACCACCAGCAGTACGGGAGAAATTACAGCTGAGAGTAATGCAGCAGTCAGTTGTTACGCAGACCCTGAAACCAAGACGATTTCCGTCACACCGTTTGCCTCCACCAACGGCAAACCACTGGTGATCACCCTCAACCAGGCTGCTGACGAGAACTACAAGGCAGGCTCTGTAACATTCACCGTCACGGTTACTGATAGCACGCCTGAAGACCCCAGTAAAGTGACAATCTGGTCAGAAGACTTTTCCTCATTTTCAGCAAGCGATGTACCTACCAAGGGTACTAATGCAACATACACATGTACAAATGGAGGCTCTGATACCAAAATTTATGAAGAAGCGAGAGCTGGTGGAACATCTCCCGAGTTACTTGTAAGTAAGAATAATGGTGTCTTCTCTGTTGTGATTACTGATTTGAAAGGGTGCGATGGAGAGATGTCCCTATCGTTTATTACCAATAGAACAGATCTTGTTGTAACTATAAAACCAGATAAATCGTGGGGTACTACTACGTCAGGAACAATAAAATCAGGAACTACTTCAACCCTGACCTTTGACATTCCTTCAGGAACTAAAAAGTTGACCATTGATTTTTCAATGACGAATAGTTCCAATGCCCGTTTAGATGATATCGTTCTCATTGGTAAAAGCGACGGAAAAGAAGATAATGGTTTATCTTTCTCCTCAGAAACCGCATCAGCTGTTATAGGTGGTGAGAGCAGCATATTCCCAACACTGACAAACCCCAATGACCTCGCTGTTACCTATTCCAGTAGCGATGAAAAAGTTGCAGTGATAAATGAGGAGGGCGTTATAACACTCGTCGCCGCTGGTGAAACCACTATCACCGCAACCTTTGCAGGCAATGATGACTACAAGGCAGGCAGCGCCAGCTATGTGCTGACTGTCACTGCAGCCAACCAGGTTGCCACTCCCGTCATTGCCTTTGGCGCAACAACCTTTTTCGAAAGCACGACGGCAACGATTACCTGTGCAACAGAAGGTGCCGCCATTCTCTATTCTACTGACAATGGAGAAAACTGGCAGACTTACTCAGAAGCCATCATACTGACTGAGACCACCACGATCATTGCTAAGGCAACGAAGGAAGGAGCTACGGACAGCCAAGTCAGTGAGGCTGTGACTGCTTCGAAGTACAGCGTTCTCGAAGGACTGGCTGGTATGGCAGCCAATGCAACCTCTAAATCGCAGACTTCTTATGTCAAGCTCAGCAACGCGCAGGTGACCGCAAGAGCTCAAAGCGGCAATGGCGGTGAGATGCAAGATGCTACTACGGGTGTGCTCCTGTATAATTCAAGCTTTGTTGCCGGTAAATTATATAATGGTATTTTCAGCGTTACCTATGTTCTTTTTCAGGGTAACCCGGAGATTACTGCAATCGAGGCTGTCGAAGGCGAGGGCACCATCACAGACGCCTCCTCTGAGGTTGAGCCTGCTCTGGTTACTTTGCAGGAACTGGCAGAAAATTTCTCGACCTATTTACACAAGAAGATAATCATTGTTGGAGCTACTGTTACTACTGCTTTGGAGAACAAAGACGCCACAATCAAGCAGAACGGTGTGGAAATGGCTCTTCGTGAGAATAATTCCACAAGTGTAATTAACAAACTGACAAAAGATGCAGAAGTGAATGTGGTCGGTTATCCTGCTATCTATAGTTCTAAGCAGCAGATTTACATCTACAGTGATGATGATATCTCAGCAATCGTTGACCAGCGCGCTGACAGCAAACTTGCACTCGGCGCTCTGAATTCCACTACGCTTAACGTGGGTGATAAGATCCAACTGAACTACACCAGCGATAGCAACGGTGACATTACATGGTCGACCAGCAATGAAAATGTCCTCACGGTGGATCAGCAGGGTAATGTGGAGGCTGTGGCCGTTGGCGAGGCTACCATTACTGTTGCACAAAGCGAGACAGAATCCTACAAGGCTGGTGAGGCCTCAATCAAGTTGACCGTTGTGGATCCCAACCAGGGTCAATACTTGTGGCTGCTGTCTGAAGCTTCCTATAGCAGCGCAAGTACAGACGCAGTCACTTGGACAAGCGACTACGCAACGATGGTCATCGAAAAGGATAATGCTGGCACAAACGCCAACAACTATCTTGGCGGTGATAAATACACCAGCTCGCGCTTCTATGCGAATTCTATCCTTACCATCGCTCGCGTTGAGGGATATAGGATAGCATCTGTTTTATTCCAGGCTACCACAAGTGGTTATGCAACGACGTTCAAGAATAGCACTTGGACGAATGCTGCAGAGGTCGTTATTTCTGGAGAAAAGGATGTCACCATAACTCCTACGGATGGTATGGAAGCTATCGTGGCAACCATCGGCGGCACCTGCGGCTTCGATAAAGTGCTTGTCACCTACGTGAAGACAGACGAAGTGGTGAAGCCTGTGCCTTCGCTCGCTTTCGTGGATGCTGCCAATATGCCCATTACGAAAATCGAACTGGTTAAGGACGATACCTTCATGGCAACGCTCAGCACGGACCTTTCTTCAACAGACGATATCCTTATCAGTATCCAGCCCGAGGGCATCGTAAGCTACGATAACAACATCATCACAGCTTTGGATGCTGGCGAGGCTACCATCACCGCTACCTTTGCAGGCAACGACAGCTACAAGCCCGCTTCTGCACAACTGAAGGTGGTCGTCAGCAATCCCGCCGAGCCCGTTAACATCTGCGAGATTAATGGCATCAACCCCACATCACTGACAATCAGTGAGACGGCTCAGTTCACGCTCGATGCCACCTTTGTTGAAGGTCTGACAATTGGTGTAGACTATGAAATCCTGTGGGAATCCAGCGATCCCACCATCCTCGACGTACATAGTAATGGCCTCGCTGTGGCCAATGGCGTAGGCACAGCAGAAGTTACCGTGAAAGTCAAGGAGATTGTCAAGAACGAAGCCGACAAGCGCTTCATTGACATGGAGAAGACATTCACCGTGACGGTTTATGGTCCGGCAACACAAGTTCAGGGGGCACTGATTGCTAAACTGGCAGATGGCACCTATCGTGCTGTCACCAATGATGCAACGACCAAGAAGAACTGGTTAGTGGGTCGTGAAGTGACGGTCATCAACGGAAAGGTGCTGGCTTCAGAAAATGACTCAGACATCAGCTGGACAATTACGACAAGAGGTGACGTAGCCACCTTCCAGGACTTGGATGGGAATTTCATCAGCGCACCCGCATCTGGTAATAACATTGGACTTGCAGACGCAGCAAGTGAAAGCACCCAGTGGACAGTCAATGGTGATACCTGGACAAAACTTCAAGGTGATACTGAAAAGACGATTTTATGGAATAATGGTGAAAATTACCAGGCCTTTAGGTACTATGATATTTTACATATTGATGAAACCAACTACTCCAGCGCTATTACTTACAGCGAGATTGTTCCCGGCTGCACTCGCACCCTCTCAAACACTTGGGGCACCGTATGCTTCAGCCGTCAGGTATTAGTCGAGAACACCGTGAATGCTCGCTTCTACTGGGTTGCCGGTAAGGTGCTGAACGAAGCAGGCGAACCCGTTAAGTTGATTCTTCGCGAGGAAGATTATGCACTGAAGACCGGTTATCCGTTCATCGTTGAGGCCATCGATCCCACGGCTCCTGTGATCATGCTCTTTGAGGAGGGTGAACTTGTTGAACATGCCCTGCACAAGAACGGCCTCTACGGCACACACACCGAAACAGAAGTTCCTGAAGGTGCTTATATCCTCAGCGGCGGTCAGTTCGTGCAGTGTGGCACGGGTTGCACCGTTGCTGCCGACCGTGCTTACCTCAAGATGGAAGAAGTGCGCGAGTACCAAGGTGACGAAGCTGGTGTCAAGGTCTTCAACCTCGGCGGCGAAGACGGCATCAGCAGCCTGGATGCAGCTTCTGAGGGCGCTGTCATCTATGACCTCAGCGGACGTCGCGTCAGCAAGACTGCCAAGGGCCTCTACATCGTCAATGGTAAAAAGGTAAGTGTAAAATAATAAGACCCACCCCGAACCCCTCCCGTTAGGGAGGGGAGGGGCCTGCGGGCAGCCAACACTAAAAGTGAGGGAGCCTGCGGGGTGGAAGTCAAAGAGAGAAGTAACGTGAAATTTAACTATTAAAAGAATGACCCTATGAGCCCTCAAGCGCAAGCCGCTTCCCTCTATCATAGAAGGGTTTCGGGGGTGGGTCTATAGTTATGAAAAAGATATATCAGCAGCCCGCCATCACGGTGGTGTCGGTGGCAGAGAGCCTGCCCATCGCAGCGAGTATAAGGATTGACAATACGCCTCAGAATGGAATCCAAGGCGACGTGAAAGCCGAATGGAGCGATATCTGGGATGATCCCAGCGAAGACGTCGAAGACGACGATTTCTAATCCTCAATACCCCGCCGCAGGCAACACCGCCTGCGGCGGTTCTTTTTCTATACATACGTCTCGGCTCTGACGTATATACATAAACGCCCTCAGGTATATACATAAACTCCTTCACGTATATATGTCTCCGCCAGTTCCACCGCCGGAATTCGGGTGACTGACTTCCATCGACAAGTAACTACTACTTTCTCGCCCGACAAAGTATAGTTCCTAAGGCGTGGAACTACTACTTCCTTTTCTCAGAAAAACAAATCTTGTCAAATGAAAAGTGAGGAAAAACCAATGATCTGTCTTTTGGATACAAAAAGTGTGCTAATTCTGCTAATTTTGTAATGTATAGTTAGCAATTATTCTATTAAAATAGTATTATTTTGTATTTTTTTATGTTTCTCGACATATTTTGAGGCAATAGTCTTGGAGCGAATACTAAAAATCACTTACTTCGTGGTGTCAACCGTATAAACTCTGCGTTTTTCGTAGTCTTGCGTTTACTTTACGTATCAAACCTTAGTTACATATTTTGTGGTTTTTAGCTTGTTAAGTCCATATTTGTGCATGTTTGTGCTTTTGTTGCTGTTGGTGTATCCCTATCGTGTCGCCAACGAGCAATATCGGCGTGTACTTATGTGGGTGCTTTTTGGGCTTTTCACGCTATTTTTCGGATTGCGCGGCAACGTGGGAGATGACTACTCCCACTACCTTGCCATCTATGAGCATCCTGAGTTCCACTTCCTCACTATGCCGGCATTTGCCTTGGCTATCGCGCTGTTCAAGGCTCTGCACATTCCGTTCCATGGTTTCCTCTTTGCTTGTTCGCTCGTTATCAATGGTTTGCTTTTCCGTTTTCTTGTGCGCAGGAAGTTCAATCTGCCATTTGCCCTCAGTCTCTTCCTCGGCTTCAGCGGTGTCGTTAACGAGATAGATTTCGTGCGCAACAGCATCAGCATCCTGCTCTTCGCCAACTCGTGGGAGTACCTCAGTAGGAGAGAGGTGCGGAAGTATTTGGTTGTCAATATAGTAGGTGCTCTTTTCCATTATTCGGCCTTGCTCTATCTTCCTTTCTACTTCTTTGTGAGGCGTGAGCTGCCAAGGCGAGTCTTTCTGGGCATAGTTCTCGCGGGCATAGTCCTGTTCATCCTCCGTCCGCCCTTCCTGGACCTCATCCCCTGCCTGTTGGCATCTGACAGCGACACCACATCACATCTTTACACCTATATCAATACGTACACGCGCGAGATGGGCTTCACTATTGCTTCCGTGGAACGTCTGCTGACGGCAGCCGTCGTTTTTTGCCTCTATGAGCGGTTGAATGAGGTCGAGCTGGGCCGCTATGCCATTGTGGCCTTCCTGATGTTCTTCGTCTGCTACTCGCTGTTCAGCAACTACGCCGTCCTCGGCACCCGCCTGGCCAACCTCTTCGTTCCCTGCTACTGGATTCTGTGGCCTGCCCTCTTCCTTTGCATGGAGGCGCGTAGTGCCAAGGCCGCTGCTGCGCTTTCCATGAGCTCCTATATGGTCATCCGCCTCGTCAGTCTCAATTCCATGCCCCAGTGGCACTACAACACGCTGTGGTCCTGACCTCCTCTTTTTGCTGAATACTTTCAAGTACGAACATAGATAAATTTTATTCATTAACATCATTTACAAACTAAAACAAAATCATTATGAAACGAAAAGTACAAAAATTCCGCCTACTTCTTGTAGGTCTTGCCATCTTCATCGGTGGCAGTATTGCTTGGGCTTCGACCGTAGGGTCGGGACTTGCCCAGCAATTCGGCTTCTTTTCTGAAGCCGAAGAGGTGGCTGTCTCTTATTCCGAAGGGAAGTCCCTTTTGGAGGTTATCTTCGATGGCAGCACAGATAAGTATGGCGACACCACTGCTGGCGAGCAGACTATTGTCAAGGACGGAATATCATTGACCGTATCTAATGGTATCCTGGGTTCCGATTATGGTGAGTACCGCATTTACAAAGGTCAAACTTTGACGGTAGCTTCTACTGTGGGTAAAATCACCAAGGTGGTGTTTACCTGTAAAGCAGAAGGTGATGAACAGTATGGTCCTGGATGTTTTGAGGCACCAGAGACTTATTATTATGAAGGAAATGTGGGCACGTGGACAGGTGAAAGCGACATCCTCGTTTTCACAGCCTCTACAAATCAGGTGCGTGCAACATCTATTGTTGTTACCATTGCTGGCGAAGAGCCAACAGAAGAATATACGGATTTGACAGCCCAATACTTGGTCAACGCCGGTTTCGACGAAGACCTCACGTGGATCTCTGATGGTTCCAAGAAAGGCGAGGCTGTAAGAACAACAGAACTGAGCGACCGTTCTATTGCTTATGTGACGGAAGACGGTTCGCTCTACGCTACCGTGAATCCGAATACACCCAAGTCTCGTTCCGACGGTCGCACCTTCGATGCCACCAATGGTTTTGTTGGTCAGGTTAAGGGTTGGAGTTGGGTCACCGAACGAGAGAATGACGCTTGCGAATGGATTTATTTCGGTACTTTACCCTATGACCTCGAAGCAGAGGCAATACCTATTTCCGATGACGGCACTACGTATTTGTCTGTGCCATCGAAGCCAGAAGAAATCGACGATGATAATAATGTAGGTGTTATGTATCTCCGTGCCGGTTGGGGTGGCAGTTGTGCTTATAGACAGGAGTTTAGTTTGCCTGCTGGTAATTATGAACTAACGTATCAGGCTTGTAATGTCAATGTGAATACTTCTTTATCAGGCACAAACCTTTGCAATGTTCAAGTTACAAGTTCTGATGGTGAGACAGTCACTTTTGCTGATTCGGAGCCTTTCGATGTAATAGGTCAATGGACAAAGCATGTCATTCCTTTTTCTGTGGAAGGCGAAGGTCTTTGTGTGGTGGAACTTGGATTCCAGTCAGCCAATGGCAGCTCTAATATTAATCCGTGGGTATGTTTTGATGATGTCCGTTTGTTCTCTGGAAAACAGGGCAGTGAGCCTGTTGTACCTAGCAAATGGGATGAACCCGAGTACCCGACGCCTGTTATCGAACCAGTCGATATCGAGGACGGTGGAGCCTACTACATTTATAATGTCGGATGCAAACAGTATCTGACAGGTGCCAATAATTGGGGCACTCAGATTTCCGTGACTCAGGACGGTGCGCCGAATATGAGTGTTGTTGCTGAAGCCGCGCAGATAGAGTCTGATGGCACCATCGTATCTGGCTACAGACTCCGGATTAATGGTACATTCGAAAATGGACAAGGCCGTACCTTCACCGAGACCTATTTGTTCCGCGACGGGGAGGAAAGTGGATTCATAGACTGGAATAATCAGAATCGTAATAAAATCTTTATCTTCACTAAGGACAATAGTGGTTATTATCGCATCCAGACCACGACGGAATACGACATGTTCCCCGATGCTTCCGTACAATATGCTTGTGCATACAATCCTGGTGGCGCAGTGCAATTCAATGTCTGGGAGACGGATGTGGAGGATGTCAAGTATATTGAATGGGCTTTTGTAGCATACGATGCAGATAATCAAGAAGCTCTGCAGATATACGATGCCCGCTTAGAACTCTACGAACTGTTGAATAGCGCCGATGCAGTGGGTGTTGATACTGATGTCGCTGGTGCCGTGTATACCAATGATCAGGCTACGTTAGAGGAGATTGAGAACGCCATTGCGACCTTGAAGACAGAAATTAACCGGGCCATCTTCGAAAAAGAGTGGGCAGAAGCTTCGGAAGACAATCCTTTGGATGTCACGGAGTATTGCATGCAGAATGCAGACTTCAGTGAAGGCAATATTAACGGCTGGACCTGCACCTTCAAGAATGGCACTACAGCTACGAACGTTGGTTTCCAATCGGCCTATTATTCCAATAATGGCGAGGCCCTGACGGGTGCTATCTACAATGAATATGGTGATTATGCCTATCTTGATAATTTCATCGAGGCTTGGTCACAATCCAGTTTCAATAATGGCATCTTAGGTAATGCTGAACTCAGTCAAACCATTTATGGTCTGCCTGCTGGCGAATACATGCTTGTCTGTGATGCCATAGCTACCGATCAGTATCGCGATAATAATCCCGTTTCGGGCGTGCAGATATTCCTCGCTAATGCATCGGGCATGGAGTCCGTTCAGGAGATTGCCACCTATAATGGTAATCCAGAGCATTTCACTGTCCGCTTTATCAGCGATGGGTCTGGTAGTCTCACCTGTGGTTTGCGTACGAAGAACACGAATGCCAACTGGATTGCCGCTGACAACTTCCGTATCTTCTTCTACGGAAAGGCACTGTCGCCAGGAGCTGCCTATCTGAAATTGACCCTTGAATCTACGGTCATCGATTATGAAGGCGTCGCTTGTAATGCTGTTCTGAAGGAGGCATACATTGAGGCATTTGGCACAGCTACTGAGTTGGTAGGGAATGAAGAAGCCACTTCTGAAGAATGCGCAGCACAAGCCGAGAAACTCAAGGCTGCGTATGAGGCCTTGAAGACCTCCATTGCTGACTATGCAACGGTGCCTGCAATTATCTCCGAGCTCAACAAGCAGCTGGAGATTGTCAAGGAATTGAATAAGGAGGCTCTAACGGAAGCTGCTACGACTTTCATCCAGAACTTCGCCGCAGCATACGAGCAGTCCACACTGATATCCGAAGACATCACATCTGCCAAGCAGAACTTCAAGGCCGTTGTCAGCGAGGCTCTGACTGCCAATATGGAACCTGGCGACGATCTGACGCTCCTGATAACCAATCCCACCTTCGACACAGACGGCACAGGTTGGAATCAGGAAGGAACGGCAACGGTGAACTATAGTTTTGGTACTGCCGAAGTCTATCACCAGGCCTTCGACTTCTATCAGGTGATTCCTGCTGCCGCTCCCGGTGTCTATCGCCTGAGTTGCACCGCCTTCAACCGCATGGACGGCACTACTCGCACCGCCAAGCTCTATGGTGGTATCTCTGAGGAACGCCTGAAGCTCATTACAGACGAAACCAGTGCTTACGCCCTGTATAGTGACACAGAAGAAACCCATGGCGACGGTACGATGTTCCCATCGTCCACTGGTGATTGGCCTTACGACACAAGAAGAGTCGTCAATGGTCAAATCTGTTTCACGCCCAACTCCATGGAAGGTGCCAACATCTATTTCGGCACGCTGAATCCGATGACTGAACAGCCTTATTACTCCGTCTCCACTCAGATTGTACTGCCTGAGCAAGGCGACCTCCGCATCGGTATCAAGTGCGAAGGTAATGCGGAATGGGTGCTGTGGGATAACTTCAAGTTGGAATATGTCGGCAGCAACGACGACGTGCTGGCAGACTATCTTGCCCAGCTGAAGCCCTATCTGAGCGACGATGTTTACTATCAGGCTGCACTTCGCGAGGACGCTACGACCATCGTTGCTACGGCCGAGTCCGGCACCCTCAGTGATGCCGAGGCCTACCAGGTGATTGGCACTATGGGCAACCTCATCGATATGATTCAGGAATCTGTAGAGGCCTACGCTACGCTGACCAATGCCATCACAATAGCAGAAGAGCGACTGGCCACGACTGAGAACATCAGCGAGGATATCGCCACAGAATTGCAGACCTTGCTGGATGAAGCCAAGGGGGCACGTAATGCCGGTTCTTACACAAACGAAGAAGCCAAGGCCAAGGCCGCAGAGATCTCAGCCCTCAGCCGCCGTCTGCAATACGACTACCTCATCATCGAGATGACGCAGGCCGGAACCTTAGGCGACCTCGTACTAGATCTGGTCGAGAACTTCTCTGATGTTAAGGGAATCACCATCATCGGTCCGATGAACGACACTGATATTGAGCGTGTTGCCAATATGGCTAATCTGGAGTATATGGATTTGAGCAATGCACAGCTTAGCAGGATAGAGAGTGATCTATTCCAAAATCACGATGCTCTGCAAACCGCTCGTCTGCCTAAGACCTTGACATATTTGGGCTACAGGGCGTTCTCCGATTGCGATGGTTTAACTTCTGTGACCATTTCTGGTACTTTATCTACTGATAATGATAGCTGGAACGGAGAAGAGGCATTCTATAGCTGCGATGCTTTGGAAGAGGTGATTGTTGAAGAGGGAGTTCGAGCCATTGGCTATGAAATGTTCGAGAATTGCTATCGTCTGTCAAAACTGACTCTTCCCCTGTCCTTGACAACTATAAGAAATGAGGCCTTCCGTAATTGCTATAGCCTATCGGCTATTCCTCTGCCTGGAAATTTGCAATCTATAGATTCTTATGCATTCTATCGTGATAATAGTGAAGGTTATTTATATAACGGTCGCTATGCGTATGATGAGTATGGCAACTATCTCGGTTATCGTTATGATACAATCCCCAACCTCTGCCCGAAGCAGATAGAGATTCCTGCTAAGGTCACGAGTATTGGTGCATACGCATTCTGCAACCTTGGAGGCCTCGAAAGCGTAACGTTGAATGAAGGCCTGACCTCTATCGGTTCTCAGGCATTCAACAACACCGCAATCCGCACCGCAACCTTCCCGAGCACCCTGACCAGTGTAGGCAATTCTATTTTCAATAGCGGTACGCACTACACTTGCTTGGCTCTGAATCCTCCCACCGCAAGTAATGGTTGCCCCGTTCAAAGTCCCGACACCCTGTATGTGCCGATGTTGGTGACCAAGGCTTACAAGCAGGCAACGGGATGGAGCCAGTTCAAGATTGTGGGTGCAGATATCATGCCGAATGATATTACGGTCAACAAGCAGATGAGACTTGATTTCGCCAGTGCAACGATTCCTGAAGGCTACAAACCCAATATCACCATCCAGCATACGAATGTTTCTGTCAGCAGTACCTCTAACCCCACGACACTTGGCGCTTTGGAGGTGAAAAATGGTGGTACCTTCTCTGCTGGAATGCTCACACTGCATGGTTACAATCATGCACAGCGTAACTACTATTATTACAACTGGGGGATAAACAACGGATATGTTCCACAATATGCCACGTTGATGACTGACGGCACCATGCGTGCAGACAACATTGACATCACAATGTCATTGACAGATGGCTATTGGAACTTCATTAGCACGCCGTATGATGTTCGCGTGGGTGACATCACCTGTGAGACTGCCGGCACCAACTGGGTCATCCGTCGTTACGACGGCGAAGCCCGTGCTGCCGTGAACCTAAACAACACGTGGGTCAATATGGGTGAAGACGACATCCTCGAAGCTGGTAAGGGCTATATCATGCACTGCAGCTATTCTAATTCGAGGTACAACTATTGTGTCTTCCACTTCCCAGCTCTGAACAATCAGAACAAGAACCTCATCTTCAGTGCTTCCGATCGCACCATCCAACTGGCAGAGTATCAGAGTGAGTATGCTCACAACCGCAGTTGGAACCTCATCGGTAACCCCTATCCTGCCTATATCGAAATCGGCAGCATGAACCTTGAAGCACCCATCACGGTTTGGGATGGCTACAGTGGCTACAATGCCTTCTCGCCCATTGATGACTACTATGTCCTCTGTCCGGGTGAAGCCTTCTTCGTGCAGCGTCCTCTGGATCAGGGTAGCGTCACCTTCCCTGCTTCCGCTCGCCAGAGCTACTACGATGTCACAGGTACATCGAATCGCGTGAAGGGTGAGATTCGTCAGGGCGACACCAACCGCAGCGTCTTCAACCTCTTCCTCTCCGATGGCGAGAAGAGCGACCGCACCCGCGTGGTCATCAATCCCGAAGCAGGAATGGAGTACGAGGTCAACCGCGATGCTGCCAAGTTTGCTGCTATGGATGCTTCTGCTCTGCAGTTGAGCAGCACAGCCGCTGGCGTGGAATACGCCATCAACGAGCGTCCGCTCTCTGATGGTAGCGTGCAGTTGCAGGCTCGCTTCGGTAAGTCGGGTGACTACACCCTGCGTTTGGAGACCAAGGCTACTGAGAGTGTCATACTCATTGACGAACTCACCGGAACGGCCATGGAACTGAACGGCAGCGAGGGTTATACCTTCGCCGCTGAAGCTGGTGTCGCCGACAAGCGCTTCCGCCTGCTCATCAGCAGCACTGCCGATGGCATCGCAGAAGTCTCTGCCAACGAATTGGCTGGTGCCCGCGTCTACACGCTCGACGGCAAGCTTCTGCCTGCTGGCAAGCCCGCCACTTCCGGTATCTATCTGATTCAGCAGAACGGTAGCGTCCGCAAGGTATCTGTAAAATAAATAAGGTGTAGAGTCCCCCTCAGGCCGCAATCCCTGAGGGGGCGCACCCCACATGTTTCAGATAAGCAAACCCTAAAACGTTATCATTATGATCCGAAAATCATTCAGCATATTATTCCTGTGGCTGTGTGCGATGGGGCTGATGGCGCAGACGGATGGCTACGACCCCGTCAATCCGCCAAACCCTGAAGTTCCGGCTGTGACCTACTTGCTGGTCACGTCGGCTCAACCAGCACAGGCAGGCTCGGCGAATGTGTCGGGCAGTAAATATACGGCAGGTTCCAGTGTGTATGTCTATACCTATAATAATAATGGATATGTCTTCAAGCACTGGACCGATGGAACGAACATCGTTTCTACCAGCAGTAGTTTCTACTATACGATGCCCGCAGCCAACACCAGGCTGACCGCCGTTTATGAGTATGACCCCGCCTCGCCGGATAACCCTAGTGGCGACTACACGAAGCCGCATACCTTGGCACTGAAGGCTTCACCCTCTCAGGGAGGTTACTTCAACTACAGCAGTAACCAGCAGTTCAAGCAGGGCCAGCAGCTCTCGCTCTACGCGTACTCAAACAACAACTATCAGTTCAAGCACTGGGAGTATCAGGGTAAGATTGTGAGCACGGACAGACGTTACTACTACACGATGCCCGATGTGAACGTGGAGCTGGTAGCCGTCTTCGAGTACAACCCCGCCAGTCCGCAGGATCCAGGCACAAACTCCTGGAATCCTGAAACCGGAGAACTCATCATGGACGCCTTCCAGAAGGATAATCTTTCCAATGCAATCTACAATGTCACGGGAGGCAATACCGAGAATGTGCAGACTCTGATTGTCAATGGCGAAATCAGCGACTACGACATAGGCAATATGGGAGGATACGACTTCTCAATTATTGACTTCAGTCGTTGTGCTGGGGCAACCTATGTCCCCTCATGGAGTTTTGAGAACAACACGACGCTGACCTCTATCTCCCTGCCGAGCAGTATCACCAGCATTGGTTATTATTCGTTCTACAACTGCGAGAGCCTGACCAGTGTCAGTTGCTATGCCACCGTTCCTCCCACTTTGGAGAGCTATGTCTTCGAAGGCATCAAGGACAACCTCGTCATCTTCGTGCCTGCTGAAAGCATCGACCTCTATCAGGAAGCCAACGGTTGGAAGGATATGACCATCCTGCCGCTGCAGAGTCAGGTGAACGCCCTCGAAGTAAACCTGCCTGCTGGTAGCGAGGACGGCCGCTTCAAGAATATGTTCATCGAATTGGTGAATACCAACAGCGGCCAGCGTATGCGCTATGTTATCAGTGACCGCACGGCCTACACCTTCCAGAACCTGATGCACGACACTAAGTGGAACGTCTATGTGAAGAATGCCGCAGGCCAAGTACTTGGTCAGATGGAAAATATTGAGATGCAGACCAGCGATCGCAGTGTGACCTTCTCCAGCCTCGTTGAGCCACAGACCGTCAAGGCCGTTGTTCTCGCTCCCAACGGCACGGACATTACCGGTCAGTTGTCCTTCACCTGGATGAATGCCGACGGCACGTATCTCGGTCAGGGCACCAGCGTCAGCGGTATCCTGCCCATTGACAACGCCGCCGTCATCCTGCGTGCCACCTTGCCACAAGCGTTGGCTATGCAATACCAAATGCTTGCCGACACGACCTACGTGGTTCAGGATTCAGAGAACGTCATCAAACAGACGCTTACCATGCTACCCACAGCCAAGCTGAAGGGTCTGGTGCGTGATGTGCTGACGAATGTTGCTCTTGAAGACGCTACCGTGACGGTCAGCCAGACTCTGAACGGCAAATACAGCAAGGCTTTCACTGCGATTACCAACGCTCAAGGTGTCTACAACATCGATGCGTTCGATGCTCCCACGAGCATCACAGCTGTAGCTGAGGACTACATCAGTAAGACCGTTCAGTATGAGGTACTTCCGACGGAAGAAGGTGTGGCAACTCTGGAAGACATCACCTTGAAGAGTATCAATGGTGCAACCATCACGGTCGGTTTCACTTACACCCAGAGTGCTGTAGCTGGAACGCAAGGCGAGTCGCAGGAGTACTATGCAGACTACCAGAACGTCGCTTATACTATCCGCGACATCACCGCAGGACGTGACATCCGTGAGTTCAACGTGCAGTACCCGCAGATTGTATTGCTCGAAGATGTAGATCTCGGAGACAGCCTCCAGCTCACCGCCACCAGCAAGACGGGTGCATTCCTGCCCGTGGTTGCCAAGGGGCAGGTGGATGAGTTGAACCGTGCTTCTGTCACCTTCAATATCAAGCAACTCGGACAAATCTCTGCCACCTTTGTTACTACAGAGAATCCTACCGTCAACGGCATCCTCTACGATGCTAAGGGCAAGTTTGTGAAGAATGGCACCTACTCCAATGCGTCCCTTAGTTTCAAGGACCTGACAGATGGTGACTATACCCTCGTCACCATGGGTAACAGCAAGCTTTTCAACACTGTCTATGACCTGAATAAGTTCAGTCAGGCCGGTCTCGTGGACGGCACGGACTATGTAACGTCTAAGGTCACAGTGAAGAGTGGTGCTATCTCAACTGTGAAAATGGCATACGTCCCCTTCTTCGACGAGAGCAAGCTCTACTACACAGGCGACAATACCAGCTTCACGGTGAACAAGACGCAAATCACAGCGGGCAACTACCTGACCCTGAACGGCCGCATCGACTTCAAGTCACTTTATGCCGCTGGGGTCTCCGACGTGAAGCTCATTGTTGATATGCCTGAGTCGTGCTCATTGGTGGATAACTCCGTCATGGTCGGCAATAGCCTTGCTACCTATCTCTCCGTACCTGGCCGCGTCACTATCCCAGTCACAACTATCGGCGAACGCATTCGCTTCTGCATCATCCCGACTGCAGGTGGTGACTATGCCCCGAGTGCCAGTGTTCAGTTTACCTACAACGGTCAGGAAGTCACCCAGCCCATAGGACAGGCGAACTTCTCCGTGAAGGATTTGAGCATTAGTGTTCCAAACGTGGTGGCAAAGACGAGCATTTCTGTCAGTGGTATGGCCGTAGCTAAGAGCCAAGTAGAGGTCTATGATGGTGAGAAGTTAATAGGTCAGACAATGGCATTAGCTAATGGTTCTTGGTACACTACTTGTCAACTGGAGAATCCTTCCAATTTGTCCAAGCACCAAATATATGCAAAAGTCGTGACGCCACAAGGACTGCAGATGCAATCAGAGACCAAGGAATGCATGTATGACCGATTTGCTTTGGAAGCAAAATCTGTGAAGATGTCATTCTACAATGGTTGGCTGAGAAAGACCGTTGAGGTGAATTTCGACTTGCAGAACAAGACCATTGACGCTTCGTCATATATGTTCTATACAGGAACGGACATTACGTTTATTGCCGATCTGACCAACAATGACCCAAGTGTGATCCAAAGCGTTACTATTAAAGTTTATACGGACAGGAACAACTGGCGTGATCTTGAAGCAACGTACAATAAGAATATGGACCGCTGGGTTGCTGTAGAACGATTTGAGTCTGATGAACTGCCGATTGGCGTCAAAGTCGAATTTGAAGCGGAACATGATTACCTGCCCGATATGCAGGAAGGTCTCGCAGAAGCTGCTAACATTGAACAGCTGGTAAGCGAATACAAGTCGAAGATGGAGCTTCTGGAGACGTTGTTTGCACAGATGGATACTTCCGATGAATCTGATCAGGCATTAAAGGCGATTGCTGAAAGCCTCGGATTAGAATACACGTATGAAGAAGTGATTGATGAGAATACCATCGGAAAGACGGAAGAAGAGATAGAAGAATATCTTGATGGTATCTATGATCAGGTTATCCAAGAGGATGATGAGCTTCTGGCAACCGTGGAAGGATTCGCTGCATGGTTTGATTTACAAAAGACGTTTGAAGATACCTTTGGTAATGGAACGACCTATAAGCTATCAAATTGTAATGGTCTGACTCCTGAGAGCCTTTTGGCAGATGGCTTTGAAGCCACTTTGATGGCCGATAATACTACCGTCTATACTAAAGCCAGCGAGGAAGCTATCACTTTTGTAAACTTTGATCAAAACTTAGTCGTTACAATAAACCTGCCCGAAGAAATTGCACAACTCTACCGTGTAAGAAGAAATGTGACAGCACAGGAGTTTGCACAGAAGGTACAGGAAGTTTATAGTAAGATTAAAGATACGATCGAGACCATCAACAACATCTTCGATGACATCACCAAGACAGCTCAGAAACCCATTGAAGCTATTGAGGAAGCCATCAAGAGTCTGGAAAGCAGATCGAATCAGGTACGTAATTGGAAGAATCTTTGTACCAATAGCAAAACAAAATGGTGGAAATGGCGCCTTGAAGAGTTCCGCCTCCAAAAGGCTCTGTTCTCCGCACGTATTGCACGTGGCATTTGCAAGCCCATTGTCAAAGGTCTGTTAAAGTGCCTCCCCGTAGCTGATTACATTTCTACCTTATATGATTGCTATAAAGATGCAGACAAGATTTGGGCAGTATATAATACGATTCCTGATCCTTGCAAGGATGATCAGGCTAAGGCTACTCAATGTCAGGTGAAGTGCTATGGCGCCCTTACGACAGTGGCGACCTTTGCCATCGCTGATGTCTTAGGTAATTTCACCGCAGATGCGGAAATCGTGGGTGGTGCATTAGCTTCCGTGGCAACAGCAGGAACTTCGTTAACTGCAGTTGCATGGGGTATTGTACAAAAAGTCGCTGTTCAAATCGGTAAATTAGTTGTCAAGAACCTCATAACCGATGGTCTTGTTGATAGTGCAAAGAAACAAATAGCGACTCTTAAATGTAAGAAGAAGAAAAAGGATGATGATGATGATGATAAGCCTTACCCGACAATCGATCCTATACATGATCCCTCCGGCTATGTCTATGAAGGTGTGCCTTCCAACCGCCTGCAAGGCGTAACGGCTACTTGCTACTACAAGGAAACTGGTGAGGATATGTATGGCGACCCGTATGAAAAAGAAGTGTTGTGGGATGCTGAAGAGTATGCTCAGGAGAACCCGCTGTTCACCGATGAATACGGAATGTATCAGTGGGATGTCCCACAGGGACTCTGGCGTGTGAAGTTTGAGAAAGAAGGCTATCAGACGACTTACTCCGAGTGGCTGCCCGTGCCTCCGCCTCAGCTTGACGTGAATATTGCCATGACTCAGGCCCGTCAGCCTGAAGTAAAAGAAGCCAAGGCTTATGAGGATGGCGTGGAAGTCGAATTCGACAAGTACATGCTGCCTGAGAGTTTGATGACCGATAACATCATCGTCAAGAAGAATGGCGAGAAGATTGACGGTACCATCCAGTTGCTCAACAGCGAAAGCACTGATGAGGACAATGAAGACGGTCCGAAACTCGCCTCCCGCGTGAAGTTCGCTACACCCGAAGGTGTACAGCTACTCAGCACCGACGAGGTGACGGTGATAGTCACTACGAGCGTGAAGAGTTATGCCGGCGTGCCCTTGCAGGAGACCTACTCGCAGACCTTCGACGTGGAGAAGGCTGTCCGCAAGATTGCTGCAGACTCCCTGTTTACCGTCCTCTATGAAGGAACGCGTACCTTGCAGGTTGCAGCCCTTCCCGCAGATGCAGCTGTCGGCAAGACGCTCCGTGTACGTGCTCTCTCCACCCTCATTGCTGACATCTCCGGCGAAGGCCTGACTCCGCAGGAAGACGGAACCGCCATCATCAAGCTCAACGACGAAGGACAGGCCACGCTGACCGTCAGCGGCGAGCTGCCTGGCTCCACAGCTCTGCAATTCAGTATTGATGACACCAAGATTACCGGACAGACCCTCGTGAAGGTTGATAAGGCCGCTTCGCTGGTGACACCCAATCCGCGTGCTTCTCGTGCTTCGGGCAGTGCTGTTTACCGCGGCACGCTCATCAGCTTGAGTTGCGAGAACGAGAATGCCAAGATATGGTACACGCTTGACGGCACTTGCCCCTGCGATCCTGCTACGGCTCTCGTCTATAGCAAGCCCATCGCCATCAACGATGACGCAGTGACCATTAAGGCCATGGCTCAGGCTGAAGGCTTCGAGGAGAGCGAAGTGGTGACTTTCGAGTACACTGCCAAGCAGAATACTCAAGAACTGGCACTCAGCGAGGGCTGGACTTGGATTTCACACAACGTAGCTACCAACCTTACGCTGGAGAAATTCTCCGAAAAGACGTTAGAGGTGAAGAGCCAGACACGCGCCGTCATCCGCGACGAGGTCTTAGGTCTCTTTGGTAACCTGACGGAACTGATACCCACCGAAGCTTATAAGGTGAAGATGTCTGAAGCTGCGAAACTTGCTGTCAGCGGCGATGCCTTCAATGCTACAAAGGGTGTCATCAGCCTCAGTAAGGGTTGGAACTGGATTGGCTACCCGATGGATCAGATTATGACTCCCACGGAGGCCCTGACAAATCTCTCCGCATCGGATGGTGATATGCTGGTCGGTCTCTCAGGGTCGGCAGATTACATCGATGGTGAATGGATTGGCGATCTCGAAGTCATGACACCGGGTCAGGGCTACATGCTCAAGACAGGTGCTTCTTCAGACCTGCTCTACAATACCAGCATCGTATCGAAGGCCGCATCACTGATTCACGGACGACTGTTTATAAACGATTCTCCGTGGAGTGTGGACGAACACGCTTATTCCAATGTTATGCCGATGCGTGCCCAGCTCTACCGTGAAGAGATCTTGACTGACGACGATGAGTTCACTGTGGCAGCATTCAACGGTACGGAGTGCCGTGGTATCGGAAAGTACGTGAAAGGCGTTATCTTCATGAATGTTCACGGCGAAGGCTCGGAAGACATTACCTTCCTCGCTGCTCATAACGAGAAGGACTACATCGTGGATATTCAAGAGTCTCTGTCCTTCCAAGCTGATGCTGTTGGCAGCTACCGTGCTCCCTTCGCCTTGCATCTCGGCGATGAGACGGTAGGTGTTGAAGAACGTTACAGTCAGTTGGGTGTATGGCCTACTTTGGCAACGACAGAAATTACCGTTAGCCTCGGTGGCAAGCCTATCGAACGCCTGACCCTGACGAGTGCAGATGGAAGGATGCAGCGCATCCAGGCTACTGGTGCTACTCAGCAGGTGGTTAACGTGTCGAATCTGCCTGCGGGCATTTACATTGTAGCAGCCCAAAGTGGCGGCGAGTACTTCTATAAGAAGATAATGAAAGTGAACAACTAATGTAAAGAAAGGAATCCCCTATGAAAAAGAAGATTCTCTTTACCCTGCTTAGTATCCTCCTGCCGCTCGGAATCCGAGCGCAGGAGGCACACTGGCAGTGCGACGAACATGACTTCCAGTATGATAAGACTATTTATGTGTCTTTGGAACTGGAAGACCAACGAATAACTGACTTGTCGAATTATGACATTGCTGCCTTTTGTGGAAATGAATGTCGCGGATTCGTGGATGTGAAAAAGAATGAGATATTGGATACCCCTTCGGGGCAGGTCGCGATACTTCGTGTCCGCACCAATAATCTTTCTGCATCTGAGATTATCACCTTCAAGGTCTATGACAAAACCGAAGAGGAAGAAATCAATGTCGCGAATACAAAAATCACCTTCTCAGATGAAACGGCCGTTGGGTCGGGCAGTTCTCCCTTCAAACTCGACATCACCATACGGTATACACCTGGTGATACGAATGACGATGGCGAAATCGATTTAACCGATGCCTCACTGGTCTTTAGGTATTATACAGAATTTGATGAAGACATCGAGGCCATGACAGAAGCTGGTCTGGTATATAATATACAAGCAGCAGATGTGAATGGTGACGGCGAAATCGATTTGACCGATGCTTCACTGATTTTCAGGTATTATACCGAATTTGATGAAGACGTTGATGCCATGAATGAAGCAGGACTCACGGTCTTGATTCCTTCAAAATAAGAACGATAATAATCACAACTTTTTTCCTATGAAAAAATATTTTTCTTTCTTTATTTTGACGCTTGTGGCAATGATGTCGCAAGCTGCAGATGTATTTGTCGTGGACAAGGTTGACATCAAAGTAGGAGAGGAAAAGACAATTCCCGTCAGCCTCACGAATGAGCAAGAAACACAAGGCGTTAATATCGACATTTATTTGCCAGAAGGACTCTCATTTGTTGGTACAGATGCAGGTGTTGTGTTTGCCGACAGAACATCGGGCTTTGCTCAGAAATCCAAGAAGATTCAGAAATCTGGAGCTTTGCGAGTATCTATGACTTTTGGTGAGATGGAAGCTGGAACTGGTCAACTTTTCACCTTTAAAGTTAAAGCTGCTGAGAATGCTTCTTTAGGTGTAGTAAAACTTTCTTATAAAGAGCAGAAAATAACCTATGGAAGTACTACTTCTAAGCTCTCCGATATGGAATCCGATGTCAACATCTATCAGACCTATAAGGTGACTGTTGTTGCCAACGATGCAAATATGGGTATTGTATCTGGTGGTAATGACGAAGCAATGTCTGGAACTCCTCTGACCGTCACCGCTGCCCCCAACACAGGTTATGACTTTGTGGCCTGGATGGAGGGTGAGACGCAGGTGACGACGAATGCTTCCTACACCTTCACCCCGACCAAGGACATTACGCTGACGGCAACCTTCAAGGCTCATGTCTACAAGGCAACCTTCAAGAGCGAAGGCAAGTCGGAGGATAAGGAAATCGCTTTCGGCACTGCTGTTGAGGCTCCCACGCCTGGTGCCAAGACGGGTTCTACTTTCAGCGGATGGGACAACCTGCCTGAGACGATGCCTGCTCAGGACATTACCATCAATGCCTTGTACACCATCAATCAGTACACCATGACGTTCAAACTCGCCAATGGTGAGGCTGACGTGGTGAAGAAGCAGGACTATGACAGCGAACTGACGGCTCCCGTAGATTTCACCAGGATGGGCTACACCTTCACGGGATGGGATGCTGAAATCCCCGCTAAGATTCCTGCCGAAGACAAGACGTTCACGGCCCAGTGGAAGATTAATCAGTATACCATAACTTTCAAACTAGGTAATGGTGAGGACGATGTGGTGAAGAAGCAGGATTATGATACCGCTTTAGAAACTCCTACACCAACCCGAACAGGTTACACCTTCAAGGGTTGGGACGAGACCGTTCCTTCCAAGATTCCAGCCGCCGATAAAACTTTCACGGCACAATGGGAAATCAATCAGTACACCATGACGTTCAAACTCGCTAATGGCGAGGCTGACGTGGTGAAGAAGCAGGACTATGACAGCGAACTGACGGCTCCTGCAGATTTCACCAAGACGGGCTATACTTTCACGGGATGGGATGCAGAAATCCCCGCTAAGATTCCTGCCGAAGACAAAACGTTCACGGCTCAGTGGAAGATTAATCAGTACACGGTGAAGTTTGTTGCCGATGGTACGGATGTCTATAATCAGAAACAGGATTACAACTCAGCAATCACAGCTCCAGAAGCTCCGGCCAAGGAAGGTCATACCTTCAAGGAATGGACTCCAGGAGTTGCTGCCACGGTCCCTGCTGAAGATGTTACTTATACGGCGGTCTACACCGTGAACACGTATAAGGTATTCTATAAGGTGGATGATGCCGACTACAAGACCGTAGAGGTGAAGTATGGCGAGAAGATTCCATCCGAGTCCGCTCCGGAGAAGGAGGGTATGCCTGCCAGCGATGTCACCATTACGGGATCGTTCGCCATCAATCAGTACAAGGTGAAATTCGTCATCGGCGAAGAGGTTATCTCAGAGCAGACACTAGACTATGGTACTACCATCAATGCTCCCGAGGCTCCATTGAAGGAGGGCTACACCTTCGCTGGATGGGGTGAGGTCGCAGCTACCGTTCCTGCCAAGGATGTCACCTATACAGGCTCTTATACCGTGAACACGTACAAGGTGTTCTATAAGGTGGATGACGCAGACTACAAGACCGTAGAGGTGAAGTATGGCGAAGAGATTCCATCCGAGTCCGCACCAGAGAAGGAGGGTTACACCTTTAGCGGCTGGAGTGAGGCTCCCGTCACGATGCCTGCCAGCGATGTCACAATTACGGGATCGTTCTCCATCAATCAGTACACGGTGAAGTTCATCATCGGCGAGGAGGTTATCTCTGAGCAGACACTGGATTATGGTTCCCCCATTAATGCTCCAGAGGCTCCGCTTAAGGAGGGCTACACCTTCGCTGGCTGGGGTGAGGTCGCAGCTACCGTTCCTGCCAAGGATGTCACCTATACAGGCTCTTATACTGTCAATGTGTACGTCATCCGCTATTATGTAAATGGTGAGCTGGTTGCTGAGGATAAAGTGGAGTACGGTGCACCTGTCGTGCTTCGCGGCTATGAGCCCGAGGATCCCAATCGCTATACCTTCATAGGTTGGATTGGCGAAACTTTCGAGACCATGCCGGCTCACGATCTGGAGTATCAGGCAGACATCACCGATGGTATTAGCGCCGTTAGCACCGATGGCGCTCTCCAGCCAATCTATCGTCTGGATGGCACTCGGGTAAATGCCCGCAACCTTCGTAATCTTCCCGCAGGATCCTATATCATCGGCGGTAAGAAGGTCGTGAAGAAGTAAAAGCCCTTTGTGGTTATTTAATTTTTCTCTACTATTTTGGGGCTTCCTCCCATCTCTTGCTCGCAAAGACTTGGGGGGAAGTTTTTTTAAAAGAACAAATAAGAATCGCCCCGCTGTTAATCCGAGACAGCGAGGCGATTTTGTGTAGTGTGTAGTGTTTTTGAAAAAATTCTCTGTTTTTTCTACAATACTCAAGCTGTAGTTTTATTGTACCTAAATGTGATACTTTCAATGCAGCTATTGTTGGGTTTGTAGATGCAGGACGAGGTATTCAGAGCGGGTGCCGATGCGTATCTTGGGACCCCAAATGCCGAGTCCGGAGCTGATGTAATAGCGGGTGTTGCCGCGCTGATGATGCCCCCAAGACTTCTCGTAGAGAGCATCTGTGACCCACGAGATAGGCCAAATCTGACCACGATGGGTGTGGCCGCTGAACTGGAAGTCGATGGCGGCTTGTTCGGCTTCCTCGAGTTGGTAGGGTTGGTGGTCGAGGAGCAGGCGGAAACCGTGCGTGTCGGATGCGAGATCACTCAGGGGGGCGCGCCGACGGGCCATACGGTCGTTGCGTCCGATGATGTCTACGCCCTTGAAGTGGGCTACCGAGTCCTTCAGCAGTCGGATGCCGGCTTCCTCGAAGAAGCGGGTGGCCTCTCGCAGGTCGCTGAAGTATTCGTGGTTGCCCAGCACGGCGAAGACGGGGGCCTGGAGGCGATGGAACTCCTCGGCGTAGTTGCCCTCGAGAACGGGGCGCAGGCTGCGGTCGATGATGTCGCCGCCGATGAGGACGAGGTCGGGCTGCTCGGCATTGATGAGGTCCACCCATCGCGCCAGCTCTGCCTTGCGGTTGTGGTAGCCTATATGAAGGTCGCTGGCGAGGACTATGGTCAGCGGCTGCTGCAAGGGCTTGGTGGTCGTGAGGGTCAGTTCCTCGCGATATTTGTGGTGATAGTGGATGCCGCCCAGGGTCAGTATGAGCGTAAGGATACCAACGACAGAGAGCAACCCAACAGCGCTATCCTTAAGGAGGGTTTTCGGCAGCAGATGGCAGAGCGAGGCTACATCGGCCAGAAGGAAGATGATGAGGAGGTAGAGGAAGGCTATCAGCCATGTGTTGCCCACTTCATAGAGCACGACTCCTGCATTGACGGGCAGGCGGTCGATGGTGAAGAAACTGACAAACATGCTGGTCATCCACAGCAGGAACAGTGCCACAACGGTCAGCTTCAGCGGCCAGCCCAGAGGCGTGATGCGCCAAAGGTGCCAGCAGAGGTAGGCTGTGAGGGCGAGGATGAGGGTCAGCAGGGGGAGTAGCATGCGTAGCATAGGCCGATAGTTACGGATGAGGTTTGTGTTGAAAGCTGGTGCTTCACTCGAAATAGAAGGCAAGGGTGATCATCTTGGCTCGTCCGCGGTCGAGGCTGTTGGTAAACTTCATCAGCGAGGCATCGATGAGGTCGTCGCGCTTGTGAATAAGGATGTCGCGCAGACCGAAGCTGAAGCGCAGCTCTGGGATAAGCTTGAAATAAGGGAGATAGATGTCGCAGCCCGCTGCCACCTCGATATAGCAGTCGAAGACTTCTGTGCGCAGAGCCATGTGTTTGCGGGAGGTGAGGTCGAAGGTGGGAGCTACGCCGACCGAGAAATAAGGGCGGAAATTGTTGTAGCGCGGTGCCGCAATCTTCAGCGCAATGGGAATAGAGAGGTAGGTGGACTTGAGGTTCTGGGTGGAGTCGCGTCCGCTGAGCTGTTCGTGGAAGACAATATGCTTCTGTCCGAAGTGGATGGCGGGCTGCAGGCGCAGGCCAAAAGTCTTGTTGAGCCGCAGTTCTCCGAGCACGCCAACGACAAATCCCGGCTGGTAATTATCGATATCGGTGTACCATTGTTCGCCGGATACGGGATCTACGTAGCCGTTATTCTTCAGTTCCAGGTCCATCATATCCAATCCCACGAAGAAGCCATAGTGCAAGAAGCGGTTATCCAGATACGGGCGGTTCTGGATACGTGGCTCCTGGGCTGCTATAAAGCAGCAGGAAAAGAGCAGACAGAGGATGAAAAGTGACCTTTTATACATTATGCGTATATGTATAACGCGCAGGAGGTCGGTTTTATTGTGCTGTAGTGTCGGATGTGAGTTGCAGACCGTCGGCGGCGATGGTGATGAGGCGGCGGCGATAGAGGTCGCCAACGGCTTTCTTGAAGACTTTCTTGCTGACGCCAAAGACGGCGTAGATTTCCTCTGCGGGGCTCTTGTCGCCCAACGGGGTATGGCCGCCGTTGGTCTGCAGGTGGCGCAATAGGACATCGCTGAAGTCCTCCACGGCTTGCTGTCCTTTCTTCTGCAGCGAGAGGTCTATCTTTCCATCAGGGCGCACTTGCTTGACGTAGGCTTTCACGCGGTCGCCGCTGTGGAGCTGACGGAAGATCTCGTCATCGAAGAGTAGCCCTGCGAAACGGTTGTCCACGATGGCCTTGAAGCCGAGGTCTGTCTTCTGCCAGATGAGGCAGTCGACCTCATCGCCGCCGTGGTAGGGGGGATAGTCTTCGCTGAGGTAGCGCTCCACCTTGGCCGAGGCCATGATGCGGTAGGTCTCAGGGTCGAGATGCACATGTACGAGGTAGCTGTGGTCCTTCTGCATCTTCATCTTCTGTTCGCGGAAGGGCACGAAGAGGTCCTTCATCAGTCCCCAGTCGAGGAAGGCGCCGAAGTTATTGACCCACGCCACCCTCAGCCATGCGAAATCGCCCACTTCGGCCAGCGGCTTCTCGGTAGTTGCAATGAGGCGCTCTTCAGAGTCGAGATAAAGAAAAACGTCGATTTCATCGCCGATTTCTGTCCCTTCGGGCACGTATTTGTTGGGCAGAAGGATGTCCTCCGGACCGCCGGAGAGGTATAGCCCGTGGTCGGCTCTGCGATCCACGGTGAGGGTGTTTATTTTTCCAAGTTGAAGTTTCATAGGGGGCTTTCTATTTTGCCATCGCGGAGATGGATGGTGCGATCTGTAGTGCGTGCGAGCTCTTCGTCGTGAGTGACGATAACGAAGGTCTGTCCGAGACGGTCACGGAGATCGAAAAAGAGGCGGTGGAGCTCAGCCTTGTTGGCACTGTCGAGGCTGCCGCTGGGTTCGTCGGCGAGGATGACGGCGGGTTCATTGATGAGTGCTCGCGCCACAGCCACGCGTTGTTTTTCGCCGCCGGAGAGCTCCGAGGGCTTGTGGTCGGCACGTTCGCTGAGCCCCATGAAGTCCAGCAGCTGCAGGGCGCGCTGGCGTGTCTGCTTGCGGCTGTTTCCTCCGATAAGTCCGGGAATCATCACATTTTCCAGCGCCGTGAACTCCGGCAGCAGCTGATGGAACTGGAAGACGAAGCCTATCTGGCGGTTGCGGAAGCGTGCCAGCGATTTCTGTCCTAAGCGAGCGATGTCTGTATCGTTGATGATGACCTGTCCGCTGTCGGCACGATCCAGGGTGCCCATAATCTGCAGCAGGGTGGTCTTGCCGGCACCGCTGGGACCCACGATACTGACTACCTCGCCTTTGGCGATTTCGAGGTCGATGCCTTTCAGTACTTCGAGCGAGCCGAAACTCTTGTGGATGTTATTTAATTGAATCATGGGGGAATGGGGCTAATGGGAATATGAGACTAATGGGGAATGGGTAATTATTTCCTTAGTTTGCTCAGCCACTCCTCGAACATCAGCTGGCGCTGGGTGACGCTCTGGCCGTTGGGGGCGAAGATGGAATGAGTCTCCTGCGGGTCGCCATACTGGTCGGGGTAGAGGAGGATGAGGTTGGTGTGGTTGAAATTGCGTGCGATGACAGAGGGTAAGGTGTGGAAAGCGGCACTGTGGGAGATGAAGCCTGTGCGCGAGGTGATGATGACGAAGAGGTGGTCGGCATTCACCTCCTCCTTCAATCCGATGAGCATACTGCCGAAACCCTTCTCCACCCGCATTTCCAGACGTACAGAGGGGTGCGCCTTGAGCAGGTATTCCTTGATGAAGAAGCCTGTGTCACCACAAGTGTGGAAGCGCATGACCTGTCCTGTCTGTTCGCCAATACGGCAGAGGTGTTCCAGCCACTTGTAGAATCCCACTTCATACTCTGCCTTTGGCGGCACGGCGACGACGATTCGGCGCACGGTACCCAAGGGCATCTTCAGCCGCACGAGCAACACCTCGCGGTGGGTGGTGGCCAGAATACTCGTCGTGATGACACCTAACTTGCCTGCCAGGTTCCCTTCAGGTGTCTCGTGGAGACCCAGGATGACCTCGCCGGCGTCCACTTCGCGCATGGTGTGTACGATGGCGCTGGCGACGTTGCTGCTGACGCGGCTCATCGTGGACATCTGTACATCGGCAGCTGCGGCTATCTGTTTGGCGCGCTCGAGGTTGTGCTGTCCGTTGATGCGCACCTCGTCGTCGGGGTCGTCGTCCATCGACACGGCCAAACCCATCAGGCTGTCGGCGATGTGCGGGTTGCGGATCATGATGGACAATTGTGTCAATGTATCCACGGTTTGGGGGTAGGCATAGGCTGTGAGGCACTTGCCGTGGTAACTGCCTCGGTTGCGCTCCGTCTCTGTGATTTCCAATGCCAGACGTCTGGCTGCTCGTCCAGTGGCGAAGGAACTCACGATGCAGGAGATGAGGATGAGCAGCACTGTGGCATTCAGTACGGTGGCATCCATCAGCTGCACATCGGGAGCGGTGGCAATCATCACGATAGCCAGCGCGCCAGCCGCGTGTGAGTTCGTTAGTCCAAACATCATTCCAAGATCCTCCCGACGTCCTTTTATCAGCCATTTCATCACGTATGCCGCCAGCAACTTGCTGAAGATAGCAGCAGCGATGATGACCGCTGCCAGCCACAAGGTATGTGTGGAGCTGAAGAGGACGTTGATATCAATGATCATTCCCACACCGATGAGGAAATAAGGAATGAAGATGACGTTACCCACAAATTCCAGACGCACCATCAGCGGACCACCTCGAGGGATGATGCGGTTGAGCACCAAGCCGGCAAGGAACGCTCCTAACAGTCCCTCGAGTCCCACCTTGGAGGCCAGAAAAGCACTGACGAACACCAGCACGAGCACGAAGACGAACTGAGTCACAGCATCTTCGTTGCGCCGCAGAAACCAGCGACCCAATTTAGGGAAGGCATAGCCGACGCCGACAAGATACACCATAATGCTCAAGGCGAAGCGCAGCCAGTAGAGACCGCTGCTGCCCTCCTGCTGTCCTCGAACGACGATTGCCAGCAGCAACAGAGCACCAAATGACGCTATCGCCGTAGCCACAATGGCATAGACCACACTGGGATGCTTGCCCAACCCATAGCGGCCTACGATGGGATAAGTCACCAAGGTGTGTGACGATAGCAGACTGCTCAGCAGTAGCGAAGAGGCGGTGGTAAATCCCAGCACCCAGCGCCCGATGACGAAACCTGTAATGAGGGGAATCAGAAAGGTCAGCAGACCAAACAAAGCTCCCTGCCGTCCGTGGCGGCGGAAGCTGCCCATGTCCATTTCCAATCCGGCGAGGAACATGATGTAATAGATGCCGACTTGGCCGAACACCTCTATAGATGGGTCGAGCGCGAGGATGTTCAGACCATTGGGTCCCACGGCCAGACCTGCCAGAATGAGTCCTATGATATGGGGCACACGCAAGCGCCGTAGCACGATAGGTGCCAGCAGGATAATAAGCAACATGACGAGGAATATCCCCGTCGGTTTGGTGACTAAAGCATCCATAATCGGGTGCAAATATACGGAAAAATTGAGAGTTTGGAGGACGAAAGTGGATATTTTTTCCCAAATGGAGCAAATAACGCTGAAAAATACCCTCGAAAAGCAAAAAAACCTATGAACGATAAACCTAAAACTCTAAACTTTTATATACCTTTGCCCCCGCAAAAGCAAAAATGACAAAAATGAAAGTAGCAATCGTAGGCGCCAGCGGCGCCGTAGGACAAGAATTTCTTCGTGTGCTCGATGAGCGTAACTTCCCCGTCGACGAGCTCGTGCTGTTCGGCAGCGAGCGTAGTGCCGGCCGCAAATATTCCTTCCGTGGCAAGGACTATGAAGTCAAGCTGCTGCAACACAACGATGACTTCAAGGGCATCGACGTAGCCTTCGTCAGCGCAGGCGGCGGCACCAGCAAGGACTTTGCTGAGACCATCACCAAGCACGGCACCGTGATGATTGACAATTCCAGTGCTTTCCGCATGGATAAGGACGTGCCCCTCGTCGTGCCGGAGTGCAACGCTGAGGATGCCCTCAACCGTCCGCGCGGTATCATCGCCAATCCTAATTGTACGACCATTATGATGGTTGTCTGCCTGCAGCCCTTAGAGCGCCTGAGCCACATCAAACGAATCCATATAGCCTCCTATCAGGCTGCCAGCGGAGCCGGAGCTGCCGCCATGGCTGAACTCGAGCAGCAGTATCGCGAAGTCCTCGACGGAAAACCCGCCACCGTCAATAAGTTCGCCTATCAGCTTGCCTACAACGTCATTCCTCAAATCGACGTCTTCACCGATAACGGCTACACGAAGGAGGAGATGAAGATGTTCAACGAGACGCGCAAGATCATGCACACCGATGCGGCTTGCTCTGCCATGTGCGTCCGCGTTCCTTCTCTCAGAAGTCACTCTGAGGCCGTGTGGGTAGAGACCGAGCGCCCCATCACTCCTGAGGAGGCTCGCGCAGCTTTGGCTGCTGCCCCCGGTGTCACCGTCATCGACGATCCCGCCAACAAGAAATACCCCATGCCCCTCTTCACTGCGGGTGAGGACGACGTCTTCGTGGGTCGCATCCGTCAGGATTTGGCCAATGAAAACGGACTCACCTTCTGGCTCTGCGGCGACCAAATCAAGAAAGGTGCAGCCCTCAATGCCGTGCAGATAGCCGAGTACCTCATCAAGGTGGGCAATATAAAATAAAGATGATACACAAACCGACACATTATTTAACCCTAATTTTAACAATCAGAGAAATGAACAGGAAAATTGCATTCTTGGCTCTCGCCTTGCTGATCGGCGCAAGTTTCGTCGGCAGCTGCGGCAACGACGAAGAACCCCAACCCAATGAGAATCAACCCACAGATACCATCACTGCAGCCACAGACAGCATAATCGGTTGGACCAGCGCTACCCACGTTCCGCCTCAGGGACAGCAGTACTTCAAGGACTTCTATTCTCCCGGCGAAGCCACAGTTATTAAAATCAAGAAGGACGAGAAAGGTCTCCTCACCCTTGATTATTCCAGCACAGCCTGGGGCAATGCAACCTTTGCAGATATGAAGGTTCAGGAAGCCAACGGTCGTTATATCCTACCCGATAGCGTGCAGACCACCATCGTAATGTCTCGTGGTGCTATGGGCCAGCAAGGAGGCGGCGGTGAGTATCCATTGACTCTCCTTCAGGGCAGCGTCAGCACAGACCTCAAGGATGTCACTCTGGTCATCAGCGCCTTCATGAACGAGCGTCATGGCAGCTACGAGCTAACCTTCCATCCCGGCACTCCCGATCCCACTATCAAGTAAGGCAAAATATTAAATCAGTCGAGTAGGAGGTAAACACTAATCACAGGTGTTTGCCTCCTACTCGATTATATAGATGCTGGCGGCGTGCCTCTCACAAACACGAACGGAATCAATCTAATTTCCAAAACGAGAATGAGAATCGCTTTGCAGTCTAAATATTGACGGTTGGTGACATTTGTGTAGTGTGTAGTATTTTTGAAAGATTCGCGCGCGCGTGATAAAAACATGAAAAAATCAACTGAATCTACTGCAAACGAGGATAATCTATTAGAATTATGATAGTTAGATTGCAGTAGATTTTTCTGAATCTATGTTTTTTGCAGTAGATTTATCTGCTTATAAACTCGGTTTTTTATGCTTATGATGACAACTTTGCGGTGTCGAAGAGGAAAAGGGGAGTGGAGTTCCAGAAAAATCCGAGGGTGGAACTCGCGAGTTCCACTGGTGGAATTCCAGAGTTCCAGTGCTGGAAGTCGAGAGTTCCACTACTGGAACTCAACTTTGCGGCTTTAAATAATTCGAACGCAAAGACACGAAGTCTCTAAGAAATCATTTCCCTCTCCGGCTGTGGCGGAGTTAATACACACATAAGTAGGTGAACAAAATTATTTAATTCAAGTTTCGGAAGTGATGCCGTAGGCATCTGACAGTGGTAGCCAGCCATTTAAATGGCTGGTAATGAGGATGTTAACGGATAGCGTGCCGTAGGTACGCGACAGGGATTTGATGTCGCGTACCTAAAGGCACGCTTTTTCCTAGCCGCTTTATACCAGCCGTTGAAACGGCTGGCTACCTTTGTCACGCCCCGCTGGGGCTTTGTATTACAGCTGGTTAGCATACTTGCGAAACTTTAGTTTTATAAGATATACGCACCCGTCACGAAAAGGAGGTGACGGGTGCACTAAACTATCTATACAGTCTCATGGTTTGGCTCGTTGGTGAGGTTATAGAGCCAATCCATTGCCTTTTCGAGAAAGGTTTTCTTGGGAGCCGGAGTGGTATCAGGATCTGATGGAGACGTGGAATCATTAGGATTTTCAGAATCATCAGAGTTGTACATTTTCTCTTTGGTTCCGGGCTCTTCTGTGGTTCCGTTGCCTTCGGCCGCTTCTGCGGTTTGGGATTCGGATGACGCCTGCGACTGTTCCTCCTCCGTGAATTCAAATTCCTTTTCGACGATGACGGTCCTCACGGCGGCTTTCGGAGTGAAATAGAGCTGCTGCATCAGGGCTTGGAAGTACTCATCATCCGGCACGGATTGCAGTTTCTCCTGGCTTGCCGTCTTCATTTCATGCGCCATCCCAGCCGCAAGGATGATGACTTTCGCGTCCTTTCCCAAACTGTTGTCTGTCGATGTGCCCCAGATGACTTCGATGTCGTCGTCCAGTTGCTTCATGAAGTCGTCAATCTCCTGCATCTCATCCATATACAGCGGCTCCTCGTCGCTCGTATAGATGTCAACAAGTATGCGGCGGGCGCGACCGATGTCGCTGCCATAGAGCAGGGGGGAATCCAATGCCTGAATGATGGCTCGCTCCACACGATGCTCTCCGCTGGCACGTCCCGCTGCCATGATGGCATCTCCGCCGTTCTTCATCGTTGTCTCTACGTCGCGGAAGTCGAGGTTGATATCGCCATCGGTGTGCATGGTGATAAGCTCCGAAATGCTCTTGGCAGCATCCTTCAGGATATTGTCGGCCTCCTTGAACTTATCCCTCATCGGGATGCGCTGCCGTTCGCCGTCGGGCAGCTCGCGGAAGGCGCCGCCTGTCAGTTTATCGTTCTGTACCACCAGCAGTGCATCTACGTTCCTACGCATCTCTTCCATGCCCCGCAGCGCCTTAAGGATCTTCTGCTTGCCCTCGAAGGAGAAGGGGATGGTGACGATGCCAATGGTCAGGATTCCCATCTCTTTCGCCACTTGTGCTATGATAGGTGCTGCTCCTGTGCCCGTGCCTCCACCCATAGAGGCGGTGACGAACACCATCTTGGTGCCGTCGTCCAGCAACTCGCGAATACGGTCGCGGGTGAATTCAGCCTCCTCGCGCCCCTTTTCCGGGTTGCCTCCGGCTCCCAGTCCGTCGACGCCCAGTTGCAGCTTCACGGGAACCGGACAGCGCACCAGCTGCTGGCTGTCGGTGTTACAGGCCGCATAGGTTACATTCGTGATGCCCTCCATATACATGTTTCTGACTGCATTACAGCCACCTCCGCCTACGCCCACCACCTTGATGATCCCGATGGACGTGTCGGTGGGCAGGTGGAAACTGATGCCCTGATCGCTCTCGCGACGGGACTCCTTAATCTGCTGAGAATCATCGTTCTCAGCACTCAAATAATTCTTTTTCATAATTCTTCTACTCCTTAAAATATGATTGATTACTTCTTTAGGCAAATCCGCGTGCAAAGATACGTTTTTCTACTGAAAGAAAGAACAAAATCTGCATCAAATTTTATTCACGAGCCTTGTGAAAAGACATTTTCTATTATTATATGACGATATTTGCACTTCAGGGCGGCAAAACAAGCCTGATTGGGTATAACAAACTAAGAAAAGGGGGCATTTGTCGATTTTTTCTGCTTAAGAAATGGTTTATTAGAGAATTTTGCCTAACTTTGCACCCGAAAATCTAATGAATAGAACTTTATGAAGCGATTTGTCCTACACCTTATTTTAATATGCGCGTGCGTGTGCGTAGGGGCTCAAAATCCCGTGAGCACTTCTGTGAAGAAACAAGCGGTCAGCGGTCATGATGATCTCATCGACCTCGTCTTCAGCTTCACGATCCAGCCGGGCTGGCACGTCTATGGACCGGACAACGGTGACGACGGCCCCACGAAGATGACCTTCAACACGGAACAGTTAGAGGGCTGTCAGCTGGAGGGTGGCCTGCGCCTCTCCCCTGCCCCAAAACGCGTGATGGACAATGTCTTCGGCTGCGAAGTCACCTACTTCGAGAATAAAGGTTCGGCCACGCAGCGTCTGCGTCTGAAGGGTGGCGCATGGAAGGCTGTAGGCTATCTGGAATACGGCACCTGCAACGATGAGAGCTGCATGCCGCCAATGCCGGTGGAGTTCAGCTTTGAGGGGACTCTCCAAAACTCTGGCTCCGCAGGCCCACCCTCCGCAGTTTCTCCAGCCGGAACAGGTAATAGTTCCGGCTTCGAACCACCTGTGAGGGAGGGAACTGTCACCGATGAAGGGCGTGCGCAAGGGAAACAAGATGGAGAATCATCCACGGACGGGGCCGAAACGGACACCACCTCGCAAATTCAAACCGCTCACTCCCTCACTGGGAGGGAAGGGGGTGGGTCTTTATGGACTCCCGTCATCGATGAACTTCACGCCCTCGATGCAGCATCCGACACCCAATCGCGCTCGTTGTGGGGCATCTTCTTCCTCGGCATCGTCGGCGGACTGATAGCGCTGCTCACCCCCTGTGTATGGCCGATTATTCCTATGACCGTAAGCTTCTTCCTCAAACGCTCGAAGGACGATAAGCGCAAGGGCATCACCGATGCCATCCTCTATGGACTCAGTATCGTGGTCATCTATGTAGGATTGGGTCTGCTGGTGACGCTGATATGGGGCCCTTCTTCCCTCAACGCGCTGAGTACCAACGCCATCTTCAACCTTTTCCTCTTTGCCCTGCTGGTTTTCTTCGCCGCCTCGTTCCTCGGTGGATTCGAGATCACGCTGCCTTCCTCATGGAGCACAAAGATGGACGAGAAAGCCAGCTCCACCACGGGTCTGCTCTCGATCTTCTTCATGGCGTTGACCCTGGTTCTTGTCAGCTTTAGCTGCACAGGACCAATCATCGGTCTGCTGCTCGTGGATATGGTCACCAGCGGCAGCATCATCGCCCCGACGGTTGGCATGTTCGGCTTTGCACTGGCGCTGGCGGCTCCCTTCACGCTCTTCGCAATGTTCCCCACGTGGCTAAAGTCCGCGCCGAAGAGCGGTAACTGGATGAATGTCATCAAAGTCGTACTCGGTCTAATTGAACTGGCGTTTGCGCTGAAGTTCCTGAGCGTAGCCGACTTAGCTTATGGCTGGCGGCTCCTCGACCGCGAGACGTTCCTCTGCCTATGGATACTCATCTTTACGTTGATGGGCTTTTATCTCCTCGGCTGGATCAGGTTGCCCCACGATGAGGACGAATACGACGATGACGGTAATGTCATAGCCCGTCCAAAGATTGGGGTAGTGCGTTTCCTATCAGCACTTTGCGTTCTCGCCTTCGCACTGTATATGGTACCTGGACTGTGGGGGGCTCCGTGCAAGGCCGTGAGTGCATTTGCTCCTCCGATGTGGACGCAGGACTTCAATCTGAACCAGAACACTGTGGAGGCTACCTACACAGATTATGAAGAAGGTATGGCTGCCGCCCGTCGGCTGGGCAAGCCCGTCATGCTGGACTTCACAGGCTTCGGGTGTGTGAACTGTCGTAAGATGGAGGCTGCCGTGTGGCCTGATGCCCGAGTGCGCCAGCTGATGACCGAAGACTATGTGCTCGTCAGCCTCTATGTCGACGACAAAACTCCCCTACCCGCTCCCGTTGAAGTCATTGAGGCTGATGGTACTACACGCAAGCTGCGCACCGTTGGCGACCGCTGGAGCTACCTGCAACGCACCAAGTTCGGCGCACAGACTCAACCCTTCTACGTCCTTGTGGATCACGAAGCCCATCCTCTCGCAGGAAGCTTCAGCTACAAGGAAGACATTCCCGGCTTCGTCAGCTGGCTGGAAGGGGGGCTGAAACGCTTCGAGGAAACAAAATAGGCCCCGTGAGGCCACGAGGCTTATGTGGCCCATAAGGCCCATTAGCCCCATAAGCCCCATTAACCACACATAATCTTACACATCATGCGAACCTTAAAACCTTTATTATCGACCTTATTGCTTGCCGTGACATTGCAAGCCACGGCACAGCCGGGCACTTGGGACAAGGAGAAATATCCAGATATTCCGCCTCCAACGCCCACCAACATCAACATGAAAGCTTACCGAGCCATGAGTGCTCGTATCAAGCGCCAGAAGGCTGCGGGCAAGATGCGTCCCGACCACGTGAACAACGCACTGAACCCCTCGTTTCCACCAATCATCAACCAAAGCGGCGGGTCGTGCGGCGCGGCAAGCAGCATCTACTATCAGTTCACCAACCAAATCAACACGGCCCGTTTTGTGGCTGCCGACTCGGACGAGCGACGCTATGCTACTCACTTCCCCTGGATGCTGAATACCAACGGCACCGACGGAACAGGCTACGACAGACTCGGCAAGGAAGTGGGCATCGCCAGCTGTGCCGTTTATGGAGGTACCACCTACAGCCGCATCTACGGCCGGTCGGGACAGGACGACCAAGACGACGACTGCGGATGGATGCAAGGTTATGACAGCTGGTTCTCTACCATGCACAACCGCATCGCCAGCGGCAACAGCTTTCCCATGAACTGCGGCACGGAAGAAGGCCGTGAGCTGGTGAAGAACTACCTATGGAACCGCTGCGGCGATGACAGCTATGCCTCGGGCGGCATCTGCGGTATCGGTGTGGCCGCTGGACCCTTCGAGGGCAATATCCCCAAAACTGCTGCCAACGATGCTATCGGAGTGACGGGGATGAAATATGTCACCGACTGGAATGAGACCTACAACCACGCTATGACGATTGTGGGCTACGACGACCGCGTGGAGTTCGACCTCGACGGCAACGGAATCATCGGCGAAGCCAAGAACGCCGACGGCGACAACGAGGTCGGTGCCTGGATTATCTGCAACTCGTGGGGTGACGGCTATGCCAACCACGGCTTCATCTACTGTCCCTATGAGAAGTCTAACAGCGTGAAGGGCTGGCCTAAGGAGAACAGCTTCACCCCAGGCTACTACGATGTCATGCGCGACTACCGTCCCCTCCGAACCATCAAGGTGAAGATGGAATACAGCCACCGTTCGGAAATAGCGCTCTATGTGGGTGTGGCACAGAACCTTGAAGCCAAGAAACCCGAGAAATCCACCGTGCTGACACATTTCAACTACTGCGGCGACGGTAATCGCGGACTGACCAAGCCCGCTCCAGAGATTCCAATGTTAGGGCGCTGGGCTGACGGCGAACTGCACACCGAGCCCATGGAATTCGGATATGACCTGACCAGCCTCACCCAAGACTTCGATCTCCAGCACCCGCTGAAGTATTTCTTCTGGGTCGAAACGCGCTCGTGGGGCAAGGGCTCTGGTAAAATCCATGAAGTCAGCATCATCGACTACACCCTCGACCGCAACGGCGTGGAAGTGCCCTTCGAGTTGGAAGACATCGTGGACGTGCCCAGCAAGGGAAAGAAGACCGAACTCACCGCCATCGTCAGCGGCGACGCAGTGCCCGCACCCCGTAACCTCTGCATCAACGAGGGACTACTCGCCTGGGAGGCACCCACGGGCAGTCGCCACGAACCCAAGGCCTACAACATTTATCATAACGGCGACTTCATCATCCAGCAACCCGCCAGCAGCCTCACGGCCAACGTGGAACCGGAAGGTAGCTATGCTGTCAGTGCACTCTACAGCGTGGCAGACTATCAGGTAGAGAGCAAACGCTCTGCCTCTGTGGCGGCTCCCATCGTGCCCAGCGCCACCACAGAAAATCAGGTAGCCCATCTTGCTCCGGGGAATAAAATCGTCATCCCCAACTTCATAGAACGCTCCACAGAGAACTTCACCATCGAGTTCTGGATCCTGGCGGAGGAGACGGCCACCAAAGACAGCTATGGTTTCCGCATCAAAGCCGACACCACCACCTTCTTCTTTAAGTTCATTAAGGACAACTTCATCGAAATCGGCCAGGATGGCGGTTCCTACACAAGGCTAAGCACTGTCGTGAAGCCAGGAACCTTCCGCCATATTGCCATTGTGGGAGAAGGACTCGCCACCCGACTGTTTATCAATGGAACCCAAAGACTGAACTGGAGCAACAACTACGGTCACTACGGCATCAAGGGGCCCGCCCGGCTCGTAATCGGCGAGACAGAGGGTACCACCAGCAACTACAAGAAAGTCTACGATGCATCATGGAAGGGGTATCTTGATGAATTCCGGGTATGGAACCGAGCCCTCAGTGCTACTGAGATCAAAGCATCGTACCAGAAAGACATCGCTGCCCCCACGCTCTACGACGACCTTATACATTATTATAAGATGAACGCGCGCGGAACGGGCACCGAAGAGGACCCGATGTTCCTCATTGACGCCTGCGGCAATTGCGATGCCGAAGTAACTAACGCTACGGACTTCAAGATTGAATCCTATTCCCTCGGTGATGAGAAGAATCCGCTGAACGCCGCCACCAACGCCGACTTCGCTTGTGCGAAGACCGCCACCGTGGGCCAGCCCTTCGTCATCACCGACCAAAGTGCCATGAATACCGCCGTGCGCGAATGGACCTTCACGGGAACAGCTCAGCCCGCGATGCAAGGCACCGTGAGCCCCATCATCGTCTTCACCGAGGCCGGCAAGCAATACATCAAGCTGCAGACCACCAGCCTCTACGGAGAGACGGCAGAGAAGCTGGACTCCGTAGAAGTAGAGCCTGCTGTACTGCCCACCGTGGACTTCAACCTGCCCGCCACTGAAATCAGCGCCGGACAGCATGTCACCTTCGTCAACACCTCTACACCAATCGAAGCGGCTTCCTATGAGTGGGAGATCGAGGGCGCGGAAATACCCGTCGTGAAGAGCGTGAATGCCGCCGCCACCTTCCCCGAATTCGGAACCTACACAGTGAAGCTTACTGCCGTGAACACCCAGGGACGCGTCTCTGCCACCAAGACCGTAAGCGTCGTGCCCGTGGCTCCTCAGGCCGCCTTCAGCATCGCGAACAACGTGGTCGTCAAAGGACAGGCCATTGAGCTCTACGATGCCTCGAAGTTTGCCCCTACGGCATGGCAATGGGACCTGAGCAGTAATCTTGACATCTATCGATTCGGTGGACAAAATAAAATTATAACTATTGATGAGCCAGGAGTCTATGACGTCTCACTTAAAGTGACAAATGAAAGAGGAAGTGACCAGCTGACTCGCTCGAAAGCCCTTATCGTTTGCAACGAAGACGGCTTGACAGGACTCCACTTCGACGGCACTGACGACCTCGTAAGAACTGCCTCGCCCTTCGGTGAAGAAACCGTGAAGACCTTCACCATTGAATGGTGGATGTATCCGGGTCGAGTCACCGACAACAGTTTCCATATCGGAGACAAGGCCTCTACGTTGCAGCTCAGCGTGAAGCCGACTGGCGAGATCTCCGTGGACCTTGCCGACAGGAACGGACTCAGCCCTGCAGGAACTGTCATCTACGACGAGTGGCACCACTACGCCGTCACCTATAAATCCAGCACACTGACCTTCTATCGCGACGGCGTGAAGCTTGGCACCGCCCGAGTCGGCTCTTCTGTGCCTGTGATGGAACAGTTCACTATTGGTGGCACGGAACGTCCTTTTAATGGAATCATCGATGAGTTGCGCGTGTGGAACAAATCCATCACAGAAAAGAACATCACGGCTATCGCCAACGAGCCCGTGGCCAACCCCGCTGAAGACGAATCACTGCTGCTATACTACAACTTCAACCAGAGTGGTGGCGACGTCAGCGACAGCTCCGCACAAGGCCTCAAAGGCAAGCGAATGAACTTCGGCCCCGACGGCGACGCATGGGAGAACAGCTTAGGAATCTTCTGTCTGAACACCCGCGGCACAATGATTGATGTCACAGCCACCTACCTCAAGAACTACAAACATCCGTTCAAGACCGGCAGTGGCACCGTGAACCCCTCCAACAGCTCGCGCTACCTGAAGTTGCTGATGAACAAGACGACCTCCCCATGGAAGCAGTTGAACACGGTAAAGAACGGAAGCATCCTCACCGAATGGCACGTGGATGCCGAAAAGAACAACTACCTCACTCTGGAAGATAGCTATTCCGGCTTCGAGAGCGACATCAAGGACCTGATGATCTTCCAGACCGTGGAACTGCCGCCCGGACAGTATACCTTCTCTGCTGATCGCGACGGCGATGATTACTACTACAACTGGCTAACCGACGGCACCTATGTGGCCGCTGCCGCAGCTGACCAGTTGCCACTGACCGCCGACCTCGAGACAGAGGCACTCGCCTACTCCGCCCTCTCTGAGAGCCAATCCGTCTCGTTCTTCCTCGACTCGGCCACCACCGTAAGCCTCGGACTCATCGCTAACATGCACGACAAGAGATGTGTGGCGGTAGGCAAATTCATCCTACAGTACAAGCAACTCATCTTCGGCGACGGGGCCGAACCTGTAGCGGTGCGCGAACCCTCGTTCGTAGCAAAACAGATATTGGAAGCCAAGGGCGGATTCGGATGCATCAACATCCGCGTCAGCCAACCGCAGCGAGTTGTCGTCAACGATTTGTCCGGAAAAACGCTCTTCGCAGACTGGGTAGAATATCCAGCACGCATCCCTGTACGGCGTGGCATTTATCTCGTAAATGGGTGCAAAGTGCTTGTCAGATAGGCTGATTTTCTACTTGAAAACCTCTAAATCATGTTAAAAGTTGTGCAGAACGGAAGTTTTGCACAATTTTTTTCCATCTGTGACGAATCAAAATCATGGTTGTTTGGAATATTTGTCGTACCTTTGCAGCCGATTTCAGAAGCCCCCTTCACAGCGAGGCCAAAAATTGTGTGCAATAACGATAAAGAAAAAAAGCAAAAACAACATTTAATAAAGAAAAGAAAACATGAAAAGAAGTTTCGCATCCATCGCGCTCATCACGCTTCTTGGAACCGTCCTGCTCTCTTCCTGTGGAGGCAAGAAACAGCAAGGACAGCAAAACATGCCCCTCGCATACACCACCGTTAAGGTGAAAGCTGAGGATCGCACTATCGAAACCAAGTACAGTGCCACCATCCGCGGTCGGCAAGACATCCAGGTGCTGCCACAAGTCACCGGCACACTGCAACAGTTGTGTGTTATCGAGGGACAACGTGTCCGCAAGGGCCAGCCCCTCTTCATCATCGACCAAGTGCCTTATCAGGCTGCACTGAATACCGCTAAGGCAAACCTCGAGGCTGCCCGCGCCGCTGAGGCTACTGCTAAGCTCTCGTACGAAAGCACGCAGAACCTCCACGCCCAACAAGTCGTCAGCGACTTCGACCTGCAGACCGCCAACAACTCGTACATGCAGGCCAAGGCTGCTGTGGCCCAAGCAGAAGCTGCCGTGACCAATGCTGCCAACTCCCTCAGCTACACCGTAGTGAAGAGCCCGGCAGACGGCGTTGTCGGCACTCTACCCTACCGCGTCGGCGCCCTTGTGGGTCCCTCTATTCCCACTCCCCTCACCACCGTCTCCGACAATCATCAGATGTATGTCTACTTCTCCATGAGCGAAGCTCAGCTGCTGGAAAAGATTCGTGAGTCCGGTAGTGCCGAAGCTGCAGTGAAGGCTATGCCGCCTGTGACACTGCAGCTCGTCGACGGCTCCACCTATGATGAGACAGGCGTCATCGAGACCGCCAGCGGAGTCGTGGACCAGAGTACAGGTAGCGTACAGCTGCGCGCCGTGTTCAATAACCCCAAAGGTCTGCTCCACAGCGGTTCCACCGGCAATATCATCATTCCTATTGACATCAAGGGCCATATCATCGTGCCCGCCGCTGCCGTCAAGCAGCTGCAGACCGTGCATCAAGTCTTTAAGGTAGAAGTGAAGGACGGACAGCGCACCGCAGTAGGCACCAACATTGAAGTCTCGCCCTACAGCACCGGAAAGGAATTTATCGTCATCAGCGGTTTGAAGGCCGGCGACGAGATCATCGCTGACGGTGCCGGAATGGTCAAAGAAGGAGCACTAATACAGTAATAAAGATACAATGAAAGGCAATATATTCATCAAGCGCCCTGTGATGGCTATGTCCATAGCTATCATTATTTTGCTTGTGGGCGCCATCAGTTACTTCAGTTTACCCGTGGAGCAATTCCCGGATATTGCTCCCCCAACAATTATGGTCAGTGCGACCTACCCGGGTGCCTCGGCAGAGACCGTGACGAAAGCCGTCATCCAGCCGTTGGAAGAGAGCATCAACGGTGTGGAGAACATGACCTACATGACTTCAAACGCCACCAACTCCGGCTCGGCCACCATCACCATCTACTTCAAGCAGGGTTCCAATCCGGATATGGCTGCTGTGATGGTGCAGAACCGCGTCTCCATGGCCCAGGGACTGCTGCCTCAGGAAGTCACCATGATAGGTGTCACGACCTACAAACGCCAGACCTCCATGCTCCAAATTAACGCCTTCGTCAGTGACGTTCCGGAGTATGACCAGAATTTCATGGCCAACTACATGAACATCAACATCACGCCCCAACTGAAGCGTGTTCAAGGTGTGGGTGAGGTCCAGGCGTTGGCCGCCAACTACTCGCTCCGCGTCTGGCTGAAGCCTGAAATCCTCGCGCAGTACGGACTCATTCCGTCGGATATCACTGCATGTCTGGCAGAGCAGAACATGGAAGCCGCCGTCGGTAAACTCGGTGAAAAACCCATGGAAGGTGGCCACGGCGACGGCGTAGATAACGTCTATCAATATACATTACGCTACACAGGCCGTCTGAAGGAAGTCTCAGAATTCGAGAACATTGTCATCATGGCCAAGAGCGACGGCTCGCTGCTACGCCTAAAGGACGTAGCTGACGTTGAACTCGGACAGGTCGACTACGGATATAAAGGAATGGTCAACGGCAAGCCATCCGTCATTTTCATGGCCTTCCAGCTCGCCGGTGCCAACGCCAAAGAAACCAACGACCGCTTCACGGCAGCCCTGCAAGAGATGGAGAAGACGCTGCCAAAGGGACTCCACTTCGTCAACATGTTGTCGACCAACGACTTCCTGTTGGAGTCCATCGCCAATGTGGAAGAAACGTTGATCATCGCACTCTTCCTCGTCATCCTTGTGGTCTATTTCTTCCTACAGGATTTCAGAGCCACTCTGATTCCCTCGATTTCCATCATCGTATCCCTCGTCGGCACCTTTGCCGCCTTGGCTGCCGCAGGCTTCACTCTGAACTTGCTTACGCTCTTTGCCTTGGTGCTCGCTATCGGTACTGTGGTGGATGATGCCATCGTCGTTGTTGAGGCGGTACAGGCGAAGTTCGATGCTGGATACACTTCCAGCTATCAGGCTACAAAGGACGCCATGGGTGACGTCACCATGGCCGTTATCTCTTGTACCTTCGTCTTCATGGCAGTGTTCATCCCCGTCACAATGATGGGTGGAACCAGTGGTATGTTCTACACCCAGTTCGGCGTCACGCTGGCCACGGCTGTCGGCATCTCCTGCGTTTCGGCCCTCGTCGTCTGCCCCGCCCTCTGTGCGATGATGATGCGTCCGGCCAAGAAGGACCGTCAGGCACGTAACAGCATCAACGGATTCTTCATCGGACTGAACAAGCGCACTCGCATGGCCTATGAGGCCTCGTTCGGTGCCGTGATGCACAAATACACCCGTGCCCTGCGTGGTACTATCAATCACCGCTGGGTGGCTCCCATCTCCTTCGCTATCGCCTGTGTGCTCCTTGTATTCTTCATGAAGGTGCTTCCAAAGGGCCTGGTGCCACAGGAAGATCAGGGTGTGCTCATGGTCAACGTCACCTGCCCTCCCGGCTCTAACCTCGCTTACACGGAAAGCGTACTTGACCGTGTACAGACCATTATTGATGCCGATGAGGATATCGTCACTGTTTCCCGCGTTTCGGGTTATGGCATGATGAGCGGCCAGGGCGCCGCCAATGGTATGGTGATTCTGAAGCTTGCCCATTGGAACAAGCGCTCCGGCAACTGGGTGCCCGGCTCTGGCTTCATCCACACGTCCAGCATCAAAAAGCTTCTGCTCATGAAGCAGATGATGGAGGAGATTCCCGAAGCACAAATCTTTGTCTTCGAGCCGGGTATGATTCCCGGTTATGGTATGGGCTCCAACGTTGACCTGCACCTACAGGACCGCAGTGACGGCGACAAGGGTCTCTTCCTCGAGCAGACCAACCAGTTCCTCGCTGCCCTAAACCAGCGTCCTGAAGTGCAGACGGCCATGACGACCTACGCTCGCAACTTCCCGCAGTATCAGGTGGAAGTCGATGCCGCACAGTGCAAACTCGCAGGCATCTCGCCCGCAACCGTTCTCTCGACCATGAGCGGTTACGTTGGCGGCAGCTACGTCTCGAACTTCAACCAGTTTGGTAAGGTCTACCGCGTCATGATGCAAACCGACCCGAAGTACCGTACCAACGAGGCAGACCTTAGTAATATGTACGTGCGCAGTGGAAAGGGGATGGCACCGCTCTCCCAGTTCGTAAAGCTGACACCTGTGCTCGGACCTGAGATTGACACCCACTTCAACCTCTTCTCCGAAATCACCTGTATGGTACAGCCGGCACAGGGGTACACGACCACCGATGCCATGAAAGCAATCGATGAGGTGAAGTCGCAGACACTGCCTGACCACGTTACATACGAGTATGGCAGCATCTCGCGCGAAGAGTATCAACAGATGGGTTCCAACCAGACGTTGCTCATCTACGCTATCTGCGTAGTCCTCGTCTTCCTCATCCTCTCCTGTCTCTACGAGAGTTTCCTTGTTCCCTTTGCCGTCATCCTCTCTGTACCCGCAGGACTTATGGGCAGCTTCGGCTTTGCCTGGCTTTGGAACCAAATCTACAGCGTCTTCCCCCCTATCGGACAGATTGAGAACAACATCTACTTGCAAACTGGTGTCATCATGTTGATTGGTCTGCTCGCCAAGACTGCAATTCTTATTACGGAGTTCGCCCTCGAACGTCGCCGTAAGGGAATGGGAATTGTTGAGGCCGCCTATGCTGCAGCTGAGGCCCGCCTGCGTCCTATCCTCATGACCGTTCTCACCTGCGTACTCGGTATGATGCCGTTGCTCTTTGCCTCCGGTGCCGGAGCCAACGGTAACCGTACCATTGGTGTAGGCGTCGTCGGTGGTATGATTGTAGGTACGCTTGCCATCCTCTTCACCGTGCCTGTCTTCTTCATCTTCTTCGAATGGATTCAGGAGAAAATCCGTCCCGCAATGAAGGTCGAAGCCGACAAGCAGTTCTTGCAGGAGCAAGCCCGCAGTCATCAGGAACGCATAGAGGCCCAAAACGAAAAATAACAAGTGTGCCCGCCGGTTTTCCGGCGGGACCACCTTCCCTCTCAATAACCCCACAAAAGCAATGAAAAAGCAAATCCTTTTATTAACAATAGCGCTGACAAGCCTCAGCTCCTGCGGAATCTATAAATCCTACGAGCGTCCTGTCGACCTGCAGACCGACGGCCTCTATGGTGCTGTTCAGACGGGAAATGACCCACAAGGCACTGGAGCTATGCATTGGCGCGAGTTCTTCACCGACCCCACCCTGCAGGCCCTTATCCAAAAAGCTCTGGCGCAGAACACCTCCATGAAGCAGACCGACCTACAGATCCTGGAGGCACAAGAGTACCTAAAGTGCTCTAAGCTGGCTTATATACCCAGTCTGGTCTTCAGTCCTCAGGGTCAGCTCTCCAGTTTCGACTGGGCAGCTCCCAACAAGACTTATTCCTTGCCCATCACGGCCTCGTGGCAGCTGGGCAGCTTCGGCCAACTGCGCAACAGCAAGAAGTCTGCCGAGGTCACCGTGGAACAGACCAAAGTCGTTCGTATGGCAGTACAGCAATCGCTCGTTGCCAATGTTGCAAATCTCTACTACACCCTTTGCATGCTCGACGCTGAACTTGCCATCACCGAGCAGACGGCAGAGAATTGGAAGCAGAGCGTTGAACTGACGAAGAACCTTATGCAGGCTGGACGATCCAATAAGGCTGCCGTATCACAGTCCGAGGCCAACTACCTCAACGTTGCAGCCAGCGTCTATGACCTCAAGGAGGCTATCACTCAGGCAGAGAACGCCATCTGCACCATTCTCGGAGAAGCGCCCCACCACATAGAGCGTACTTCCCTCAACGCATTTCAGGCTCCCTCTGTCCAGACCGGACTGCCCCTGGCTCTGCTGCAGAACCGTCCCGACGTCCGACAGGCCGAACTGAAGCTCGCCAGCTCCTTCTATAATGTGAACCTCGCCAAGGCAGCCTTCTATCCCTCGCTGACCATCAGCGGCACTCTTGGTTTCACCAATAGCGGTGGCGGCATCATCGTGAACCCAGGCAAGTTCATCTGGAATGCCCTGGGACAACTCACCCAGCCCCTCTTCGCTAACGGAGCCCTGCGCGCCAAGAAGAAAGTGGCTGAGATGCAGATGGAAGAGGCAAAGATGGCCTTCCAGCAGAGCCTCATTGCCGCAGGTAATGAGGTCAACACCGCCCTCGCCACTCTTCAGAAGACGACCGGCAAGCAAGACCTCATCAGTGCTCAAATTACCGCCCTCTCCGACGCCCTGCAGGCTACCGAAGCCCTGTACCGCGACAATGTCAGCCGAAGCGTTAACTACCTCAACGTATTGACGGCACAGACCGGACTCCTCAGTGCACAGCTTGGACAGATCAGTAACCAGTTTGCCACTGTGCAGGCTACCATCAACCTCTACCAGGCTCTTGGCGGTGGTTCCATCACCGAGCAGTAGCCTCACACACAGCAAAATGTAAGCTTTTGCAACGCCTAAAATTAGAAAAGAGGCTGTCAAATTTGGTTATTCCAAAGAAAAGTTCTACCTTTGCACACGTTTTTAAATGCACATCTGTGCGATAATCTCTATCCTGCCCCACGGCATAAATCAACATTTATAACTCAATAAACCCAACAAAATGACAAAGAGCGCATTGCAAATCGCAAGGGCTGCCTATCAGCCCAAGCTCCCCAAGGCCTTGCAAGGCCCCGTAGCAGCCAAGGAAGGGGCTGCCACACAGAGCGTTGGCGATCAAGCCAAGATTAAGGAACTCTTCCCCAACACCTATGGACTGCCCGTCATCGAATTCGTTGCAGGTCAGGCTCAGCAGAACGACCCCATCAATGTCGGTGTCATCCTCAGCGGTGGTCAGGCTCCTGGCGGCCACAACGTCATAAGCGGCCTCTTCGACGGCGTGAAGAGCAACAATCCTGCCTCGAAGCTCTACGGCTTCATCCTCGGCCCCGGCGGACTCGTAGACCACAACTATATGGAACTCACCGCCGAGATCATTGATGAGTACCGCAACACCGGTGGCTTCGATATCATAGGCAGCGGACGCACCAAGCTGGAAAAGGAAACTCAGTTCGAGAAGGGTATCGAAATCCTGCGCGAACTGAACATCAAGGCATTGGTCATCATCGGTGGCGACGACTCCAACACCAACGCCTGCGTACTGGCTGAATACTACGCAGCCAAGAAGTATGGCGTGCAGGTCATCGGTTGCCCCAAAACCATTGATGGCGACCTAAAGAACGAGCAGATTGAAACCAGTTTCGGTTTTGATACCGCTTGCAAGACCTACAGCGAACTGATCGGTAACATCCAACGCGACTGCAACAGTGCCCGTAAATACTGGCATTTCATCAAACTGATGGGCCGTAGCGCCAGCCATATCGCTCTCGAATGTGCCCTCCAGACACAGCCCAATGTATGCCTCATCAGCGAGGAGGTGGAAGCTAAAGCCATGAGTCTTGACGACGTCGTCAACTACATTGCCGATATCGTGGCAGCACGCGCTGCTGAAGGTAATCACTACGGAACCGTACTCATCCCCGAAGGCCTCATCGAGTTTATCCCGGCTATCAAGAAGCTCATCAAGGAGCTGAATGAGGTGCTCACCGATCCCGCTACTGGCGAGCCCCGTGAGTTCGAAGGTGCAGAACAGCAGATTGCTTTCGTCAAGAGCAACATCGCTAAGGAGAACCTCGCTGTTCTCGAGAGCCTGCCTGAGGACGTAGCACGTCAGCTCTGCCTTGACCGCGACCCCCACGGCAACGTACAGGTTTCCCTTATCGAGACCGAGAAACTACTCAGCCGCATGGTAGCCAAGAAGCTGAAGGAAACCGGACGCGCTCCAAAGTTCAGCACCCAGCACCACTTCTTCGGCTACGAAGGACGCTGCGCAGCTCCCTCCAACTACGACGCCGACTACTGCTATAGCCTTGGTTTCAACGCCAGCCGCCTTATCGCTGCAGGCAAGACCGGCTATATGAGCATCATCCGTAACACCACAGCGCCTGCCGCTGAGTGGATTGCCGGTGGCGTACCCATCACGATGATGATGAATATCGAACGCCGCAACGGTGCCGACAAGCCCGTTATCCGCAAGGCTCTCGTAGAGCTGGACGGCGCTCCTTTCAAGTACTTCGCTGCACACCGCGACGAATGGGCAAAGAAGACCAGCTACGTCTATCCCGGTCCTATCCAGTACTTCGGCCCCACCGAGGTCTGCGACCAGCCCACCAAAACCCTACAGTTGGAACAAGCTAAGTAAGCCGCTTGAATAAACACGGCACATCCTTCAAGAATGCTCCCCGCAGTTCTGCTGCGGGGGGCACTTCCTCTAAAAACCGCAGGAAGAATGCCTCCCGACGCCGCAATAAGAAGTCCACATCCCTCCTGCGGCGTGTACCAATTTGGCTCATCATCGCCGGAATCCTCGGTGCCATAGCCGTCTACATCTTCGTCCTCATTACCTTCTTCGTCGATCCCTTCTCATTCCGATGGGATGCCATCTACGGCAAAGGTGTAAACCCCGACGGTTTCGAGGTACGAGGTATAGATATCAGCCGCTATCAGGACAATATCGACTGGACACGACTGCGCAATGCAAACATCAACGGCCAACCCATAAGCTTTGCCTTCATCAAGGCTACAGAGGGCACCGACCTCATAGACCCAAACTTCAACGAAAACTTCTACCAAGCCAAACAAAACGACATTCTAAGAGGCGCTTATCACTTCTTCAGCCCGAGAACAGATGCCCGCCAACAGGCTCGTTTTTTCCTTCGGCAAGTGCACCTCGAAGCAGGTGACCTGCCTCCTGTGCTCGATGTGGAAACACGCGGCACACTCTCGAAAGAGAAACTACAAAAAGCGGTGAAGAAATGGCTCGATGTCGTAGAACAACACTACGGCGTGAAGCCTATCATCTACACTGGCTATGCATTCAAGATGGAGAACCTCAACGACACCATCTTTGACCAGTACCCCTACTGGATTGCCCACTACTACGTCAACGAACTGCAGTATAAAGGCCCATGGGCTTTCTGGCAGTATACCGATGTGGGACGTATCGACGGAATCGGTCACCCTGAAGGTGATTTCGTCGACTGCAACATCTTCAATGGAACACGTCAGCAGCTGCTCGAGCTCACCATCCGAGACGAACAACTCGACAACATAGGATTACAAGAACAATGAATACTGCTAATAACGACGAACTCCGTGCAGCACACAGTTTTGTTGTATGCCTGCTCGCACTTCTTATCTCCAACTCTTCCCTCCTCGCCCAAACCCAGCTGAAGTACTCCAACTTCGACCAATGGATTACTCGCGAAATCAAGGAGAGCAAGATTATCGGTGGCAATACCCACACCCTCTATGAGATTGGTCCCACTGGCACCTGGGATGGAAAGAAGCCTTACGTGAATCAAGGAGGCTCGCCCTGGGCAAACAGTAATATCATGGCGAAGGTTGCAGGCGTCGTGAAGACAAATGTCACCGTCTATCCTGAGAAGCGAGGCAACGGACAATGCTGCAAACTCGTCAGTCACATTGTGGGAGTCAAAGTGCTGGGACTCGTGAACATTCACGTCCTCGCCGCCGGCTCCATCTACTTGGGCAAGATGATAGAACCCATCACCAGCAGCTCTAATCCTTACGCCAAACTCGACTACGGCATCCCCTTCACCGACAAGCCCAAAGCCATTCAGTTCGACTACAAAGTCAAGCTCTCTGACAAGCCCGACCGTATCCGCCAAACAGGCTTCAGTCGTGTTAAGACCATTCCAGGGAAGGATTTGCCTGGAATGAACTTCATCCTTCAGCGCCGCTGGGAAGATGCAGATGGCAACATCTTTGCCCACCGAATTGGCACCAATGTGCATCGTTTCAACAAAGATACCGACTGGGTGAACGGAGCTAAATTCGAAATCCATTACGGCGACATCAGCAAAGAATCCTTCTTCCAACCATACATGGACCTTATCAAGGATGGAGACAACTTGAAATTTGCCGTGAACAGCAAGGGTAAGATCGTGCCAATCAAGGAAATTGGATGGGGAACGCCTGACGAGAAGCCCACCCATCTCTGCCTTCAGTTCGTAAGCAGTTTTGGAACTGCTTACGTCGGAGCTGTAGGCACCACCCTGTGGCTCGATAACGTAAAACTCGTCTATTGAAGATCATGAACACGCCCTATTATCTCTTCGAATGAACACGCCCTATTATCTCCTCGAAGAAAGCCTACTGCGCCGCAACCTCGCTCTTATCAAGGATGTGGCTGATCGTTCAGGTGCCGAGATTATTCTCGCCTTCAAGGCGTTTGCCCTTTGGAAGACCTTCCCCATTTTCCGCGAGTATATTCAGCACACTACGGCCTCCAGCCCCGACGAAGCAAGACTGGCTCTTGAAGAGTTTGGTTCCCCGGCCCACACTTACTCTCCCGCTTACACCGAGCGTGATTTCCCCACCATTCTCCGCTGCTCTTCGCACATCACCTTCAACTCCCTCTCTCAATACCAAAGGTTCAGACTCACCCCCAACTCCTCCCGTCAGGGAGGGGAGTCCTTCGGCTTGAAGGATAGTCCTGACGCGCTGCAAAGTTCTTCCATGAAGGGAAGGGAATGGGGCGGGTCTTTCGGACTGCGCGTCAACCCCGAATACAGCGAGATCGAAACAGAACTCTACAATCCCTGCGCCCCAGGATCCCGTTTTGGTGTATTGTCCAGTGACCTGCCTTCGCCCTCCGACTTCCCCGAGGACATCGAAGGCTTCCATATCCACTGTCACTGCGAGAGCAGCGCCGAAGCTTTCGCGCGCACGCTCGTACATATTATAAATAAGTTCTCTCCATGGTTCCCGAAGCTCAAGTGGATAAACTTTGGCGGTGGCCATCTGATGACCCGCAAGGACTACAATGTTGAACTCCTGATTCAAACCCTGCGTGACTTCCACACCCGCTGGCCGCACCTTCAGATGATACTGGAACCAGGCAGCGCTTTTGCCTGGCAGACCGGCACTCTAGTGGCAAGTGTTGTTGACATCGTGGAAAACCACGGAATCCGAACAGCAATCCTCGACGTCAGTTTCACCTGTCACATGCCCGACTGCCTTGAGATGCCGTATTATCCTGAGGTGAAGTTGAGAACAACCAGCTCCACCACCGCCCCCTCTTATAAAGGAGGGGAATCCTCCGGTTTACAAAAGGATCTCATCGCACAGCTCGTCCCTTCCTCACGGGAGGGGTCGGAGGTGGGTCTTTATCGCCTCGGCGGCAACTCCTGCCTCAGTGGTGATTTCATGGGCACCTGGCTTTTTCCCCGCCCCCTCGCTGTCGGCGATGAGATTATCTTCGAGGATATGATACACTACACTACGGTCAAGACCACCACCTTCAACGGCGTTCATCACCCCAGTCTTGTCCTCAAGCACCTCGACGGCAGCCTCGAAGTACTGCGCGAGTACACCTACGAAGACTATCGTGACCGCATGGACTAGTACGGCTATCCTTAGCAAATCCTCCCTCTTTCATCTACTTTTTGAAGAAAAATCATCTTTTTCTTGAAAAAAAACTCCAAAAAGCTTGGTCAGTTCACAGAAAAGACGTACCTTTGCACCCGCAATCAGGAAGATTGCTCAAGTTCATTGACATTCTGAACAAGTTTCATGCGGCAATAGCTCAGTTGGTAGAGCACGACCTTGCCAAGGTCGGGGTCGCGAGTTCGAGTCTCGTTTGCCGCTCACGGAACACAAGAGAGTGAAAGACCAAGCGGTCTCTACTTCAGCCCAGGTGGCGGAATGGTAGACGCGCTCGTTTCAGGTGCGAGTGTTGAGAGACGTGCAGGTTCGAGTCCTGTTCTGGGCACAGAGAAGCTGAATCTTTCGACCTCAAACATGGAGAGGTGGCGGAATTGGTAGACGCGCTACTTTGAGGGGGTAGTGTCGATTATGACGTGGGAGTTCGAGTCTCCTCCTCTTCACTAAACAATGTTCAGAATGTAATGAAAAGTAGATGGCCACCCGCAAGGTGGCCATTTTTTGTTTCTATCATCTTTTTCGTTTTTCTTCATTTATGTTCGATTTTTCTTTTTGGTAAACAATCTTTCGATAAAGGCAGATAAAGTTTCCTGAAAATATGGTTTTTCAAACTTTTTTCACTACTTTTGCACCCACTATTTGTTACTACACGTATGAAAAAGGTATTTTTAGGGTTGTTGGTGTTGATTTTTGCCAGCAGCTGTAGTGAGAAGCAATCCCAAGGGGCCAAGGCCCCCACACGAGTTGTCACCGAGGTGGCTGGCGGAGGAGCTGAGATGTATTCCCGTCAGTATGTTGGTATCGTGGAAGAACGCGAGGCCACAGCAGTCAGTTTCACCGGTATGGGAGTTGTCAAGAGAATGCTCGTCAGCGAAGGACAGGCAGTCAGTCGCGGTCAGCTCCTCGCTGAGATGGATGACACCCAGGCACGCAATATGCTCGCTGCTGCTGAAGCTTCGATGACCCAGGCCAACGATGCTCTCCAGCGCTATGGACTGTTGCACGAAAACGGTTCCCTACCCGAAGTACAATGGGTAGAAGTGCAGAGCAAGGTGGCTCAGGCCAAATCGCAACTGGAGTCAGCCCGCAAGAATTTGGAAGACTGCCGGTTGACAGCTCCCGTAGGTGGTGTCATAGGCCGCAAACACGTAGGAGCCGGCGAGACAGCGATGCCCTCTCAGGCCGTGGTCACAATCCTTGACATCAGCAGTGTAAAGGTGAAAGTCTCTATCCCAGAAGCTGAAATCGGGAGCATCACGTCCCACACTTCATCAAAGATTTCCGTGGAGGCTATCCATTGGAATTCTAATGGTGGCACCATTGAGAAAGGAGTGCTGGCCGACGCACTCACTCATACCTATGACATCCGGATTTTGGTCCCGAATCCAGAACGTAAGCTGCTGCCAGGAATGGTGGCCAGCGTTCAGTTCGGTGGGATGGAAGCACAGCAAGTGACGCAACAGGTGACCCTGCCGTTGACAGCCGTTCAACAGAAGACCGACGGCAGCCTTTTCGTATGGACTGTAACCTCCGACAGCACCGCCCATCGCACCCCCGTGACCATCGGAGAGACCATTGGAAACCGCATACAAATCACCTCGGGAGTAGATAGTGGATTGCGCGTTGTCACCGAAGGCTACCAGAAACTCAGCGAAGGCACCCGGGTGGTCTTCTGATTCCAGCACCTGTTATAGCAGCAACTACTAAATAGTAACGTAACTGTGAATATTGTCAATGAAAAATATGAATTGGCTCAAGTGGCCGCTTGAAAACTATCATATCTCCCTACTCATCGTCGTCATCTTTTTCGTGTTGGGTATTTTCGGAATGTGGATGATGCCGAAAGACGAGTTTCCACCCTTCACCATACGACAAGGAGTGGTCATCGCCGTCTACCCAGGTGCAACGAGTGAGGAAGTGGAACAACAGGTGACGCGCCCGCTGGAACGTTTTCTCTTTACTTATCCGGAGGTACGCCGCGTGAAGACCACCTCAACGTCCCAAAATGGGATGGCCATCGTGCTGGTTCATCTGAACGATAACGTCAACGACAAGGACGAAGTGTGGAGCAAGATCAAGCACGGCCTGTCGCTCTTCAAGCAGAGTCTGCCCTCGGGTGTGGCTGCCCTCGTGGCCAACGATGATTTCGGCAACACGTCGGCCCTGTTGATAGCTATCGAGAGCGACCAGCGCAGCTACCGCGAGCTGCACGAATACAGCGATCTGCTCGGCGATCGCCTGCGTCGTATCTCATCGGTGGCGAACGTTCGCACCTATGGCGAGCAGAAGGAACAGATATCCCTCTATGTTGACCGCCAGCGTTTGCAGGCTTATGGCATTGGACAACAGATGCTTTTCTCTCACCTGCAGGCACAAGGCATCACGACCCTCAGCGGCAGCATCAGCGACGACGACCAACAAGTGCCCATCCACATCGAATCTACAGAGAACACTGTAGAGGAAATCGCCAGCCTGATTATCTTCAGTGACCCTGTCACTGGGAAGGTCGCTCGTGTGCGCGACATAGCTAAGGTAGTCAGGGAATACGATACCGACAACGGATTTATCGAACAGGACGGGCATCCCTGTATACTCCTTTCCCTGGAGATGTCGCCGGGCAATAATATTGTGGAATACGGCCAAGAAGTGGAGAGCGTGCTCAGCCGTTTTTCTGAAGAAGAGTTGCCCGCGGACGTGAAACTCACCCGTATTGCGGACCAGCCGAAAGTCGTAGGAAGCAGCATCAACGATTTCCTTCGCGACCTGCTGCTCTCCATGGTCATCATCATTCTGGTTATGATGCTCCTCTTCCCCTTGCGCTCTGCGATTGTGGCAGCCATCACAATACCACTCAGCACCTTCATCTCCGTTTCTATTATGTACATGGCTGGAATCGAGTTGAATATTGTCACACTGGCTGCACTTATCGTGGTGCTTGGGATGGTGGTGGACAACGCGATAGTGGTCATCGACGGCTACCTCGAATACCTTCGCAAAGGCTACAATCCCAAGGCAGCAGCTATCTCCTCGGCCAAGCAGTACTTCATGCCAATGATGCTTGCAACGCTTTGCATCAGTATCATTTTCTTCCCATTATTAATTACCCTGAAGGGAGCATTCAACGACGCCTTGCAAGACTTCCCCTGGACCATCACCATCAATCTCCTTGTCTCGCTGTTCCTCGCAGTTACCGTCATCCCCTTCCTCGAGGAACACCTTATCAAGCCCGACAAGATAAACACCAAAGGCAACGCTATCACCCAGTTCGTACAACGGACGTATGACCACGTTCTGGACTTCACCTTCCGCCACCCGTGGAGTACCATTGTGGGTGGCATCGCCGTGATTCTTCTTTCGTGCTTGCTTGTTTTGTCGCTGAAGGTTCGCGTCTTCCCCTACGCAGACCGCGATCAATTTGCCGTGGAAATCTTCCTGCCCGAGGGTAAGGGCCTAAGCGAAACACGCCTCCTTGCCGACTCGCTGCGCAATGTTCTTCAAAAGGACGATCGCGTGAAATGCATCACCAGCTTCATCGGCTGTTCGTCGCCCCGTTTCATGACATGTTATGCTCCTCAGATGGCAGGCCGCAACTTTGCCCAATTCATCGTGAACACAGAGTCTCATCAGGCCACTCTCGACCTCCTGGCCAAATACCAGTCAGAATGGAGCGAAGCCTTCCCTCAGGCGTATGTAAAGTTCAAGCGGTTGGATTTCCTTGAAGTGAAGGAATTGGAGTACCGGTTCTATGGTGAGGATTTGGACTCGCTGCACATTGTAGCCGAACGACTGATGGAAAAGATGCGTCAGATGCCCGAAGTGGAATGGGTGCACACCGATTTTCAGCAGCCCTTCCCCCTCATCAATGTGGAACTCGACCCTGTGGCCACAGCACAACTCGGCATCAGCCGTACTACAGCAGCCCTCGCACTCAGTGCCACCACGAATGATTTGCGCGTCGGTCAGATCTGGGAAGGCAACTACGAAATGCCTATTGTGGTGAAGGACGATGCCGACATGACTTTCTCTGATGTCAGCGACCTCGGTATTTCCACTCCAATGGCCCTGCTCTCGGCGGGGTTGGGAAATGCGAACACCACGGTACCCCTTCGCCAGATAGCCCGCGTGAGTCCCGTCTGGAGCGAGAACCGCATCATGCACCACGGCGGCGAACGATGCATCACCGTCACGGCAGAATTCGCCAATGGCGTCTATGCCGCCCCTGTGGAACGCCGCATCGCAGATATCATGGAACAAGACATTGAGTTGCCTCAGGGCGTTCGTTCTGAGGTGGGCGGCGAGATAGAATACGATGCCGAAGCGCTGCCGATGATCTTCGGAGGTGTTGCCATTTCGATGGTCATCGTGTTCTTTTTCCTACTCTTTAATTTCAGGAAATACGGCATCACCATCATTTGTATGGCAGCCATGGGACTTATGATTCCCGGAACACTCATCGGCCTTGCCCTGATGAATCGCACCCTGGGCCTGACCTCCATTATGGGCGTTATCACGCTGATAGGAATGATCATGCGTAATGAAATCCTCATCTTCGAACATGCCAACGACTTGCTGAAAGGCAAAGACCCGAAGGTCATGGGACGCGATGCATATAATGACGCCGTGCGCCAGGCCGCCTATGATGCCGGCAAGCGCCGTATGGTCCCTATCTTCCTCACTACTGCCACGACAGCCGTGGGCGTAGTTCCGATGATTATTGCACAGTCTTCCTTCTGGATGCCGGTGGGTGTTACCATCTTTGCCGGTGGTATCGGGGCACTCATCCTCGTTGTCACTATGTTGCCAGTCACCTATTGGAAAGTCTCTACCAAATAAAAACCGAACGTCGTATGAAGAAATATATATCCGCTTTCCTCTGTATGCTCTGCTGCAACTATGTTGCCGCCCAAACTTATACCCTGGAGCAAATCCTCGACTCTGCCCGCCAGAACAACATCGCCATCCGTAATGCGCAACTGGATATCGAGGCCTCGCATCAGCAGCGCAAGGAAGTATTCACAAAGTACTTTCCCAGTATCAGTGCCTCCGGCTTGTGGTTCCGCGCCAACAAATACATGGCAGAAACGAAGATAGACCCCTCCGAGAACATGTCGCCAGAACTGGGTGCCGCCCTCGCTCAGGCGCTGCCCGCCGAGGCTCTGGCCGCTTTGGCTAATCCCATCAGCGTCACGATGATGAAGAAAGGAGCGCTGGCCAGTATCGTCGCCACCCAGCCCGTCTTTGCCGGCGGACAAATCATCAATGGCAACAAGCTCGCCCGTCTCGGCGAAGAGGTCAGCACCCTGCAGTTGCAGCTCTCGGAAAACGAGGTTCAACGCACCGCAGAGGAATATTTCTGGCAGCTCATCTCGCTGCAAGAGAAGATGAAAACCGTCGATGCGGCGTCGGCCCTGCTGGCAGATATTGCCAAGGACGTGAACGTCGCATTGCAGGCCGGAGTTGCCCTGCGCAACGATCTGCTGCAAGTGCAACTAAGGCAGAACGACATCGATAGCCAGAAGCTGAGGTTGCAGAACGGTCTCTCACTCGTCCGTATGCTGTTGGCTCAGTATTGCGGGTTGCGCGACACTACGTTTAGCCTCCAGGCAACCATCGACGAGTCCACCCCTCTCCCACTCCATCAGGATCATCAGCAGGCACTGCTCACTACCACTGAATATCAACTGCTTGGCAAACAAGTCGAAGCCGCACGGCTACAGAAGAAAATGGAGCTTGGCAAGAACCTGCCTTCCGTGGCAGTGGGTGCAGGCTACACCTACCACAACCTCCTCGAGGAAGACCAAACTTTCGGAATGGTCTTCGCCACCATCAACATTCCTATCACCGACTGGTGGGGCGGCTCCCATGCCATCAAGCGTCGGAAGTTGCAGCAGCAGAAGGCGGAGCAAGAGCTGGCAGACCACGCCGAGCTCCTGGAAATCAAGATGCAAAAAGCCTGGAACGATGTGCAGGAAGCCAGCCAACAGCTGATTATCGCCCAGCGAGGCATCGAACAAGCTGAAGAGAATCTGCGGTTGAACAGGAACTGCTATCAAGCAGGCACTATCAGAATGTCGGATTTACTTGAGGCTCAGCTACTTTACCAGCAGGCATGCGATAAGAAAACAGATGCCTTTGCCGCCTATCAGAACAAGTCGTTAGAATACCGTCTGGCCACCAACAGCAAATGAACTTCCCCCAACAAGTAAGTCCCCTCTCGTTAAGAATTCTTAAAAATCAGAGAATAATGCTACTTTTCCCACTTTGGCAGGAGAGTACACTATTCTCTTTTTGTATCTTTGCACTCGATAATGAACTAACATTTAATAACTGAACAAATATGAAGAAACTGTACGCAACACTCATCCTTATTGCCGGACTGCTTACGGCAATTCCGTCACATCTTTTTGCCCAGTCCACTACAGGCAAAGTCAACGTGGGCTACGCCAAATACGATGACCAAATCTATGAATACGATGGGCTCTCGCTGGAATATAACGCCAAGGTGGGATGTGCTATTCTCCTCACCCGCGACATGCTGGAACCTTACATCGGAGGTACCATTAAGAGTATGCGAGTGGGTTGGGACGACAGATCTGCCAAAGGCAACTATGATTGCTTCGTGCGGAAAGACTTCAACGGCGAAGACCTCTCTACGGGAACAAAGGCCGTATCCTTCGGCTGGAACACCGTCACCATGGAAGCCTACGATATTCCGGAGGACGTGGAACAACTCGTGGTGGGATTCACCGCCCAACTTAAGAAGAATGTCTGTTCTATTCCCATGTTGTATCCTCAGTACACCAGAAACAGCTGCTACCTTTGGGTCGACGGCGACTTCGACGGCCAAGGCAAGCCCCACTGGGTGGACATGAATGCAAGAGGAATACTTCCAATCCTGCTTACCATTCAAGATACGAAAGGTACCTTCAATTTCGTGCCCGTCATCACCTCGCTGGTGGACGACGGAGTGTACATTGCCGACAAAGCATCAGACTGCCTGATGCGCATTTGGAACCGCGGCTCCCAAGCCATCAAGAGTGTGGAAATCACCTCACGACAGGGCGAAGACGTCTATTCAAAGTCCGTGTCGCTCAGCACCAGTATCACGTCGAGCTCGACAAGCAAGCCTATTCTTATGCCGCTTTACGCTTTCCGCAGCGGCGAAGTGGAAGTAAGCATCACCAAGGTCAACGGCAAGGAAGTGCCCGCCCCACCCACAGCAAAAGCCAATCTGATTGTTATTCCCCAAGACGTGGCCGACAACTATTCCCGCCGCCCGCTGGTGGAATACTTCGAATCGGAGAACAACTACATGTCCTCCCGCTACTTCGATGAGATTGTCAGCCAGAACATACGTGGCTTAGAAGATAATATCACCTATGTGAGCCAACATATGGACGACCAGTTCATGACGGGCGACGACGATGCAACGACGCTGATGGTGCAGCTGTGCAGCAACGATTCCTCCTTGGCCGAAGTGCCCTCGATGTCCATCGACCGCTCCATGAGTTCAGACAACATTTCCTATCAGAACAATTACTCTACAACGCCCAAGTTCAGCGTGTTGTATGAGCCTTACGGCAGCAAGGCCATCAAGGCTGCCATATCTCATCCCACCTTCCTGAGCATCAAAGCTGCAGGCCAGCTAAAGGACGACATGGAAACCGTTGACATCAGTATCGAAGGAGAGATTGCCGGAGGCGTACTGCCCGAAGGAGAGCAGCCCCGACTGACCGTCTATCTGATGGAACGCAACGTCATCTCAGACAGCCAGATGTTCTGGAGCGACAAAGAAAAGGAATCCCACATGGGCGAATACACCCACGCCAACGTCATCCGCGAAATCCTGTCGAGTGCCGAGGGCGATGCCATCAACGCCTCCGGAGCTATTGACACCACCTTCACCACCCAGATTGACCCCAGCTGGAATCTGGAGAACCTCTACCTCGTGGCCTTCGTTCATCGCGACGGCAAGCTCGGCGGACGCCGTATGCAGGTATTCAACAGCACCGAGGGCGACATCGATATCTCCGTTGCCGTGCGCGATATTCAAGATAATGAAGGTACTGCGATGGCTTCCGGAAAGCAGACCATCTTTGATCTCAGCGGCCGCCGCGTGCAGCCCAGTCAATTGCAGCACGGACTCTATATTGTCAATGGAAAAAAGGTTGTAAGATGAAGAACTTACGCACATTCCTGCTCCTCGGTGCAGCAGCTATCGTCGGACAGCTGTCAGCCCAGGTGCCCTACAGTTATGCACCCTTAGAGGTCTCCAGCAACGAAATCTCCGCCCTGGGCAGCGGCGTCAAGAGCCAGTTCATTCAGGGACTGACACTTTTCGACCCCGCTACGGATCCTGCGCTGGCTCGCATGAAGGGGCTGAAGATCAAGGGAGTGCGCTGTTACCTCCGAGCCGATTATAAGCAGGCCAAGCAAAAGCGTTCAGCTATCCTTGCCTGTTTAGGCTCGCCCGACAATAACGTCAGAACGGTCTACGCCGACTTCAACGCCGGATGGAACGACGTGCTCTTTGATGATCCCCTGCCCATTGGCGACGAACGCATCTACCTCGGCATGCAGGTCTATGAAACCATAGGTAGCACCAACCCCTCCTACCCGCTCGTGGTTTATACACAAGCCACCGTGCCGCAATCCTGTCTGGTCAACCAGGGTAAAACATCGTGGGAAGAATACACCGACCGCGGCACGCTGCTCATTGCGGCACTGGTCGACGACGAAGCCACGCCATTGTTGCAGCGCACCGCCTACGCACAGAATACGACCCACCCTCAGACCGTGGCACCAGATGCAGATTTCACGGGCGGACTCTATGTGCACAACTTCACTGCAGAGCCTCTCAGAACGCTGGAAATCAGCATGCAAGGCGAGGGAGCAGAGCAACCCACACGCCGCACCATAGAACTGAGCCCCCCCCTGCCAGCTTTCGGCAGTACCGTCATCACCACAAAGCTGCATACGGGAACGTCTGAGGGCACACAGGTGGAGTGGTCAGCTACCGTCACTCAATTCAACGGCAACGAGGCACAGGCAGCACGCCCCGGCACCACGCGGCTGTATGTCACTTACGACAACTTCATCCGCACACCCCTTGTCGAGGAATTCACCAGCCAACGCTGCATCGCCTGTCCTCAAATGTCCTACTTCCTCGAGAAAGCCTTCGAGCAATACGAGGGCCCCTACATCTACATCTCGCACCACAGCGGATTCGCCAAGGACGCCTTCACCAGTCAGGCCGACCTCGACCTCACCTACGTTTTCGGCGGATATGAAAACGAATACAACCCTGCCATCATGTACAATCGCGCTGTCTTCACGGGAGAAGATGTGCTCGTTCACGGAATCCAGCAAATGTCGCCCCAGCCCTACCTCGAAGCACTCGCCGTGGCCGCAGAGATGCCTGCTATGGCAGAGGTGAATCTCGAGGCAACGGAGGCCGAAATCCGCGTCAGCGGCAGAGTGGCCAGAGACTTGATTACCGCCCCCTTGCGACTCTCGTGCTACCTCGTAGAAGATGGCATCAAGACCGACGACTATCCACAATTGGGCATGGATGACGACGACGCTCCCGCCGACCTGAAAAAGGTCTTCCGCCACAATGGAGTCATCCTCCACTATTTCACCCAGGAAGCCCTTGGCGACCTCCTTGAGGTGCAACCCAACGGCAGCTACAGCGTCACCTTCCCCGCCGTGCAGAAGAGCGGCTTCGGAGGCAACGCCCGCCGCTACGTCGCCTTCATCCATAAGGTGAACAAGAACGACCTGCGAGACAATCAGGTGCTGAACGCCACCCAATTGTCTATCGCGCAGACAGCTATTCACGAGATTCCCGCTGAAACCGAGCTGGATAACAGCGCCCTGAGCAATCCGAACGAGTCACCAATTATCTATGATTTGTCCGGTCGCCGCCTCAACTCCCATCGTCCCTTGCCCCGCGGCCTGTATCTCCTCGGCGGACGTAAGGTCATAGTGCCATAATCCGGCAGTAGGGCAAGTGAGTTCCAATAGTGGAACTCGCCAGTTCCAGCTGTGGAATTCTTCAGTTCCAGCAGTGGAACTCGCCGAGACATATATACGTAAAAGCAAAGACGTCCTGACGTGAAAGCTCGGAGCCATATACGTAAAGACTGAGATGTAAATACGTAGAGGCCGGGATGAAAATACGTAGTAAGCAATACGACCTTTCGTGTTTGAACTCACGAAAGGTCGTATTGATATTTGTGGAAAAAGAACCCTCGCGAGGGTGAAATTCCTCGGAAGGTTCACGAAGTGGAGCTGGAGGGAATTGAACCCTCGTCCAAACAGGGACACCCTGCGCTTTCTACACGCTTATCCCAGACTTAATTGTCGGATGCAGGGAAGACCTGGGCCACCGCCCTGCACCTTATCCTCTAAGAGCTTCACCCTTGGCGCGAGGCCGCCTCGGGCTATCCCCAATTTAGCTGCACCACTTAGCCAGAGCGCTTTGGGGCGATGTAGCCTCTGAGTGATGTCTCGTCTCAGCACCTTGTGCCGAGATAGGCTGATCTACTATACTTCAATCAAGCAGCGAGAGCGTAAGTTTTTTCGCCAGATAATTGTTGAAGACCATGGATTAAAGAGAGCGGCCAGCGACTCTCTGCGTGCTTACGCAACGTCTCATCCTGCTGTCAAATCCATGTCAGCCCCGGATGTATGCTTCTTTTGCGGGTGCAAAGGTACGTGTTTTTTCTGAATCTGCAAACTTTTCTGAGAGAATTTGCATATTTGGCGTAAAAAAAGACTTTTATACACTTTTTCCTTGCACAGATGATTTTTTTATGTTTCCTTTGCAATAAAATAGTGAAAATAGAGTTAATATATATATAAATGTACGTGCAATGTGCGTGCGTAAGCACTTTAACATAATGATTCAACAAGCCACAATAGATACAGAAATCACGGATGGCATGGGCTCTGTGCAACTGGCAGTCAAGCGCGCCTTTGACTGCCTGCTGGCTCTGGTGAGCCTTATATTGCTTTCTCCTGTTTTTCTGATTATCACCCTTTCGCTGAAGATAAAGTCCAGCGGGCCTGTACTTTTCCGTCAGGAACGCATCGGGTACGGAGGGCGTCCGTTCCAGATACTGAAGTTCCGCACGATGGTTACTGATACGGAGGAGGACGGAGTGCCGGTGCTGGCACAGAAAGACGACGAGCGTCTGACACCCGTCGGCGGGTTCCTCAGGGAGCACCACCTCGACGAGTTGCCACAATTGTGGAATATCCTCGTCGGCGAAATGAGCTTCGTGGGTCCGCGCCCGGAGCGCAAATACTTCATCGACAAAATTATGGAGCACAACAGCGACTACCGCTACATCTATCTGATGCGCCCCGGTGCTACGTCTATGGCCACCATCTATAACGGCTACACCGACACGATGGAAAAAATGCTGATTCGTCTGCAGATGGATTTGGACTACCTTCAGAAGCGCTCGTTGCTCTTGGATGCCAAGATCCTGCTGACGACCATGAAGTATGTAGTGTTTGGCAAGAAGTTTTAATATTGAGAATTGAAATATTGAAATATTGAGGAAAATAAGATATGAAACGATTCCTATTTCTACTCGCCCTCATAGCCTTCGTCGGAACGCGTCCGGCAATGGCTCAGTCAATGACCGACGACCAGCTCGTAAGCTATATCCTTCAAGAGAAGGAGAAGGGCACTGACAAGCAAGTGATTATCCGCAACCTGACGCAAAGAGGTGTCACCGTGGAACAGTTGCGCCGCGTGCAGAAGAAGGTAGAAGCCGAGCAGAAGAACCTCGGTGCCCGCGACCTGACAGGAGCCACCACACAGCAACGTCAGGGCACCAGCCGTATGCGCACCCAGCGGGAGCAGCAGCAGGATCAGCGGCAGAAGCGCCAGAACTACATGATCCGCTCGCAGCGCGAGGAACAGGACTGGCGGTATATGACCCGTCAGCAAAGGCAACAGGCCATTGAGGAGGAGTCGAACTACTTCGACCTCGACTCACTGGATTACTACTCCAGCCTGATCCCCAAAGACCAACAGGTCTGGGGACGCAGCATCTTCAGTCAGGAGAACCTGAGCTTCGAGCCGAGTATGAATATCGCGACTCCCGCAAACTACCTGTTAGGTGCTGGTGACGTGGTGATTATTGACGTGTGGGGGGCCTCGCAGGAGAGCTTCGAGAGTGTGATTTCTCCCGACGGAACCGTGGTAATTGAGGGCGTTGGTCCCATCAAGCTCGGCGGGCTGAGCGTTAGCGAGGCTACGAACCGTCTGCGCTCGCACTTGAGTCAGTACTATGCAGACTGCAAGGTATCGTTGAGCGTTGGCGAGACGCGCACAATCCTGGTTCAGGTGCTGGGCGAAGTGATGAAGCCCGGCAGCTATCCCATCAGCAGCTTGGCCACAGCCTTCAATGCGCTGTACGCTGCCGGTGGTATCAGCGACGTGGGTACGCTGCGCGATATCAAGGTTTACCGCGGCGGTCGTACCATCGCAACGATCGACGTATATGATTACCTGATGAACGGCACTACAGCAGGCAACGTGCGTCTGCAAGACAACGATGTCATCATCGTGGGTCCCTACGACTGTCTGGTGGAAGTGCGCGGTAAAGTGAAACGTCCGATGTTCTATGAGATGAAGCAGGGCGAGAGCGTTCAGCGCGTGCTCAGCTTCGCCGGCGGCTTCTCGGGCGACGCCTATACGAAAAATGTACGTCTGGTGCGCAAGGCCGGCGAGGAATACAGCATTCATACCATTGAGGAATTCGAGATGAACGGCTTCACGCTTGCTGACGGCGACTCGCTGTTTGTGGACAGCGTAATCCCGCGCTTCAGCAATATGGTGGAGATTCGCGGTGCGGTGATGCATCCGGGAATGTTCCAGCTGAGCGGAAAGGTGCAGAGTGTTCGCGACCTACTGCAGGCTGCAGAAGGCTTGCGCGAAGACGCCTTCATGGAGCGCGCTGTGATGCACCGCGAGAAGGATGACCTGACGCTGGAAATGATCAGCGTAGATCTTCAGGGCATCATGGACGGTCGTGTGGCAGACCTGGCACTGAAGAAGAACGATGTACTCTTCATCCCCAGCAAGACAGAACTCACAGGCGAACAGACGCTGCGCATCAATGGCGAAGTTAACTATCCGGGCATCTATCAATACGCCGAGAACACCACTATTCAGGACCTGATTATTCAAGCCGGCGGCCTCACACGTGCGGCCTCTACCGCGAAAATCGACATCTTCCGCCGCAACTACCAGCCCGGTGCCCGTACGGCTTCAAACCAGCTGGCGCAGATTATCTCGCTGAACCTGGATCATGGTTTCATCGTGGAAGATACGGTCTTCGTTCTTCAGCCCTTCGATGAAGTTCAGGTCCGCAAGAGCCCCACGTACTCCGAGCAACAGAATGTGAAGATTACCGGTATGGTGAACTTTGAAGGTGAATACGCGATGACGAACAAGGAGTTCCGCCTGAGCGACCTCATCCAGCTGGCGGGCGGCCTCAGCGAACTGGCTTATGCGAAGGGTGCACGTCTGGTGCGCGAAATGACACAGGAAGAACGCGAACAGCGTGAGACCTCTCTGCGCGCCTCGCAAATTGCCATGTATGAACAGGCGATGGAATCTGAGAAGAGGTACGACCGCGCTGTTGCCGACTCCCTGTTGGACCTGAAGATGAACCTGGGCTTTAAGTACCCTGTAGCCATCGACCTGGAAGAAGCTCTCGCCCACCCCGGTGAGCCTGCCGACATGTTATTGCGTGCGGGCGATGAAATCATTGTCCCCCAGTTCTCCAACACCATTAAGATTTCAGGCGAGGTAATGTATCCCATCAGTATCAACTACCAGAAGGGCAAGGGTCTCAGCTACTATATCAAGAGTGCAGGCGGCTACACCCGAAAAGCCAGTAAGAAACAGACTTATGCCATCTATATGAACGGCTCGACGAACAAAATCGGACGCCGAGCGAGCAAGAGCGAAATCCAGCCCGGCTGCGAAATCGTGGTACCGACGAAACCGAAGAAGGAAGGCATGTCCACGGCCGAAATTGCCGTCATCGGCACCTCTGCCGCCAGCCTCTCGACGATGATTGTTGCAATCATCAATCTGCTGAAGTAAGGAAATGAGCCTAAGCCTTTACAACATACGGAAATGGTATCGGATGCTTTCTGGCAGAAGTATTTATCATGTCAGGCAGGGTATGGGCAGATGTTTCTCCGCCAACAGAGTAGAAGGCTATTACAACGACTTGACTTCAAAGGTCACATTGCGCCCCCAACTATTAGGAACCGCAGATATACCGAAATTCAAGACTGCGACGGGAGACGAAGTTCACTTTCCCGTTGAAATAATTCAATATGGATTAGGTGCATATGATCTCTATCTCATAAGCAAAGAGCAGGCTTATCTCGACAAATTCACACAATGTGTTGAATGGGCTCTGCTCAACCAAGAGAAATCCGGCGCCTGGAACAATTTCTTCTTCATCTATCCTGAAGCCCCTTATGGAGCAATGGTTCAGGGCGAAGGAGCATCCCTCCTACTCAGAGCCTATAATGAAACGGAAAGGCAGGAATACCTCACTGCTGCAGCACAGGCTCTTGACTTTATGCTCAAACCCATAGAAGAAGGGGGTACCACTGAATACGAAGAGCAAGGGCCTGTCCTGAAAGAATACACACATCTGCCTACCGTTTTAAACGGCTGGATTTTCGCATGGTGGGGGCTCTATGACTATGTGAAGACAACTGGCGATGAAGCACAATATCGCAAAGCCATGGAACAATCCTGCGAGGCACTGATTGCCTCCCTCCCCCATTTTACAAGAAAATTCTGGAGCCTTTATGACACCGGCGGTCACATGGCGAGTCCCCACTATCAGACCATTCATATTGCACAGATGCAAGCGATGTACCAGCTTACAGGGAGAGAAGAGTTTGCATACTATTCTGAGCTGTGGACGAAATGCCAAAAGAACCTCTTTTACAAAAGTCTCGCCTTTGGCATCAAAGCCTACCAGAAGATCATAGAGTGATAGAAACAATACACCTTGATTAAATATATTAGGAAATGACTACCGCAATTATCCTTCTTAACTGGAACGGTGCGACAGACACCATAGAGTGCCTCACCTCGTTGTATCGAACGCCGAGTCATTTCTATATTGTGCTGGTTGACAATGGCTCTGAGGATGATTCCGTCACAAGGATTCTTCAATTCCTGCAAGGCAAAGGCATCAAATATCGAAACATAAAAGCAGGTGAACAACTAAACGACTCCCCTGCAGATCGAGAGTGCATCGTTTATGAGACCAGAGAGAACCTTGGCTTTGCCCGAGGCAACAACGCTGGAGTGCGGCTCTTGGCAAACTTCCCTCCTGATCGTTACCTGTTGCTGAACAACGATACTATCGTTGAACCCGACTTCCTCGATCGTCTCATAGTCTTCCATCAAGAACATCCCGAGTATGTCGCACTGACCCCACTGATTTGCTTCAACAACCCACGAACACTCGTCTGGAATGCAGGTGGCAGGCAATTTTGGGGCATGCGCAAGTACTACTATGCCAGACGTTCTGTTTCCGAAATACGTGAAAACGGCTTTCTACCTGTCACTTTCATTACAGGCTGTGCCCTCTTCATGACTCCAGACACCTTTACTCCCGAAGGAGTTCCATTGACCGAACGATTCTTCTTTGGCGAGGAAGATTTCGAGTTCTGCCTGCGACAGAACAAAGCTAAACGGAAAATGGCTTGCGTTCTTGATTCTAAGATTTATCATAAAGTCAACGCCTCAATTTCCACCAAAGGCCTTCTTGGGAGGACATACATAAACACTCTTAACCGTCTTATTGATATTCGGCTACACTATGGTCGTATGTATTGCAGTCTTTGGGCTTCAGCGTACCTACCTTATGTCCTGCTGCTCCTGCTCCGCCAGCGCTATGGATTTCGCCCCTCTGTCCTCACTCTTTGGCGTGCTTTCTTTCGCAGCTTCCATCAAGACGGTGTCTCACAAGCAGACTTTATTGCAGCTCTGCAACATTGATATCGTAATGTTCGATCAACTTCTTCAACTGGACGTCATTTTGCTCTTGTCCCACATTGGTGTCAAATAGACGATCATGGGTGAGAACCTGTCTGACTAAATCAATATTATAATATTTCACATGAGATTCGGGAACCAGTATCTTTTGGATTCCACAACGCAAGCCCATGATATAAAGCCACAAGTCATCAGCGCGAGGACTAAGTTCCAAGGCGACATCCATATTCAATACCTCATCATCAAATATGTGAGACGGATAGAGTATTCCATATACACCTAATGGCATTGCAAGCATCTTGTTATATTCTATGTTTTTTTTCACATTATGGTATCTTTTCCATTCTTTATATGGTGCAAACGAACCATCTGACGTGAACTTAGGCAACCAGACACCTTCTGCAATGATACAATTAGGATGCAAATGCATTTGCCGTACCATTTCTTCAACCAAATTGGAAGAATAGTACAAATCATCATCCACCGTAATAATAGTATCATTAGGAAATTGACGTATGGAAGGTATGATTTTCGTGTATGAACGAATATCCTTACAATAACGCACTTCCACGCCTAACTCCTTCATCCGATGAAGCATAGAGGGGATTGTGGCATCAGAGAACTCATCCTCTCCCAACCAGAGGACTATCCGTTCTGCACGTTTTTTTTGCATCAACAGTGAAAAAAGTGTATAGCTCACGCTATTGTTCTTCACACGGTCGCCATAGCTTGTGAGAGACAACACGACATGCGGTTCCACTTCATTTGACAACTTTACAAAATGGAAGAACAATTGAAAGCGTATCTTTGCTTTCAGGAGGTTCCCTATGAGAACCATATAAAGCAGGTCTAAATAAAGAAGGATCTTTTTCATTGTATAACTGTTTTTTTATAAATCATGATGATTCTCATTATGGATAAAATAAATAACAACAGCTCCGACAGCGACATCGCAAGTGCCGCAGCACTGATGTCCCAAAACGGCACAAAGCAAAAAAGGAACAGGATGCCAACAGTTCCTGAGGCAAAAACCGAGTAAAAGAAGAACTGTTGATGGCCAAGATTCACCAGGCCCACAAAGCCAAGCAGGTAGTTCATGCAGCCGAGAAACAGCACTGGCAGCATCAACGCCAACAAGCCTGAGGCATCCGTAAAGTCCCTACCCATAAAGGCAGCTATCCATGGGGCAGCCCACCAAAGCAGGGCAGCCAGAACCAGGAGACACACAGATAGAAGCCCTACCATTCGCCAGAAGAAGTGGAAGAAAGCACGTTCACCTTCGTTCTTCAATTTATATCCCAAATTGGGGAACAAGGCCTGCGATAAAGGAGTAACCATACTCTGGGCCGCCTTGACAATTTTCTCTGTCAATGCATAGATACCAACCGAGGCACTTGGGACAAAGTAGTTTAAGATAAGTACATTGACGTTGCGATAGAGGCTGATGCCCACATTAGAGAAGAAGAGAGCCAAGCTCTTACGCATCGAACGAAGCATCAACGGCCAATGAGGTCTCGGGAGCTGCATATGGAACTGCGTACGCACGAGTACCATACTCATAATACCGGCAACAAGATACCCGCAAGAGTTAAGTAAGAGAATGTAGCGATAATCATCCGCCTGGCGCACGACGATGAACACCAGCGCGCAGAAGAGCAGTTTGGCTGTAGCATTGACTATCGTGACGAACTTCATCCGCTCCAGTCCCTGAAAGAGCCAAACGGGAATAAAGATATCGCCGAAAATCATTCCCAGTGAGGTATAAAACAGTAGTTGCTGCGCTTCGTTCTTGAAAACGAAGTTGCTGAAAATCAGCAATAATCCGACGACAGCCGCCCCGATAAGCAATCGCGAAGCGATGACAGAGCTGGTCAACCGAGCCACATAATCCATATCATCACGATTACGGGAAATCGTTTTAGTGGCCGAGAATTGGAAACCGAAATTCGTGATAATCTCAATATTCTGTACCAACACCAACACAAACATGTAGTCACCAAAGTGAACAGCCCCTACCACGTTCGTCAGGTAGGGAATCGTCAGCAACGGCAGGATGATATTCAATCCATTAAGGATTGAAAGATAACCGAAGTTGCTGAGAAGTGTCTTATGTCGGCTGAGGTTCAACATTTATTGGTTCTTTATCAGGAAAAAGAAAACGAATGGCTAAGGGGGAAAAACCACAAAGAATGAACACTTCATAGACACGCAAATGGAAGAAATCCCAGTCAAACCAAGCCATAGCAAGAATAGCACACATCCAACCATCAACTAACAACCAAGACAAAGAGCGAGTCCTGACAAGCTTCATCCTAATGAAATAAGCAGCCGAACTCACAAATAGGATAATAACAGGAAAAAGCCAAGGTCCCGCAAAAATATATGCTGTACCCATTATTGAACGGACATTAGTTCCAAGAGTGGGCCAGGTTGTGCCCAAGAAGTGAGGATTGACTACCGACTTAATAGGTTCCCCAACAATAACATTATAGATATTTACAAATATAGTAAATAGATATCCAACATCTTGCGTTTCCACAATTCCCCTATCCATATCCATACTCAAGCCTAAAATTCCGCTGGTGAGATAGTGCGCAAAGTTCTTAAAGATAAAGAACACCACATTATCTGAAAGTTCCTTATCAACAGATACGACCAAACTCAAATAATAACTCAGGAAGAAGAAACTGGTGCCTCCCAAGGCCACAAACAACAAAAGGCGCCAACTCAGATGAATACGTCCTGTGAAAATATTGAGGAGGATTCCTGCAAACAGAGGTATCAACACCCAACTTTTGACCTGATTGATAACACATACCACCAGACCCAAGAGTAGGAGAAGGATAAAATACCAACGTTTCTTGCTTATATACAGTAATGAAAGGATATTTGAAAACATTACCAAACAGAATACATGGGCCCACACCCCATGTGTAGATACCTCATCAGCAAATGCGTCACTACCAACAGCTGACGATGTGTTTGACATCGCAGAACTCATGTGGTAGAGGAACAATAGACAAACTATTATTCCTGCCCAAAAGACTAACTTTGGAGCTGGAAGTTCTGATATAGACATCTCGCTAACCTGTACAGTTCCATCTGTTAGTTTCCGAAACAACATACTTGGAATAGCAAAGAAAAACAGCCCAGCCATCCATACGAAGAGACAGGGAGCATAAAAGGGATATAAGTCGAATTGGTTAATAATCCAAAGACATATCAATACAATAACAGCTGTCGGCAGCATAACAATATTAAGAGGAGTATATATGGTTCCCCACATCTTCTTCTCCAACAAAGCCAACAAGATTACCTCGCTGAAGAATGCAAGAATTATCAATATGTCCATGCTGCTGTTCATCAGCTCTCTTTCTCTTTATGCAATACAAGCCAAACACTCATTCCACAGAACACTATGATCTCCCAAAGAACAACAATGATCATCCGTTTGGGAGCACTCTTCTTGACAGGAACCACAGGAGGTTGAATGATATTGTACACAGGGGTGCGGGCTTGCAGACGACCTCGCGCCACAGCAGCCTGCTGACTATATTGAGTATAGAGCTGAAACTTCAAATCCATCTCGTTGCGCAGATATTCTCTTTGAGTATTCGCCGATTCACGTGTGGCATTGAGGTGCTGGTCTGCATAATTGGAGTAAGCACGTGTTGCATCCTCATACTCTGCTTTCGTTTTCGAGCACAACTTCTCGGCATAAGCCAAGTCTACAGCAGCCTTATGTGTGCGATAGCTAAAGATATAGTTCTGCAACTGAGAGGAAACGGAGTCCACCATCAAGGCTGCAATAAGCGGATCCTGGGTCGTTGCCGTGATAGTGATGATACCTGTCTTCAGTTCTTGTTTCAAGGTTACAGCTTTGCCCAGCCCCTTGAAAAGAGATATTTCGTCTTCACTATAAATTCTGGGACCATCACAAGCTTCTCCATCTGCTCTCACCACCTGTATTTTCTGCCGTTTCGGGAACAGGTCTCTCAAAGCTTTGAAACCTGCCGCCCACCAAGTGCGGGACTGATGGTTCGTGAGGTAATCCTTCAGGTCTGTGGTCAATTCACCATCAGATGTAGTCACTTGCATTGACAACAGATTGTTGATGAACTCCGTTGATTGAATAATTTCAGGATAAAGGTCTGGAAACAAAGCATCCTCTTCTGCAGTCATCTTGCTCAAGTCGATTCCAGCCATACTCGCCAGTCCTCCAAGACTTCCAAGTCCATTGCCCGACGTGAATTCCGGAGCAAGTTTCGTATCCGCAGTGAACTCCTTTGGAATACTAAAAGCATAGATTACAGCCAGCACAAAGGTGATGCCTGCCGCCTTGAAATATCTACGTTTATTGGCCTTCAGAAGGTCGATGAAGTCAGTTATTGTGAACTTGCTTAGATTCATTATACTATCTTTGTTTTCTTTTATTTTATAACGATTCACGAACATTAATTATTGTATGCACGAGCAATATTTTCCGACACTATGCCCGCTATTCCGCGGCAAAAGTAATCATAATTATCGGAACCAGAAAAGAAAATGGCAAGAAAATAGTGCTTAAAGTATATGCACAAGCGGTTTTCCACACTTTATCCCCATTTTTTTTTGCTGATTCAAGAAAAAGTAGTACCTTTGCCGAGAATTTGCCCCCAGCATGCCGTTGGAGGAGCATATAAAGTGTGCATGAAACGAATAATGCTTGTCTTCGGAACCCGTCCGGAAGCCATCAAGATGGCCCCTTTGGTAAAGGAGTTCCAAAAACATAACGAGGCGTTCGAAACCCAAGTCTGTGTCACTGGTCAGCATCGCGAGATGCTCGATCAGGTGCTACGTATCTTCGACATTCATCCAGACTTTGATCTGAACATCATGCGTCCGGGTCAAGATCTCTATGACATCACCACGTGGGTGCTCATCGGAATGCGAGATGTTTTGCGTGTAGCGCAACCAGATGTCGTGCTTGTTCACGGTGACACCACGACAAGTACCGCCGCCGCGCTTGCCGCCTTCTACCAGCAAATACCCGTTGGCCACGTGGAAGCAGGCCTGCGCACTCATAATATCTACAGCCCCTGGCCAGAGGAAATGAACCGGCAACTCACAAGTCGCATTGCTACATACGACTTCGCCCCCACCCCACTCAGCCGTGAGAACTTGTTGGCTGAAGGTGTGGAAGACCGGAAAATTACCGTCACCGGAAACACCGTCATTGACGCGCTGCATTTAGTGGTCGATAAGCTAAAGAGCACCCCTGGTTTGGCCGAGGAACAAGAGATTATCCTCCGCTCGGCCGGATACGATGTAAACCGACTGAAAGAAAGGCGTTTAGTACTCATTACAGGCCACCGTCGAGAGAATTTTGGCGAAGGATTCATAAGTATGGTCACAGCCATCAAGGATCTCACGGAACAATATCTTGACGTGGACTTTGTTTACCCGATGCATCTAAATCCAAATGTACGCAGGCCCATAATAAAGGTATTCGGAGAAGAGGCAGTCAAGCAAAAGAGATATTCACCTCATCAAGAAAATATGGGTAGTCTTTTCCTCATCGAGCCATTGCAATACTTGGAATTTGTTTACCTGATGGAGAAGTCCACCTTAGTGCTCACTGACAGCGGCGGCATCCAGGAGGAAGCTCCTGGACTGGGCAAACCAGTACTCGTCATGCGCGATACAACCGAGCGTCCTGAAGCCCTCGAAGCTGGAACCGTACGCCTAGTTGGCAATGACCACGACACCATCGTTAAAACAGTAGCATTATTGCTCAACGAACCTGATGCCTACCACCAAATGAGTCAGGCTGTGAACCCTTATGGCGACGGAAAAGCTTGCCCGCGCATCGTTGAGACATTGTTGCAATCAACAGAAAAAGAACATCAAGAAGAATGAAAGCATGTTTCATGGGATTAGGTTATATTGGCCTACCCACCGCTATCATAGCAGCCCATCATGGCGTTGAAGTCCTCGGAGTTGACATTAACCCAAAGGTCGTAGCAATGACCAATGCCGGCCACTTGCACATCATTGAACCCGGATTAGAAGAAATGCTACGAAAGGCAGTGGACAGTGGACAACTACGTGCGGCCACACAACCCGAGGTTTCGGATGCTTATTTTATCGTCGTTCCCACACCCTTTAAGGGCAACCACCAACCTGATATCTCTTACGTCGAAGCCGCCACACGCTCCGTGGTTCCTTTTTTAAAAGAAGGTGACCTCTATGTCATTGAATCTACCTCACCCGTAGGCACCACAGACCAAATGGCAGACCTCATCTTCTCGCTACGCCCGGAGCTGAAAGGTAAATTGCACATTGCTTACTGCCCCGAACGAGTATTGCCTGGCAATGTAATCTATGAGCTAGTGCATAACGACCGTGTCATTGGTGGTCGCGATGCGGCTTCGACCGAACGAGCCAAAGAGTTCTACAGCCACTTCGTCACAGGTACACTGCACGCTACGAATTGCAAGACAGCAGAAATGTGCAAACTGACAGAAAACAGTTGTCGCGACTCACAGATTGCCTTTGCCAATGAGCTCAGCATCATCTGCGACCGTGCCGGCATTAATGTATGGGAACTCATTGAACTTGCAAACAAGCATCCACGTGTGAACATCCTTCAACCTGGTTGCGGAGTTGGCGGTCACTGTATTGCTGTTGACCCCTACTTCATTACCGCCGAGTTCCCCACTGAAGCACGAATGATAGCTACAGCCCGCGAGGTGAATAACGGAAAAGCAGATTGGTGCGCCCAAAAGGTTGAGAACGCCATTCTACGTTTCCGCCTCGCCTACCAGCGAAAACCTATTGTTGCGTTGATGGGCTTGGCCTTCAAGCCCAATATTGATGATTTGCGCGAAAGTCCTGCAATTCAGATTACGCACGCCATCATCACCAGCAACAAAGATGATGCAGAGTTGTTGATTGTAGAACCAAACATCCAACAACACGAGGAATTTCAACTCACTGATTACCAAGAGGCATACAATCGCGCAGACATTGTTGTCTTCCTTACCGCCCACACTCCTTTCCGCTCACTGGAATGGTCAAAGGAGAAAGTGATTTTGGACTTCTGTGGCATCTTTAAACACTGAATGTTATTCTATGCACATTCTATTCCTTTCCGACAATTTCCCCCCCGAGGTCAATGCCCCAGCGTCCCGCACTTTTGACCATTGCAGTGAATGGGTCCAGGCTGGTCATGAGGTGACCGTTATCACTTGTGCGCCGAATTTTCCTCAAGGCAAGGTCTACGAAGGCTACCGAAACCGCATTTGGCAGGAAGAGCAGATGAATGGAATACGCGTTATTCGCGTCTGGACCTATATCGTTCCCAACAAAGGGTTCTTTAAACGGACGTTGGACTACATCAGTTTCTCCATTACGGGATTCCTGGCTGGGCTTTTCATCAAAACCGACCTCATCGTTGCCACCTCACCACAGTTTTTCTGTGCGCTAGCTGGTCGAACGCTTTCCTTCTGGAAACGACGACCCTGGGTGATGGAAGTACGTGACTTGTGGCCAGAAAGCATTAAGACGGTTGGTGTTGTAGAGAAGGACAACCTCTTCATCCGCTACTTTGAATGGCAAGAGAAGCGTTGCTACCATTCCGCACGACGTATTGTCGTGGTGACAGACTCCTTCAAAAGCCGCCTCATTGAGAAAGGAGTGAATGCCGACAAAATTTATGTCATAAAGAATGGTGTTAACAAAGCCCTCTTCACCCCACGACCAAAAGATGAAGCACTCATTCGTCAACTGGGATTGGAGGGCAAACGTGTGATAGGCTATATCGGCACTCATGGCTTGGCCCACAAATTGGATTTTATTCTCCGTTGCGCAAAGGAGATGGAAGACCAAGACAAATACCATTTCCTCTTTATCGGCAACGGAGCCACAAAGGACGAGCTCTTAAAATTAAAGGAAGAACTCGGCTGCAAGAATGTCACGATGTTGGATTCTGTGCCAAAACAAGACGTTAACCGATACATCAGCATCCTCGATGTTTGCCTCATCAACTTGCGCAAGTCCCCACTCTTCACCACCGTCATTCCGTCAAAGATATTCGAGAATGCCGGAATGGGAATTCCTATTCTGATGGGTGTGGAAGGCGAAGCTAAAGAAATTGTCGAAGGTTATGGCGCAGGTCTTTGTTTCGAGCCTGAGAATTCCAGTGAATTCCGTCAGAGATTGGAGCAATTGCTCATCCCCTCAACCTATTCTGCCTGCAAGGAAGGTTGCGCACGCCTTGCAGCCGACTTCGACCGCAAGGTTTTGGCACGTAAAATGTTGCAAGTACTGGAAGGGGTTATTTAATCCAATTACTTGTACCCGCTGTACACCACCTGAATTGATATGGGCTCGCTGCCGCCTACGATTCGGGTACTGGTGACAGAGAAATCGTGGGTGATGCTGACTGGCTCTGTGATGCCTGTCGACTGGTTCGTGACAGAGGTCACCTTCACGGGAACGAGGGTCACCTTGTTCCATTTGGGGTACGCCGCATTCCACTGATCCGAGGTCATTCCCTTAGCCGTCATACCTTCCTGCTTCTCTCGATGGAGATATGAAAGCAAGCGCGAGAGGTTACCAAAGGTATACGTATTGTAGGTGGCATCGAATTCTGTGGTGTAACTGGTCTGATTATCGTTCACTTTTCGGTTCTTGAAGAACGACGTCACCTCCTGCGACCGCACAAGGAGCAACTTCTGAGGCATTGACAAGGCGTAGTCCTCAGGTGCTGTACTGTTCATGCGAGTAAGTATGAGACGTGCGCGACTGATGCTGTCGCCGGAGTGGTTCGCGAAGATTTCATCCACGGGCAACGTCAGTTCCGTTGCGAGTCCGGCCGGTGACTTCAGATAGGTGTAGGGCTTGGTGGGATCTATCAACGAGGCGAGGTTGTCGTTGCTGATAGCGGTACTCTGAATGACTTCGGCAGTGGCCGAGAAACGTGCTACAGCTGGATAAATGGTATCGTTCTGCTCGCTGCGATAACGGAAATAGACGTTCATGGCCGAAACGTCAAGTTCAAGCATGGTACCCAGACCAGATTGCAACTTAAAGTATAAACCCGGACACACATGATGGATGAACTGCCATGAGTTTGCAAACCACTCAGGATGAGTGTTGGCCGCATTGAGGATACGAGTGCCAAACGCCTTAGGCAGGCGCACACGTACATTATAATAATAATCGACGCTGGTGCGGTCTGCTTCGGGGAGGGTAAAATCCAAAGGAGAAAACGTCTTTGTGGCCATTGGTTGTGCTCCCTGAGGCAGATAATCGGCGATATTGATATCAGAGTAATAAGTCTGATCTTCACGCAGAACATTGGTGGAGTCCAGTTCAAAGACCTGGATCTTCATGGGGTTGGTGGGGTCGCCGAAGAAATTCTGGAAGTACATCCTCACATCTACAGAGTCCGCTTCGATCTGGCCTGCGGCATTCTTCACAATCAGATTCTCATCGGGCAGGACATAGTCCTCAAACGTGTGGAATTGTGTTAGAAATTCCGCACGGATATGGGTCTGGGTTTCCCCATCATAGATTTCTCCGAGATAGGATTTGTTGCTGTTGGCAATTACAGAATCGAGCAGCACCGAAGCGGAACGTACGTTGAACGCCTCGGCAGAAGTAGATATTAAATCGGTATTATCGATGATACCAAGCGAACCGGTATCTTCTTCACAGGCAGTCAGCATCGCTGCTGCCACCAGAGTTGCCATAGCGGCTATTTTATAGTTCATTCGTGTACGATGTTTTATCTTTCGTTGGGTTCAGTCCTTGACGGGTTCTTCGACTTTTCCTTCGCTCCACACAGCGTCGATGAAATCCACCACAGCTGCTCCGTTGTTGCGGTCGCTAATGTCCACGGGACCGAATACGGGGATTCCACGCTTTTCGCTGTACTGCCGCAGCTCCTCGTCGTTATTGCCGGGGGTGAGCAACAGCCCTTCGGAATAATCCACAGCAAGGTGATAGAGGTCGCGAACAGAAAGGTTGGCGGGATAATTGTCAAGTTCGTGCCCTGTCATATTCTTGAATAAGATGTTAGCGCGGAACTGATCTGTGGTGAGCAGCTTCAGGTCGTTGCCACAGGGAGTGAAAATGATGCGGCTGTCGCGGAAGCAGGGTTCCTCGTGGTAGCATGTCTTGATGAGCAGTGGAGCAATCGTCGAAATCCAGCCCTGACAGTGGATGATGTCGGGCACCCAGCGCAGTTTCTTCACGGTTTCCAGGACACCACGGGCATAGAAGATGGCCCGTTCGCCGTTGTCGGGATATTCCACGCCTTTTTCGTCGCACGCCTCCAGTCGCTTCTGGAAATAGTCGTCGTTATCGATGAAATAGACCTGCATACGGGCAGAGGGTATAGAAGCCACTTTGAGAATCAGAAGATGGTCTGTTCCGTCGATAATCAGGTTCATTCCCGAGAGTCGGATGACCTCGTGAAGCTGACTGCGACGTTCGTTGATAAGACCCCATTTAGGCATAAAGGTGCGTATCTCGCGCCCTCTTTCCTGAACGAACTGCGGCACCCTTCGTCCTAACAGCGATACTTCTGACTCATCGATGTAAGGATTGATCTCTTGAGTGATAAAAAGGACTTTCTTCGACTTCATCTTCGTGTTGGATGTAGTAATTTCAATGCAAAGATATATAAAAAAATCGGTAAAAAAGCAATATAGAAGTGAAGAAAGTCATTAAAAGTACCATTTTTTGCGAATTATTTGCATTTTCTCTTCTTTGTTTGACAAATTATGTGTTATTTTGCGCCACTTTTCGGAGTGTTTAACCACTTCGGACCCATAAAAAAGGAAAACATGAAAGTTATCAACACCATTCAGGCACTTCGTGCCGAACTCTCCTCCGCGCGTGCCGCCGGAAAATCAATCGGCCTCGTGCCAACGATGGGTGCCCTGCACGAGGGTCACGCCTCGCTCGTACGTCGCAGCGTAAAAGAGAACGACGTCACTGTCGTCAGCGTTTTCTTGAACCCCACTCAATTCAACGACAAGAGCGACCTCGAGCATTATCCTCGCACCTTAGAAGCCGACTGCGCGCTGTTGGAACAGTGCGGAGCCACGATTGTCTTTGCGCCGAGTGTGGCTGAGATATATCCGGAACCAGACACCCGACAGTTCTCCTACCCTCCCACAGACAGCGTGATGGAAGGTGCCCACCGTCCCGGTCATTTCAACGGCGTCTGCCAGATTGTGTCTAAGTTGTTCTCCTACGTGGAACCTGACCGTGGGTACTTCGGAGAGAAGGACTACCAGCAGATTGCCGTCATACGCCGCATGGCAGAGGATCTCGGCTTCAAGCTCCAGATCATTCCCTGCCCTGTCGTTCGCGAACCCAGCGGACTGGCCATGTCCAGCCGCAACACCCTCCTGACCGACGCCGAGCGCCAGACAGCAGCTTGCATCTATGCTATTCTGAAGGAGAGCAAGGAGCTCGCTGCCGACCACGAGGTTGACGAGGTGCGTGAGCAGGTGATTCAACAAATCAATGCTGTTGATGGACTGGAAGTTGAGTACTACAGCATTGTGGACGGCCTGTCGCTGGCCGACGTGCATTCATGGAACGAGGCTGAGAGCATTGTCGGATGCATCACTGTCTACTGCGGCAGCAAACCAATCCGACTAATTGACCACATCAGGTATAAGTAAAATTGAAATATTGAGAATTGAGATATTGAGAATTGAAAATTGAACTTTTGGAGCAGCGAAGTTAAAATGACGATAGAAGTACTGAAATCCAAGATTCATTGCGCCACGGTCACCGAGGCGAACCTGCATTACATGGGCAGCATCACCATTGATGAAGCATTGATGGAAGCTGCTGGACTCATCGCAGGCGAACGCGTATATATTGTCAACAATATGAACGGCGAACGCTTCGACACGTATATCATCAAGGGTCCCCGCAACAGCGGATGCATCTGCCTCAATGGCGCCGCCGCGCGCAAGGTGCAGGTGGGCGATGTTATCATTATCATGGCTTATGCCCAGATGGACTTCGAGGAGGCCAAGAGCTTCGCCCCGAAAATCATCTTCCCCGACGAGAAGAATAGGATATAGAAGAACTAGAAAGTCTAGAGAATCTAAACAATCTAAACAATATAGATTTTCTAGAATCTATAGCAACTTGCCTATAAATATATAGTGGCCGTCTGCGTCAGTGCAGACGGCCACGTTACTTTATAATAAATAATGTACGCGCGCGAAGAGGCCTTATCATTTCTTAGCCAGCAGATCGCGGATTTCAGTCAACAGGACCTCTTCCTTCGTGGGTTCAGGTTCGGGAGCGGGTTCTGCGGGAGCCTCTTTCTCCGCCTTCTTCATCTTATTCATTCCTTTTATGAGGAGGAAGATGCAGAATGCCACGATGAGGAAGTCAATACAGGTCTGGATGAAAGCACCGTAGTTCAGGGTGATTGCCTCGGTTGCAGCCTGAACCACTTCACCGGCTTCGTTGACCACTTCGGGCTGTGCGGCCTTCAGTGTGACGGACAAATCCGAGAAGTTAACATTGCCCATCATCATGGCGATGGGAGGCATGATGATATCGTTGACCACAGAGGTCACAATCTTGCCAAAAGCACCGCCGATGATGACACCAACAGCCATGTCTACGACGTTTCCGCGCATAGCGAAGTCCTTAAACTCTTGAATAAAGCTACTTTTTGCCATAATTTTTGATAATTTTTGGGGTTTGATGTCGCAAATATAAAACAAATTTTGTAATTTTGCCGCGCAAAACGAGAAAAAAATGAATCAAAAGACCATCCTGACCCTCATTTTGGCACTTTGCGCCCTGCTTTTAGCAGCTTGCAAGTCTGCAGAATATTGCAATTGTGGCTGAAATTGCGATGGCAAGAGGTTCTTCACCAAAAAGAAAAAAATGCTGTTCAGAAAACAAGCAAACATTATTCAATAACCCGTTTTATTTAACCCTAAAACAACAAAGAGAAAATGACAAAAGTTGCAATTAACGGCTTTGGCCGTATTGGTCGCCTCGCCTTCCGTCAGATGTTCGAGGCTGAAGGTTATGAAGTAGTCGCTATCAACGACCTCACCAGCCCCAAGATGCTGGCTCACCTGCTGAAGTACGACACCGCTCAGGGCGGTTTCGCTGGCAAGTTTGGCGAGAACAAGCACACTGTGGAAGCTACTGAGAACTCCATCATCGTGGACGGCAAGGAAATCACCATCTATGCTATTCCCAACGCTGCTGAGCTGCCTTGGGGCAAGCTGGGTGTTGACGTCGTTCTGGAGTGCACCGGTTTCTACACCTCCAAGGAGAAGGCTTCTGCTCACATCACCGCTGGTGCCAAGAAGGTTGTCATCTCTGCTCCCGCAGGCAACGACCTCCCCACCATCGTTTACAATGTGAACCACAAGACCCTGACCCCCGCCGACACCGTCATCAGCGCTGCCAGCTGCACCACCAACTGCTTGGCTCCCATGACCAAGGCTCTGAACGATTTCGCTCCCATCCAGAGCGGTATCATGACCACCGTTCACGCTTACACTGGTGACCAGATGATCCTCGACGGTCCTCAGCGCAAGGGTGACCTCCAGCGCGCTCGCGCCGGTGCTGCCAACATCGTTCCCAACAGCACAGGTGCTGCTAAGGCTATCGGCCTCGTTATCCCCGAACTGAACGGCAAGCTCATCGGTGCTGCTCAGCGCGTTCCCACCTTCACCGGTTCCACCACCATCCTGCACGCTGTTGTTAAGGGTGAGGTTACCGTTGAGGGTATCAACGCTGCTATGAAGGCTGCCACCAACGAGAGCTTCGGCTACACCGAGGAGAAGCTCGTTTCCAGCGACATCATCGGTATGAAGTTCGGTTCTCTCTTCGACGCTAACCAGACCATGGTCAGCAAGATGGGCGACGGCAACTCTCTCGTACAGGTTGTTGCATGGTACGACAACGAGAACAGCTACACCAGCCAGATGGTTCGCACCATCAAGTATCTCGCAGAACTGAAGTAAGAAATCACTTCCGCTTTCAAGCCGCTCTCCTCGAACCGCGAAGAGGGCGGCTTCTTTTTTTCAATTCTTAATGGGGCTTTGGGGACCAATGGGTCCAACGGTCATTTATAATTTTCAATATTTCAAATTCTCAATATCTCAATATTTCATTTTTTTCAATCTTTCAATTCTTCAATTTCCATGTCTCGCCTCCTCACCATAATCGGTCCAACAGCTTGCGGCAAGACTGCTGTTGCCACCCGCCTTGCGGCCCTCTTTGCCACGGAGCGAGAAGCCAGCCGTGTGTCTGGTGGTTTTCCTGCCGAAATCATCAGTGCCGACAGCCGCCAGGTCTTCCGAGGTATGGATATTGGAACAGGCAAGGACCTCGCGGACTACGACGTTGCTGTTCGGCGCGGCGACATCGAGGAATTGATTCATATTCCCTATCATCTCATCGATATCGCAGAACCGGGCACCAAGTACTCCGTCTTCCATTTCCAACGCGACTTCCACCGTGCATATCACAATATATGTTCGCGCGGGAGACTCCCCATTCTCTGTGGCGGCACAGGGCTGTATATAGAAAGTGTGCTCAGAGCATATAATTTGGTGGAGGTACCCGTGAATCCAGTGCTGCGCAAGAAGCTGGAAGACAAGAGTCTGGAAGAACTCACGGCGCTGCTGGCAACCTACAAGCGCCTGCACAACACGACAGATGTTGATACCGCTCGGCGTGCCATCCGGGCAATAGAGATTGAGGAGTACTACCGCCAAAACGGGCTCTCACATTCTTCTGAAACCCTTATCCCCCCTGCAACCCCTGAAACCTCTGTAACCCCTGCCCCCCCTGAAATCCCTGCCCCCTCTCCCCTGAGTGTGTCCGCCGGTTTTGCCGACGGAAATACCACGCCCCTCCCCTCCCTCACTATTGGACTCGACGTTCCCCGCGAGCTGCGCCGCCAGCGCATTACCGCCCGCCTGCAACGCCGCCTTCGGGAAGAAAACATGACGGAGGAAGTGCAGCGCCTGCTGGACGAAGGCGTGCCTGCAGAGGCTCTTCTCAGCTACGGCCTCGAATACCGCTACATCACACTCCACCTGCTGGGACAGCTCTCCTTCGACGAGATGGCACGTCAACTGGAGATTGCCATTCATCAGTTCGCCAAACGGCAGATGACCTACTTTCGCGGTATGGAACGACGCGGCGTCAAAGTCTGTTGGATAGACGCAACACGCCCCATAAATGACCTCTCAGAAGAAATTTTCCGTTTTTTTCTTGCTTCCTTCGAAGAAAAGCAGTAATTTTGCCCTCGCAAAGAGGCCAAACAGCCCTTAAAAACCTTATTTACCCCCATTGGTCCCATAAGGCTCATAGGCCCCTTTAGATCCTATAACCCTATTATCAACCCATTAATATCAAACAGATTAACAATGAAAATCTCAAAAATTGAACATCTGGGCATTGCCGTTCGGAGCATTGACGAAGTATTGCCCTATTTCGAGAACGTACTGGGCCTGAAGTGCTACAAGACTGAAGTCGTTGAAGACCAGAAAGTGAAGACCGCTTTCCTGAAGGTCGGCGAAGTGAAGCTCGAACTGCTGGAGCCCACCTGCCCCGAGAGCACCATTCAGAAATGGCTGGACAAGGGAAACAAAGGCATTCATCACATGGCATTCTGCATCGAGGACGGCGTAGCTAACGCTTTGGCAGAAGTCAGCGAGAAGGGCATCCGCCTCATCGACGAAGCTCCCCGCAAGGGCGCAGACGGCCTGAATATCGCTTTCCTGCATCCGAAGTCAACCGTAGGCATCCTCACCGAGCTCTGCGAAGACCCCAACAAGTAAGAAAGGCCCTTTTTTCGCCCACTAAGCGAAAAAAACAGAAAAAAATTTGCTGGAGTCAGAGGAAACATCTACCTTTGCACCCAGAAAATCATACGACGCAACAATTCCGCAGGCCACGCCGAGTGGCAACGCAGAATTGTTGCGTCTTCGCGTCTGCAACAATCGCGTAGTTTCAGCGGAGGGAGCCATACGCCCTCAACCGCCTCAGTCTGAGCCTGCTGCGTTCATTGTTTTACTATCTAAAATTGTTGCAGACTATGAAAATCAAGACAACATCCCACGTCCACGTCCGACGTAAAGTCAACAACCTCTGCCGCTGCACCCCTGAGAGCGGAATCATCGCCCTGCACCCCGACTGCGCCCGCGAGATCTATGACCACGAACTGCGACGGTTGCTCAGTTCGGGCAATCCAGGCTTCATTGCCGGACGTGCCATTCAGACTGGCGAGACACTGCGGCGTTGCGACCGGCCGCTGCTGGCCCTGCGACTGATGAAATCGGCTCTCAGGCATCTGATATCTGTTGATGCCGCCCTGCAGTACGACTACGCCCACAAGCACTACTGGCCTCGGCCGGAATACCTCCAGTGGTATCAGCCCTGGAGCGCCCGCGTCAGCGAGGTGGACGCCCGTCAGCTCGCCGCTCACATTGATGACCTTCAGAATGAAATCAACCATCGATTCAGCAACGGGGAACGGTCGTGCCTCCGCTTTCGCGTCCACGACACCTACGAGAGCCTCTTCAGTGAAATCTACGAATGTTAGTACATAAGCAGCTGACGCCCAAGCCATTTACTGCTTGGACGTCAGCTTTTTGTTTAACCCAAATCAGGTTTACAAAGATTAAATCGGGCCTATCAACTGTGCCAACGCAGAATCCGGGTTCTCATTGACATAGTCAGCAAGACTGAAGAGTTCGTCAAGCTCGCTTTCCTCAAAATCCCGAGAGAGGGCTTCGTTCTCTTCGAGGTCCTCCTCAGAAAGGTCTATGACTTCTGATTGCCAGCCTTCATGCATATCAGCGAACCCGCCTTTGCGTCGTTTGGCGTCTTTGTCGTTGTTCATAAGTAAGTATTCAGAATTATTTTACATTATCTTTGTCTGTAGGTGAGTTCCTGTTTTTTTATTTCTCACTGGCTTCGCCGAACTCCGTCACGACTCGGCCACCTTCAAGCAAGCTTGGATGGCGCTCGCTGCTCCGTCGCTTGGCACATCTTTTCCTCATCTCCTCAGTCACTTAGCCCGCTAAGTTCCTTCGAAGAAAAGAAAAACCTGCATCCATATAGAAGATAAAAAAACATAGAACTAATTTTGAACACCTACTTATCTTAAGAATTGTATTCCTGCCAGCTCTTGATCTTCACATCTTTCAGGTCGAGGGTTGTGAATGCCTCGATGAAGGCTTTGGCCAGACGAGTGTTTGTCATCAAAGGGATATTATGGTCAATAGCGGCACGACGGATGCGGTAGCCGTTTGTGAGTTCACGCTTAGTGCGGTTCTTTGGCACGTTGACGATGAGGTCGAAGCGGTGCTGAGCAATGAGACTGATGACGTTATCGTCATCTTCCTCGTCGGGCCAGCCGACGCTGCGCGCGAAGACGCCGTTCTCATTGAGGAAGGCCGCAGTGCCTGCCGTAGCATATACCTCGAGTCCTTTCTTCACGAGCTGACGTGCGGGCTCCAGCAGGTCGAGTTTACCCTTCACTCCACCGGAAGAGATGAGCACCGCTTTCTTCGGAATGCGATAGCCGGTAGCAATGAGGGCGTTGATGAGGGCCTCGTGCAGATCGTCGCCCAGGCAACCGACCTCACCGGTGGAACTCATATCTACGCCGAGCACAGGGTCTGCGTTCTGCAGTCGTGCGAAGCTGAACTGACTGGCTTTCACTCCGATTCGGTCGATATCGAACTCGCTCTTCTCGGCACGCTGATAGGGTGCATCAAGCATGATCTTGGTGGCGGTTTCGATGAAGTTACGCTTCAGGATCTTCGATACGAAGGGGAAGCTGCGACTGGCGCGAAGGTTACATTCAATGACCTTCACCTCGCGGTTCTTGGCAAGGAACTGGATATTGAACGGTCCGCTGATATTCAGCTCTGCAGCAATCTTGCGGGCAATCTTCTTCATCTGACGAATCGTGGAGAAGTAGACGTTCTGAGCGGGGAACACCATCGTGGCATCACCGGAGTGAACACCAGCATACTCCACGTGCTCAGAAATGGCATATTCCACAATTTCGCCCTTGTCGGCGACGGCGTCGAACTCTATTTCCTTGGTTTCCTGCATGAACTGCGAAACGACCACGGGGAATTCGTGAGACACCTCGGTGGCGAGTTTCAGGAAACGCTCCAGTTCCTCGTCGGAATAGCAGACGTTCATGGCAGCACCGGAAAGCACGTAGCTGGGTCGCACGAGGACGGGATAACCGACCTCGCCGATGAATTCCTTGATATCTTCGAGGCTGGTGAGGGCGCGCCAGGCGGGCTGGTCCACGCCAAGCTTATCGAGCATGGCGGAGAACTTGTCGCGGTTCTCGGCACGGTCGATGTCCACGGGAGAGGTTCCGAGCACAGGAACACCCTGCCGATGGAGCTTCATGGCCAAGTTGTTAGGAATCTGTCCGCCAACAGAGACGATGACGCCGCGAGGCTGCTCGAGGTCGAGCACATCAAGCACACGCTCCAGGGTCAGCTCATCGAAGTACAGACGGTCGCACATATCATAGTCCGTAGACACTGTCTCGGGGTTGTAGTTGATCATGATGGACTTGTAACCCAGCTTGCGAGCGGTGTTGATGGCATTGACCGAGCACCAGTCAAACTCCACTGAGGACCCGATACGATATGCGCCGGAACCCAGAACGACCACAGACTTCTCGTTCGTGAAGTAGTTGATATCGTGGAGGGGTTTGTATTCTGCACCGTCGGACTTACGCCCCAAGGTGAAGTCATCTTGGAAGGCGGGCACGTGGGTGTAGGTGAAGTAGAGGTAGTTCGTCAGTTCAGGATGCTCGCTGGCAACCGTTGGAATACGCTTCACGCTGGGCTGTATGCCACGTAGCTTGCGGTGGCGGCGCACTTCGAGGTTCTCTTTCTCGAAACTGCCGGAGGTGGGCTTCAGCACGAAGCGGGCAATCTGGAAGTCGCTGAATCCGGCCTGCTTCACTTCGAGCAGCAGGCTGTCGGGCAGCTCTGCGAGGGAGTTGTAGGCTTCCAGCTGATGCTTCAGGTCCACGATATGCTTCATTCGGGTGATGAACCAGGTATCAATCTTCGTGAGTTCCTCGATGCGTTCTACGGTGTAGCCTTTCTCCAGTGCCTCAGCAATAGCGAAGACACGAAGGTCGGTGGGGTTCTCGAGCGCATCGTCGAGGTCATCGAATTCCACATGTTCGTTGCCGACGAATCCGTGCATACCCTGTCCTATCATTCGCAGTCCCTTCTGCAGCATTTCTTCGAAGGAGCGGCCAATCGACATGATTTCGCCGACGGACTTCATCGAAGAACCGATCTGCCGGCTGACGCCGACGAACTTCGTGAGGTCCCAGCGAGGAATCTTGCAGATCATGTAGTCCAGCGAGGGAGCTACGTAGGCAGAATTGGTCGTGCCCATCTCACCAATCTGGTCGAGAGTGTAGCCAAGAGCTATCTTGGCTGCTACGAAAGCGAGGGGATAACCCGTAGCCTTCGAGGCGAGCGCACTGGAGCGCGAGAGGCGGGCATTGATTTCGATGATTCGGTAGTCGTTGGTCACGGCGTTGAAGGCAAACTGGATGTTGCACTCACCGACAATACCGAGATGTTTCACACACTTGATGGTGATTTCCTGCAGCATCTTCACCTGTTCCTCGGTCAGCGAGCAGGTGGGAGCGACGACGATACTCTCGCCTGTATGGATTCCGAGGGGGTCGAAATTCTCCATCGAGGCCACGGTGAAGCAGCGGTCGTTGGCATCGCGGATGCACTCGAATTCTATCTCCTTCCAGCCCTTCAGGCTCTCTTCGACAAGAATCTGTGGAGCGAAGGTGAAAGCGCTCTCGGCAATTTCCATGAACTTCTCCTCGTCGGGACAGATGCCACTGCCCAGTCCTCCGAGGGCGTAGGCCGAACGGATCATGATGGGGAAGCCTATTTGGCGGGCGGCCTTCAGAGCATCATCCATATTCTCCACGGCGTGGCTCACTGGCACCTTCAGCTCTACCTCAGCCAACTTCTTGACAAAGCGGTCGCGGTCTTCTGTGTCCATAATGGCTTCCACGCTGGTACCCAGCACTTCTACGCCGTATTCCTTCAGCGTCCCATTGAGGTAGAGCTCCGTGCCGCAATTCAGCGCCGTCTGTCCGCCGAAAGCGAGGAGGATGCCGTCGGGACGTTCCTTCTTGATGATTTCGGTTACAAAATAGGGCGTCACCGGTTGGAAATAGACTTTGTCGGCGATGCCCTCAGAAGTTTGGATGGTAGCGATATTTGGGTTGACGAGAACGCTTTGAATTCCCTCTTCACGCAGTGCTTTCAAAGCCTGTGAACCCGAGTAGTCAAACTCGCCGGCCTGTCCGATTTTCAAGGCGCCGCTGCCCAGCACCAAGACCTTCTTAAATGTCTTTTTCATAAAGTGATGTGATATTAACTGAATATGATAGTTTTGTTCTTGTAGGTCAGAATCTTGCGCTCAATGTGCTTTGTCACGGCACGCGAGAGGACGATTTTTTCCAAATCCTTGCCCTTGAGCACCAGGCTCTCAGGCGTGTCCTTGTGAGTGATGCGCGCCACATCTTGCTCAATAATCGGTCCTGCATCCAGCTCAGCGGTTACGTAGTGGCTGGTGGCCCCGATGATCTTCACTCCGCGCTCCCAGGCCTGATGATAGGGTTTGGCGCCGATGAAGGCGGGCAGGAAGGAATGATGGATGTTGATGATGTGGTGGGGATAGCGGGCTATCAGCTCGTCGCTGATGATCTGCATATAGCGCGCGAGCACGATGAAGGTGATGTGCTCTCGCTCCAGCAGCTCCATCTCGGCCGCTTCCACCTCCGCCTTGTTCGAGTGGTCCTTGTTGATAGACCACACGTAGTAAGGGATATTGAATTGATCAGCCACGAAACGCAAGTCCTCGTGGTTGCTGATGATGCAAGGAATGTCCACATTCCACTCGCCGGCCTTGTAGCGGGCCAGCAGGTCATAGAGGCAATGGCTCATCTTACTGACAAAGATGGCCATTCGAGGACGTTCGTCGGAGAAATAAAGGTTGAAGGTCATCTGATAGCGCTGGGCATACAACGTTGTCAGATACTCCTTGATTTTGTTTTTTGGAACCAGGAACCGCTCCAATTCCCACTCGATACGCATAAAGAACATGCCATCTTCGCGGTCGACATATTGGTCTAAGTAAACAATATTACCCTGATTATCGGTGATGAATTTTGTTACCTCGGAAATGATTCCGGGTTGGTCTGGACAGTGTAGCAGTAGAATGGCACTTGCTTCCATTTATATTCATTTGTGCTTTTACGCCGCAAAAGTACAAAAAAGTTGAAAGTTATGAGGTGAAAGCAGAAAGTTTTTCTCTATGAAAGCCATTTTTCTTTCCTTTTTCTAACATAAATCATCTTTTTCCTACTTTTTGTAGCCTGCAAACACATTTTTCATGATACTTTAAACTTTAAACTTTAAACTTTTCCGTACCTTTGTACCCATAAACGCACAAATCGATATGATCTATCCGCACACTTTCGAAGAAAAGATTGGAATGAGCGAGGTGCGCGCCCTGCTGCGCACCCACTGCCTCAGTCCCCTGGGTCTGCAGCGCGTGGAAGAGATGACCTTTCTCACCGACGGCGAGCAGCTGCGCGAACTCCACCGTCAGGTGGGTGAGTACGTGCGACTGCAAGAAGAGACCGATGGGCTGCCCGAACAGGGCTACTACGACCTCCGTCCCGTGCTGCAGCGCATCCGCATCGAAGGAACCTACATCGAAGTCGATGAGATGTTTCAGCTGAAGCGCTCATTAGAGACGATAGAGGCAATCCAGAAGGCACTCTCCCCGCTCCCTCCTCAGGGGGAGAACCCCACTTCGTCCGAGACCCCTTATCCAGCCCTTTCGCGTATGATTGCCGCAAGGTCTCCCCTCCCTGATGGAAGGGGGATGGGAGTGGGTCTTCTTCTCCGTCGCATCTCACAGATTCTCGACAAATTCGGCCACGTGAAAGATACTGCCTCGCCCGAACTGGCTCGCATACGCCACGAGTTGGCGAGCACCGAGGGCAGTGTCAGTCGCGCGCTCAATAATATATTAAAGAACGCGCAGGCGGAAGGGACGGTGGCGCAGGACGTCAGTCCCACCATGCGCGACGGCCGGCTGGTGATTCCCGTAGCTCCCGCCCTGAAGCGAAAAATCAAAGGCATCATTCACGACGAGAGTGCCACGGGTCGCACCGTATTCATCGAGCCGCAGGAGGTGGTAGAGGCCAACAACCGCATTCGCGAGCTGGAGGCCGACGAGCGCCGCGAGGTGATTCGCATTCTGCGGGAATTCACCGACGAGCTGCGCCCCCAGGCACCGCAACTGCTGCTGAGCTACGAGATGATGGCCGACGTGGAATTCGTGCGCGCCAAAACGCTCCTTGCCCGACAGTTCGGAGCCTTCACGACCACCGACCCTCAGATTGCCGACGCACCGCTGATAGACTGGACGCTGGCCGTGCATCCGCTGCTGGCGCGCACGCTGCAGAAGCACAGCAAGAAGGTGGTGCCCCTCGAAATAGAGCTGACACGCCGGCAGCGAATCCTCCTGATTTCGGGACCTAACGCCGGCGGAAAAAGCGTCTGCCTGAAGACCGTAGGATTGCTTCAATACATGCTGCAATGTGGTCTTCCCGTGACCCTCGGCGAGCGTTCGCGGCTGGGCATCTTCCGCAGCATCATGATCGATATAGGCGACGAGCAGAGCCTTGAAGATGAACTTTCAACATACAGCTCTCACCTCCTGAATATGAAGCAGATGATGCGCAGCGCAGATCCCGCCACACTGCTCCTCGTCGACGAGTTCGGAGGGGGCACGGAACCGCAAATCGGAGGTGCCATTGCAGAAGCCGTGCTCAAGCGCTTCGTAGACCGCGGCGCCTTCGGTATCATCACCACGCACTATCAGAACCTCAAGCACTTCGCCGAGGAAACAGAAGGCATCGTGAACGGAGCTATGCTCTATGACCGCCACCTGATGCAGCCCCTTTTCCAACTGCAAATCGGACAGCCAGGCAGCAGTTTCGCCGTAGAGATAGCGCGCAAAATAGGACTCCCCGAAGAGGTCATCAGCGATGCGTCGGACATCGTCGGACGCGACTACATCAACGCCGACAAATGGCTACAGGACATCGTGCGCGACCGCCGCTACTGGGAGTCGAAACGACAGACCATCCACAGCCGCGAGAAGCAGATGGAACAGACCATTGCAAAGTACGAAGAGGAGATTGCTGAGCTGCAACGCCAGCGCAAGGAAATCATCCGCAAAGCGAAGGAAGAGGCCGAGCAGCTGCTCAGCGACAGCAACGCCCGCATCGAACGAACCATACGCGAAATCAAGGAGGCACAAGCTGAGAAAGAGGAAACGCGCCGCGCCCGCCAACGCCTCGATGACTTCCGCATCAAGGAGGTGGAGAGTCAGGAAACGGCTATGGATGAGGAAATTGAGAGAAAGATGGAGAAGATAAGGAGGAGGCAGGAGAGAAAGAAAAAAGACCCGGACTCTCCCCAAGCCCAAGACCCACCCCTCACCCTCCCTGTGAGGGAGGGAGTAGAATCTCTTGCGAACAGCGTACATCCAAAGTCATCAGTAACCACTCCCTCCCTCACAGGGAGGGCGGGGGGTGGGTCTGTTGGGTCTGCTGCTCCCTTGTTTGTCCGCATCAAAGGTCAGACCTCCGTGGGCCAGTTGCTCTCCGTCGAGGGAAAGATGGCGACTGTCCTCTTTGGGCAAATGCGCACTCAGGTGAAGTTAGACCGCCTCGTTCCTGCCCGCGAACCCAAGCGCGAGGAGTCGCCGTCGGGCGTCAGCTTCCTCAGCCGCGAGACGCAGAATGCCATGCGCGAGAAATCCCTGCATTTCCAGCAGGACATCGACGTACGCGGAATGCGTGGCGATGAGGCCCTGAACGCCGTACAGCACTTCATCGACGACGCCACGCAAGTGGGCATCGCCCGCGTTCGCATCCTTCACGGCACCGGCACCGGTGTCCTCCGACAACTCATCCGCCAGTACCTCCGCACCGTGCCATCCGTCAGCGACGCGCGCGACGAACACGTGCAGTTCGGCGGGGCAGGAATCACCGTGGTGGATTTGGAATGAGAAGAAAGTTGAAAGTTGAGAATTGAATGGTTGAAGAATGAGGGACATATGAACAATGGAATCAACAATTGTTAAAGAATGATAAATATTGAGGCGGGATGTAATGTTTCCGCCTCAATGCGTGTATAGGGATATAGAAGACTATCAAATGACGTGAGTTCAATCGACAACATACAATCCCAGCGAAAAGGAAAGGCGACGGCACCAGATGAAAGAAGCCTCCTGGAGCAAGAAGCCCTTATCAACGGGTTACAGCGAGGTGAGGCCGCTGCACAGGAGCAATTGCTGCAGCAGTACGCCCCGCGGGTCTTCAAACTCATTGTTCGAATGACCCGAAATTCCCAAGACGCCGAAGAATTGACACAAGACACCTTGCTGCGAGCCATCAACCAACTCCATCGCTACGATCCCACTCAAGCCTCCTTCGCCTCTTGGCTTCACCGCATCGCCTACCGCCTCACCCTCAACCACTTGCGCCGCCGCCCCGCTCCCGCCCTCTCCCTCGATGCGCCCTCTATTCCCCGCCCTGTTGGAGGCGGTCCGTCCGCCGATGAGCTCACCTCCCTCCTCAGCGAGGCCCTCAACCACCTGCCACCCGACGAACTCACCCTTATCAACCTCTTCTACTACGACGACCTCCCCCTCAGCGAAATTGCTTTCATCACCGAATCCCCACCAGGCACTATCGCCACCCGTCTCCACCGAATCCGAAAGAAACTCTATGACATTATACAAAAACTTAAACAACAATGAAACCCTCCACTACTCACATCGATTCCGAGAGCTGGCTCCACGATGACACAGCCCTACGGCGAGCCGTGCAGCAGCAGAACGCGGAACTACCGTCTCTGCCCGAGGGTTTCGCCGAAAGGATGAGAGAGAAGCTGGCCGCTCAAACCGCCGCACCCAAGCGCCCTCTGTGGCCCTGGCTTACCGCCGCGGCCGCCTCCATAGCAGCCGCCCTCGCCCTCTTCTTCCTGCTTGATGGAACTCCCACCGAGCAGCCTTACGTTCCACAGCCTGCCCTCATCACTGAGCAGGCCCCAGCCCCCCTTGCAGCCCAACCGACAACGGCCACTTCTCCTGCTGAATCGACCGCCATCCCACAATCTTCCAGGCCGGCTGCAGCACCCGAATCAGCCAAGCCGGCTGCCACCGCGCGGCCGTCCAAATCAACGACCACGGCGCAAACATCTTCTTCCAATTCGCAGGTCGTCACCCCGCCGGCGCAAGAGCCCTCGCTGATCGCTGAGCAACCTGCAACCGTAACTACATCACCGTTAGATAGTGTGCCCGACGGATTGCTCGCCGAAGTCACCGAAACAGCAATTGTTTCTAACAATTCCGACTTCGCCGCCTCCCTCGACCCCGCTCCGTCTGCGTCCAAGTCCTCGGCCCCACTCCAATTCGCTCTCAACTGCTCCCCCACGGCTCTCAGCAGTACCATCAACTCTCCGCAGCCCACCGCTCCTGCGCCCATGACCTCCAGCTATTACCTTCCTGCTGGTGAGGGCTACACTTATGCCAACACCTCCGTAAGAAGCACGTCCACCTCCCTCCGGCAGGCTCCTCAGCAGCCAGACCCCGTCAGCTCGACGGATCACAAGTTGCCCCTCACGTTTGCGCTCTCCGTCAGCGTTCCCCTCCACAAACGTCTCTCGCTGGAAACGGGACTCGCTTACACCCGCCTCGCCTCGACGTTCGAAGAAGGAGTAACCACGAATTACCTCCGCACCTCCCAAATAATCCATTACCTCGGAGTGCCGCTCCACCTGCACTGCGACATCATCCAACAGCCGCGCTGGAGATTCTATGGGCTGGCAGGTTGCAGCGTGGATTTCCCCATAGCGTCCTCTTCGGAAACCATTCGCTATCAAGCCTTTGGCGGCGGAAAGCCCACCGAAGGCAACATCTCTCCCCCCGTACAGTTCGCCCCCACGGTGGGATTAGGCATTCAGCTGAACCTCAGCCGCCACGCAGGACTCTTCATACAACCCTCCGTGCAGTGGTTCGTGCCCACGGGCAGCAGCGTTGAAACCTATCGCACAGAACATCCCGTCAACTTCACCCTTCCCTTCGGATTCCGGTGGACATTATAAAATAAAGAACAAACATATTCGATTATGAAACTGACAATGAACAAAGTGCTCATAACAACACTATTGGGAGCCGCCCTCCTCGCCGCCTCCTGCTCAAAAGAGGTGCCCGACACCGACACAAATACCGCGACTCTCAGTGGTATTAGTGGTATCGAATGGGACTGCGCGCCAGTGGTCATCAGTATCCAAGTCCTTTCGCCTCAGAGCTACAGCACCCTGCCCTACGCAGACCTCTCCACCGTGCGTGCTGAGTTCCGCGGAGAGTCGTATTATTGCGGCGTGGCCCCCGAACCCTCGCGCACGATTCTGCCCAACTTCTACGGCCTGAAGGCACAGAACGACTATCTGCTCTTCGGTGAGCTCAACGGGGCCGAGACCTACGACCACGAACAGCTCATCATCAATTGGGGCAACGAGGCCATAAAGAACGACACCATCGTCTTCTCTCGCACCATCAGCAGCGACGGAGCAGTGGAAATGGAATATTGGGTCAACGGGGTCCACGTACAAAATCCTGTTGGCCCGACGACCATGGAGTTGGGACACTCGACGGAGTGGGCCGCAGGAAAAGGACGCCTAACGCTGTACAAAGACCTCGCCGCCCTGAACAACACCAACCTGAAAACGACAACTCCCATCTCACTCACCGACCAACAGGAAGGAGCAATTCTGCAACTCAACCACTTCCAATTCAACCTTTTGCATAAGATGCTGGAATCAGGAGAGAAGAGCGTCGTTTCCTCGCCGCTCAGTGTGGCCTACCTACTTGCCATGTTGGCCAGTGGAGCGGCCGCCAGCGAGAATCCAGTACCAACGGCGGTGGAGATTCTCCTTGCACTGGAAGGCTACGCAGACCAAACCAGCATTTGCTTCACGTACACCGACGGCCCCACCTTCCGGAATGCGCCAATCAACACCCTCCTGCAAACCTTCATCGAGCAAGCGCCCAAGTGCGACCCCGAAGTGGAACTCACAATTGCCAACGCCCTCTTTGCACGGCAGGACTTCCCGCTCTACAACGGCTACGTGAACTACATCGCCGACAGCTACCACGCCGACTACGACCAGCTGGACTTCACCGCCCCCACGGCGCTGCAGGCCATCAACAACTGGTGCTATCAGAAAACCCGCGGGATGATACCCAAAATTCTCAACGAAATCGCACCAGACGCCGTAGCTTACGCCCTGAATGCCATCTACTTCAAGGCACCGTGGGCACTGCCGTTCGTCAAGTTATACACGCAGCCAGCGCCCTTCTTTAAAGCCGACGGAAGCACCACCCAAGTGCCCATGATGTACAAAACTTGCAGCCTCACCTACCGCAAGACGGGCAACATGGAAGCAGTGCTCCTCCCCTTCGCCAATGGAGCTTACAATATGATTATCGCACTGCCACCAGAAGGACAGAGCCTCAGCCAAATGACGGATTTCGGCTATGGACTGACCGTGGCCGTTGACATCAAAGCCATGGAGCAGGCCCCCGAGCCGAGCACCGTCAACCTCGCCCTGCCGCGCTTCTCCACCGAGACGACCAACACAGAGTTGAAGTCGCAGCTCCAACAGCTGGGTATCCGCAGTCTCTTCGACCAAGAGCAGGCCCGGCTCACCGAAGTTTCGTCCAAGCCCCTCTTCGTATCTGATATATTGCAGAAAGCTCGCATCAACGTGAATGAGGATGGCTGCGAAGCGGCAGCGGTAACAACCGCTTGCGTGACAAATGGGAAGGCCCCCGACAACATCGTAGAGTTTCGCGCCGACCGCCCCTTCCTCTACTTCATCACCGAGCGCTCTACAGGCCTCATTCTCTTTGCCGGAGCGTACTGCGGAGATTAGTGAGCCAATGAAGAAGCAGAGTCATGCAACCCTTTTTCCATAAATACTCTCTTCTGGGCGCCGTCTGCTTAGCCGCGGCGGCGCTCACTTCCTGCCGCACCATCTTTGAGCGGGGTGAAGAGGGAGTGGCGGCGGTCAGATACCACCGCCCTGGAGAACTGCAGCGTCACGAAGTTGCCGCTCACGTAGGAATCTGGAGCCCCCTTGGCCGCAAATATTACGATGATGCTGCAGAACGGATAACTAAAAGTACGAATCTCGAAATCCCTTCTTTGGGAAGGCCACACTACACCATCGGAGGTTCTTATCATTACCATTTTAATGACCGACTGGCGTTAGGATTTGAAACAGGTCTCATATGGTGTAACCAGCGCTACGACAACAGCCTGAGCAACCGCCAGTATGAATTGCAGGCTATTCAGCGCTACGGCGAGTTCCGAGAAGCGTGGATGCAAACCCACCCCGATCAGGTCTTTCCGTGGAACGACTGGAAACCGACGGCCCTGCCCGAAGAATACGCAATCATTCGCGACCGCCTATTCTTCCTGATGCCGTCATTGAAGTATAACTGGGCCTACTTCCGTCGAGCCAGCCTCTACAATCGCTTCGCATTGGGTGTCAGCTATCAACATTTACGAACCGACAGCCGAGACCTTCCTGCCTTGGTTCAGACCGACCTCCACGACTGGCACCTCGCCATACATATTACTTTCATTGGCTTAGATTTTGGCGCAGGCCCCCTCCATGGTTTCTGCGAGTTCGGAGTAGGTGCCAACGGATTCCTCACCGCAGGTCTCAGCTACAGATTCTAAGAGAGGAGCAAGAGTGTGTAACACGATAAGCGTTTGACAAATCGAGACGATTTTTATGTTGTTTCACCATTTTTCACCCGTTTTTATTTGTCCGTTCAGAAATAATGAGTACTTTTGCAGCGGAAAACGAAAGAAACGATAATTGGAATTAAAAGATAAAGAACTATGAATAGTAGAAAGTTTAGGTTTGCAGCGAGTATTTATGCTGCAATGATTTGTATGCTGCTGGCAGCCCTGTGTATCTGCTACGTCTCTTGTTCCAATGAAGAGAATGAAGAGAATCCCGAGTTTAAGTACGGCACTTTTGTCGGCCCTGACGCAGCCCACTTCCTCTTCGACCAGGACAGTATCCCATATCTGCCTGTCAGCGGTCCCCACTACTCCAGAGAAGAGTATATGAACAAGCTTGCCGGCTACCGATGGATCCAAGTCCCAGACTCAGCCTACAACATACAGCACGACGGCACCTGCCGCAGCACCATCGGCCAACGCCTGCCGATGCCCTCCAATGGCTTCCCCTATTTGTACACCCCCATGGACCTCTTTATTACCGACTCCTGCATATATTTTTATAGTGGTCCTCTGGAAGGCTTCGACGATCCATACAAGCCGAAATCCATATACATGGAGGCATGGGGTGGTCACTTGGAGGGGAACCTCTGGTGCATCCCAGAAACCCTCATCAAACGCAACGTCCCCTTTAGCGGTCACTTCAGCATCGTCTACTTCGATGGCGAGTACCTGGCAACCGTCCATCGGCCCCTCTACAATTCCAACACCGTGGCCCTGTTGGACTTGCTCCCATATTTCTACGTCTTCTACCGTCGCAGCGAACCCTGTCCCACCTTACTCCCTGACATCCTAAAATATACGAAATTGACGGATACTGGGAAGAATATAATCCAGTGCACTATACGATGATTGAGGCGGAAACAAATCATTGCATGATCATAATTCTGCATATCTTTTGTCTGACGAAATGCTGACTTCTGGGTAATCGGGCCTATCTTTGAGTGTATTCAATAAGTCAGGCCAAAGGCCCAAAGCGGAATGACATTGCCTGAGCCGTATTCAATGTCGTCTTTAACGACATAGCCTATTTTGCACTAAAGTAGTGCAGAATTTGAGAAAAAATGCACTATGGCAGTGCAAAAATACGCCATTTCACCTCTTTTTCTTCAAATTCTTGCATTTTTTCACCCATTTTTAATTGTCCGTTCAGAAGTAATGAGTACTTTTGCGGTCGAAAAGAACGATAATCAATAATCGTAATAAGTAGAATAATTGAAGTTTCGGAAGTATGCTCGCTCGAACTTTGTTCGCTTCGACTCTTCGAAGAACCAGCTGTAATACAAAGCCCCAGCGGGGCGTGACAATGGTAGCCAGCCGTTTCAA
>CACZAN010000009.1 GCA_902779165.1 uncultured Bacteroidales bacterium
CCCAGCGGGGCTTGATAGAGGTAGCCAGCCAATTCATTGGCTGGTACATAAGGGACAGGGAATATGCGTGCCTTTAGGTACGCGACATCAAATCCCTGTTGCGTACCTACGGCACGCTATCCGTTAACATCCTCAATACCAGCCGTTGAAACGGCTGGCCGCTCGGCCCAAAGGGACGCTTGACACTTCAAGAACCATTGTCAGATGCCTACGGCATCACTTGCGAAACGTCAAACAATTAACAAAGAATTAAAGAACCACAAAAAGAAAGGAGAAGGATATGAATGAAGGTACAAAGAGGACGCTGAAGCGCGTCATTGACATCGTGATTGCAGTGCTGACGGCACGCTGGCATCGTGCGGTAAGGAAACGTTGAAATATTGAAAAGTTGAAACGTTGAAAATTAGAAAAAAAGATTAAAGAGAAAAAGCCCCGCTGCGTTGAAGAGACGCGGCGGGGCTTTTCTGCCTTGATGCAGGGCAAGTAGCTTTCGCAGGGGATTAGAAGTGGCTGCTGCCGTCGAAGCAGTGGGTGCAGACCTTGCACTTGGGCAGTCCTATGGCTTTGATGAGGATCTCGAGGGTGTTGAACTTCAGGCTGGAGAGTCCGAGTCGTCGGCCCATTTCCTCGACCATAGCGCGGTACTTGGGGCTGTCGGTCTGTGCATACTGCTGCAGGATCTCATTGGGTGTGGAGGCTTCTCCTCCGATGCCGCCGGGAGTCTTGTCGCGGTCGTTCTCGAGGTCGTGGATGACCTGTCGGGTGAGCAGTTCCATGTCGCTCTTGGAGGCAGAGAAGTTGATGAAGGGGCAGCCGTAGATGAGTGGTGGGCATGCGATGCGCATGTGCACTTCCTTGGCTCCGAGTTCAAAGAGCCCGCGCACGTTGTCGTGCAGCTGGGTGCCGCGCACGATGCTGTCGTCGCAGAAGAGGCAGCGCTTGCCCTTGAGTGCATCTTGGTTGGGGATGAGCTTCATCTTTGCCACCAGGTCGCGTGTCAGCTGGTTGCCGGGCATGAAGCTGCGGGGCCACGTGGGGGTATATTTCGAGACTGCGCGGCGATAGGGTACGCCGATGCCTTCGGCATATCCTGTAGCCATGCCCACGCCTGAATCGGGAATGCCGCTTACGCTGTCCACCTCGGTGTCGTCCTGCTGTCCCATGAGGACTCCGCAGGTGTGGCGCATGGCTTCGACGTTGCGGCCTTCGTAGGTCGATGTGGGGAAGCCGTAGTAGACCCAGAGGAAGGAGCATACCTGCATCTCCTCGTTGGGCTTGCGCAGCTGTTCCATTCCCTTCGCGGTAAGGCGAATGATCTCGCCGGGTCCCACGAAGTGCTCCACCTCATAGCCGAGGTTGGGGAAGGCAGTGGTCTCGCTGCTGACGGCCCATGCTCCTTCTTCGCGCCGCCCGATGACGATGGGTGTTCGGCCGAGTTTGTCGCGAGCGGCGATGATGCCGTTTTCGGTGAGGATGAGCATGGAGCAGGATCCTTTGATCTTATTAAATACGTTCTCTATGCCATCAACAAAGCTCTTGCCGCGGGCGATGAGCAGAGTGACGAGTTCGGTGGGGTTCGTCTTGCCGCTGGACATTTCGCTGAAGTGGTCGCCCTCATCGAGGAGTTCGCGGGTGAGTTCTTCCAGGTTGTTGATTTTCGCCACGGTGACGACGGCCATCTTCCCCAGATGGGAATTGATGACGATGGGCTGGGGGTCGGTATCAGAGATGACGCCGATGCCAGCCTCGCCCGGGAACTTCTGCAGTTCCTGCTCGAAGCGTGTGCGGAAGTACTGATTTTCGAGGTTGTGGATGCTGCGGTAGAATCCTTTCTCCGCAGAGAAAGTGGCCAGACCACCGCGCTTGGTGCCAAGGTGGGAATTGTAGTCGGTGCCGTAGAAGAGGTCTGTGATGCACCGCTGAGTGGAGATTGTTCCGAAGAAGCCGCCCATGGGGTATTGTATTGAGAGTTTAAAGTTTAGAGTTTAAGAGGTTTAAGGGGTTTAATTCTTTTCGCCGAGAACTTCGTTGGCCCGCTGGAGGGCGAGGTTGATGTGAGGCTGGATGTTCTCTTCGCCCAGCAGTTTTCCGAAGTCGTTGTGCATGAGGACTTCGTGGACTTTGGGCGTGACGCCGGAGAGGATGACATGTATGCCGTCCTGCCGTGACATCTGAATGAGGTTCTGGAGGTTATGCATTCCCGTGCTGTCGACGAAGGGCACCTTTCGCATGCGTATGATGCGCACTCTCGGGCGGCTTCCCATGCGCCCCATGATCTCCTCGAAGCGGTTGGCGATGCCGAAGAAGAAGGGGCCGTTGATTTCATAGACCTCGCAGCCGTCGGGAATCTTGAAGTGTTCGAGGTTGGTGGCTTCGAAGTCCACCTCCGTGGCGGGGTCGATCTCATCGGTGAGCACGCTGACCTGTGTGGTCTCAGCCATTCGTCGCATGCAGAGCAGGCAGGCGAGCATCAGTCCCACCTCGATGGCCACCGTGAGGTCGAAGATGACGGTGAGCAGGAAGGTGATGAGCAGCACGCTGATATCCGACTTGGGGTTCTTCAGCAGCTGGCGGAAGGTGCGCCAGCCACTCATGTTGTATGCCACGATGACCAGCACGCCTGCCAGGCAAGCCATGGGGATATACTGAGCGTAGGGCATGAGAATGAGGAAGATAAGCAGCAGCACGATGGCATGAATGATGCCGGAGACAGGTGTGCGGCCGCCGTTGTTGATATTCGTCATCGTGCGGGCGATGGCTCCCGTAGCGGGGATTCCGCCGAAGATGGGACTGACGAGGTTGGCCACACCTTGAGCAATGAGTTCCTGGTTGCTGTCGTGGCGGTCGCCGATGACACCGTCGGCCACCGTTGCCGAGAGCAGCGACTCGATGGCACCCAGCACGGCAATCGTCAGCGCGGGAGCAAAGAGCTGGCGCACGACCTCCCACGAGAGGTCCGGAACGTTGGGAGCAGGCAGCGAGGCATTGATGCGGAAGCGGTCGCCGATGGTGTCTACGTGTTCCGCCAGTCCGTAGTGCTTCAGGACGAGCACGCCCACCGTCATCAGGATTATGGCCACGAGAGAGCCGGGAATCTTGTTCAGCGCCGAGGCCTTGCCACCCACGTATTTAATGCGATTCAGCAAGGGCCAGCAGGCGATGAGCACCACACTGCCCACCCCGACGATGGCGCTCCAGAGGTCTATGCTGCCGAAGCTGCGGGCATAGCACACCCACTTCGACACGAAGTCGGCAGGCACCGAGCCATCGATGGTCAGGCCCAGCAGATCCTTCACCTGGGTGGTGAAAATCGTGAGGGCGATGCCGCTGGTGAAACCCACTACAATGGGATAAGGAATGAACTTGATGATGGTGCCGAGGCGAAAGACACCTAATATAATAAGGAGTAAGCCCGCGAGGACGGTGGCAACGGCCAAGCCCGTCATTCCATACTGCTGGATGATGCCCGCGATGATGACGATGAAGGCTCCCGTGGGACCTCCTATCTGCACCTTCGACCCGCCGAGCAGCGAGATAATGAGACCTGCCACAATGGCGGTGATAATACCCTGTTCGGGTGTCACGCCAGAAGCGATACCGAAAGCGATGGCCAGCGGCAGGGCTACGATGCCCACAATGATGCCCGCGAGGACGTCCTTCGTCAATGTCTCCTTGTTATAGCCTTTGAGGCAGCTTAAGAATGCTGGTTTCATAGGTTTTCCTTTGAAAAATCGCTGCAAAGGTACGCCAAAACCGCCTTTTTCGGAAGTAAATGAAAGAAAAACCGACGAAATGCATACACTTTCTTGATTTATTTGTTACCTTTGTGCCCGAAATACGATGAAAATGGCCGTTTCACCCCTCGAAATCTCGAAATGCCGATGTCGAAATGCCGAAATATCGAAATGCCGAAATATCGAAATGTCGAAATGTCGAAAAATCGAAAAATCATAAAATAAATTAACTCATGTTCGAAAATCAACCTAAAGGGCTCTATGCCCTCGCACTCGCTAACACCGGCGAACGCTTCGGCTACTACACGATGATAGCCGTCTTCGCTCTCTTCTTGGGCGAGAACTTTGGTCTCTCGGAATTCGTTTCCGGCATCATCTACGGCGTCTTCCTCGGCCTCGTTTATTTCCTCCCCCTCGTGGGCGGTATCATGGCCGACAAGTTCGGCTTTGGCCGCATGGTCACCATCGGCATCCTCATCATGTTCTTCGGTTACCTGCTGCTGTCCGTACCTCTTGGCGGCGGCAGTGTGGCACTGGCCGGAATGTTTGCCGCCCTGCTGCTGATCAGCTTTGGCACCGGCCTCTTCAAGGGCAACCTGCAAGTGATGGTCGGCAACCTCTATGACGAGGCCCAGTACGCCTCGCGTCGCGATTCGGGCTTCTCGATTTTCTATATGGCCATCAATATCGGCGCCCTCTTTGCCCCCACCGCTGCTGTGGAAATCATGAAATGGGCACAGGAAGATCTGGGCTTCAGCCGCGCAGACTCCTACCACTTCGCCTTCGCTGTGGCTTGCGTGTCGCTGATTCTCTCCATTGCCATCTACTATGCCTTCCGCAGCACCTTCCGCCACGTGGAAGGCGACAAGAAGAAGGAAGCTGCCGCAGGAGCTGCCGCCGCCGAGCAACTCACTCCCGAGGAGACACGCCAGCGCATCACCGCTCTCGTTCTGGTCTACGCCGTCGTGATCTTCTTCTGGATGGCATTCCACCAGAACGGCCTCTCGCTCACCTACTTCGCCGACCAGTTCACGCAGAAGACTGCAGAGGGCGTGCACACCATGCCGTTCAGCGTCTGGAACCTCGTGGCCATCATCATCATCGTCTACGGTCTGTTCTCACTTTTCCAGAGCAAGAAAGCCCAAACGAAGGCAGCAGCCACCACGGTGACTTTGTTGGCATGCTGTTTCCTTTACTTCCAGTACACGCGGTCTACCGGCTCTGTTGACATCAGTGCCCCCATCTTCCAACAGTTCAACCCCTTCTATGTCGTAGCCCTGACACCGGTCTCTATGGCCATTTTCGGTTCCCTCGCCGCCAAAGGCAAGGAGCCCAAGGCGCCGCGCAAGATTGCCTATGGCATGATCGTCGCCGCCGTGGCCTTCTGCCTGATGATCTTCGCCTCACAGGGACTGCTGACGCCCAACGAGCAGAAAGCCGCCATCGAGGCCGGCACTGCCACCTACCCCGCGTCGCCCTACTGGCTCATCAGCGTCTATCTCGTCCTCACCTTTGGCGAGCTGCTGCTCTCTCCGATGGGCATTTCCTTCGTCTCGAAGGTGGCACCTCCGAAGTACAAAGGCATGATGATGGGCGGCTGGTTCGTGGCTACAGCCATCGGCAACCTCCTCGTCTCTGTGGGCGGCATCCTCTGGGGAGGCCTGTCACTGACCGTCGTATGGCTCGTCTTTGCCGGCCTCTGTCTCCTCAGCGCCCTCTTCATGTTCTCTATGATGAAGCGCCTGGAGAAAGTCGCATAATCGATAAGTATTGCATCATTGAAGCACCTCTCTTTGCGGTGGCCGGCGAATCCCGCTCAGCATCCTGAAAATGCCGAGTTCACTGGCCGCCGCAAAAATACATGGCAAGCAACCTCCTTATGAAAGAAACACTGAAATACTGGGGGCTTTCCCTCATCCTGACCCTTTGTAGCGCAACGGGGTTCTCGGCGTGTTCGAACAGCGAGAAATCCTCTGAGGAGGATAGCGTATCGGTGATTGCCGACAAGGTTTGGGCCTTCAGCCAAAACCACCCCGACGGGTTCACCCTCGACATCCGCACGATGGCGGAGCAAACTGAGGGCATCGCCGTCAGCTACGCAGAGACGAATAACAGCCACTCCCGCCAGCAACTCAACAAGGTGGTCAGCCATGCACTCGCGCACGACGGCATTGTCGGCGGCTGGTTGAACAGAGAAAACGGGCTGTATTATTTCGACAGTACAAAGCTCTTCCCCGAAACCTCCTTCAAAGAAGCCTTCCGGTTCGGGAAGGAAAACGGACAGAGCACGGTTTTCATCCTTTCCACCTACTCGGATATTCCGGTTGATGGCAAACTGGCGGAGATCGTTGAACGGGGCACGCTCATCGTGGGCACCACCGGCGACTATTGTCCGCTGACGTTCCGAGAGGAAGACGGCACCTATTGGGGCTTTGACATTGAAGTAGCAAAAGAGATTGCCAGCCACATAGGCGTAGGCGTCACCTTTGTGCAGACTTCATGGCCCACGCTGACGGCAGATGTGCTGGCAGCACCGCAGAACTTTGATCTCGCCATCGGCGGCATCACCATTACTGCCGCCCGTCGGGAGGTCATGCTGATGAGCGAGGGTTATCTGGCTAACGGCAAGACCATTCTTTGTCGCGCAGCAGAAGCAGACCGCTTCCGCTCGCTGGCCGACATCGATAAACCGGAAGTGCGGGTAATGGTTAATCCCGGAGGGTTGAACGAGAAGTTTGCACGAGAAAACCTCACTCTGGCCACCATCATTGTCCACCCCAGGAACGAAGAGATCCCCGGACTCATAGCAAAGGGAGAAGCCGACGTGATGATCACGGAAATCACCGAAGCGCCCTATTACGTGAAAACAGACACCCGTCTGGCAGCGCCGCTGCTGAACGAACCTTTCACGCATGGCGAAATTGGAGTGCTGATGAAGAAAGGACAGGAGGACCTGCTGCAGATGGTGAGCAACAAAATCCAGAAAATGAAAGCTGACGGCACCCTGCGCCGACTGCATGAGAAATATGGATTGATATATGCATACTAAATTAATATGAGGAAACTCTTCTGGATTATCATACTGACACTCGCCATGACATCACAGGTGTCGGCCCAACAGGGAGCAGAAAGAGAAGAGCCCACTGCTCATCTGCGTAGCTGCAGGAGAGGAACACCTCGCCGCAATTTCAGCCTTCACCGCGCACCATCGTTGTCCAGCAGCGAGAATCCATATATCGGCAACCGCCGACAGTTGGTAGTGCTGGCATCATTTCAGGATCAGGATTTTGAGGACGACCAGGCCACCACGTATCAAAAATGGAACAAGATCTTCAATGCCGAAAACTACAACGAGGGCAATTACGTCGGCTCCATGCACGACTACTTCTTGGCTCAAAGCTATGGGCGATTTAACCTGACGTTCGACCTCCTCTTTGTGAAGTTGCCGGACGAACGCAAGAAGTATAGAAGCACAGCATGGCACGATGAAAATTCACAATACATGGTTGATGACATCGTGGATGCGCTGCAGACACAGAACATCGATTGGAGCCTCTATGACTGGAACGGCGACTCGTACGTGGACCAGTTGCTCATTCTCTACGCGGGGAAAGGCATGGACGCGGGTGGTGATTCGACCACCATTTGGCCGCATCAATGGTGGTTGGACCAGCATCTGAATTTGGAGACTGAGGCCACTGATGATAATCGCAGCTACCGCACCATTATCTGCGGCGACAAGGAGTATTACATCAACTGCTACTGCTGTGTGCAGGAAGAAGTAAATACAAAAAACACCAAGTCAACCTTTGGCACCCTCTGTCACGAATACAGCCACTGCTTCGGATTACCTGACATTTACTATAGAAGCATTAAGGTGGTTGGAAATTGGGACCTGATGGATTCTGGCAACTACAACGGACTGGGGTTCAGACCATGCAATTATTCTGCACACGAACGAATGCTGATGGGGTGGATTACACCTATTGAACTCACCAGCGACACGACCGTCAACGACATTCCGTCGCTCGACACTGAGCCCGTCGCATACCTCATACGCAACGATGGCGCGGAAAACGAATTCTACCTCTTAGAGAACCGCCAGCAACACGGCTGGGACGAGAAACTGCCTGGCAGCGGCATCCTCATTTTCCACATCGACTACGACCCGAGTCTCTGGGTGAGTGTCACCGAATATGTCAACTCCAGTATTAAGAAGCACTATAGCATTATCATGGCAAACAGCTATTTCGGACTTTTGGATGCTGCAGGCTGGCCCTACCCCTATGTGAAGGAAGATGTCCTCGGCAACGACTCGCTGGCCAACGACTGCCTGACCAACACCTCCGAGCCGGCTGCCACCTTGAACAATCCCAACCTTGATGGCGAACTGCTGATGTCGAAGCCCATCACCCAAATGGCCGTCGACACCAACGGACTGGCGTCATTTGTATTTAAGAATGACATCGCTACATCCGTCGCAGAAACGCCCCGCCATCAAGAGCAGATTCGCAAGAGCGGCAGCCTCATGTATGATTTGCAAGGGCGGCCTCTTTCCTCACCCGCCAAAGGTCTGTATATACAAGGGAACAAACTGATCATGAGGAAGTCTTCGAGTATTAAGTAGCTAACAATATGAGACATCATCGATTATTACTGACAGCGTTGCTGGTGGCGGCGGCTGCCGGATTAAATGCCCAAGGGCGAACAGAGATGCTGCTGACAGAAGGTTGGCAGTTCTGCAAAGGAAGCGATGCAGGAATGCAGGGCGCAGAAGAATGGCAGACCGTAAGGGTGCCGCACGACTGGGCCATCGCGGGCCCCTTCGACAAGAAATGGGATTTGCAGAAGGTAGCCATCGTGCAGAACGGCGAGACGGAGGCCACGGAGAAGAGCGGCCGCTCGGGTGCTCTTCCCTGGATTGGCGAGGGACGATACAAGCGCACACTGACTTTGCCAGAGGGGGTCGGGCACGCTGAACTCGTGTTCGACGGTGCGATGTCTGAACCCACCGTGAAGGTAAACGGGCAGCTGGCGGGCTACTGGGCTTATGGCTACAACACGTTCCGGGTAGATATCACCCCCTTCGCTCATGCTGGCGAGAATCTGCTGGAAGTCAGCCTGAAGAACATGGAGGAGAGCTCGCGCTGGTACCCCGGTGCCGGCATCTACCGCCCCGTGACGCTCATCACCACCGACAAGACACACTTGGATGACTGGAGCCTCGTGGCGCGCGCTACAAATATCAATGATAAAGGCATTCTGAGGGTTGAAGTGGAAGGAAAGGTGGTGAATGTGCCACCGATGACAAAGCCCAATGTGACCACAATGGCCAAGGTGGTCATGACAACGCCTGATGGCGAAAAAGTCAAAAGTGATGACCTGCGCTTGGCCGATGACGGTTCGTTCCACACGAATTTCTTCTTCAAGAATGCCAAACTCTGGTCGCCAGAGACACCTTATTTATACACGGTCACGGCCACGGTGAACCGCGTGAACAGTAATGCACCCCAGGAAGTTTACGACGGACAGTCGTACGAACTGCTCGACAGCAAGACTTTCAAGACGGGTCTGCGCACTGTCCGTGTCAGCCGCGAACACGGTTTCCAACTCAACGGACAGACGCGTAAGATAAAAGGTGTCTGCCTGCACCATGACCTCGGTCCCTTGGGGGCTGCAGTGAACAAAGCGGCCCTCATCCGACAAATCAAGATTATGAAGGCGATGGGCTGCGATGCCATCCGCACAGCGCACAATATGCCTTCGCAGTGGCAGATGGAGATCTGCGACTCATTAGGAATGATGGTGATGGCCGAGTCGTTCGACATGTGGCTCTATCCCAAGTGCAAGAACGGCTACGCCCGCTTCTTCCGCGAGTGGGCTGATAAGGACATCACCAACCTGGTGCTGGCTAACCGCAATCATCCCTCTATCGTCATGTGGAGCATCGGCAACGAGATCCCTGAGCAGTGGAGCGAGGAAGGACGCCAGATAGCTATCCGCCTACAGGGACTCTGCCACAGCCTCGACCCCACACGCCCCGTCACACAGGGCTGCGACCGCGTGGACAACGCCCTCAGCAGCGGCTTCATGCAGGCCATGGATGTGCCGGGCCTCAACTACCGTCTGAACAAATACCAGAAGGCCTACGAGACCCTGACGCACGGCTTCCTGCTGGGCAGCGAGACGGCTTCCACCGTCAGCTCGCGCGGCCGCTACTACTTCCCCGTCACCCCCACCGACCGAGGACAGCACCCCGATGGACAATGCTCGGGCTATGACGTGGAATGGTGCTCGTGGAGCAACCTGCCCGACGACGACTGGCGCTGGCAGGACGACAAACCGTGGGTCATCGGTGAGTTCGTGTGGACGGGCTTCGATTATCTGGGCGAGCCCACGCCCTACGATGAATACTGGCCTTCGCGCAGCAGCTACTTCGGCATCTGTGACCTGGCAGGCCTGCCCAAGGACCGCTACTTCCTCTATCGCTCGCATTGGAACACACGGGAGCACACCATCCACCTGCTGCCACACTGGACGTGGGGCAAGGAACGTCGAGGAGAGGTGACACCCGTCTATTGCTACACCGACTATCCTGCCGCTGAACTCTTCGTGAACGGAAAGAGTCAGGGGAAGAGAGTGAAAGCAGAGAATTCAGTCTTAAGGAGGGATGAAGATCAGCTAAAGGATAAAGACAGACTGGACCGCTACCGTCTGCGCTGGAACGAGGTGAAGTACGAGCCTGGAGAACTGCGCGTGGTGGTCTATGACAAAGCCGGAAAACAGGCTGGCGAACAGGTGCTGCGCACGGCCGGCAAGCCGACTCAACTGAAGCTGGACGTGTGGACACAGCACGATGAGCCCTGGCTGAAAGCCGACGGCGAAGACCTCGCTTTTGTCACCGTTTCACTGACCGACGCCAAGGGAACCTTCGTTCCTGATGCCGATGATACACTGACCTTCGAGGTGACGGGAGCCGGCCGTTTCGAGGCTGCCTGCAATGGTGATGCCACCAGCACTGAAACCTTCACGCAACCGACAATGCGGCTCTTCAGCGGACAAGTGGTTGTCATCCTTCGCAGCACAAAAGAGGCGGGAACGATGACCCTGAAAGTCACCGACTCCCGCCGTAAGCTCCGCAAGGTCACCACCTTGCAGACGAGATAACCGCTCAGAGAGGATAATCCTCGAAGGCGTAGAGGACTGTGGAGAGATAGCGCTCTCCTGTATCGGGCAAGAGGGCCACAATCTTCTTGCCTTTGTTTTCCGGGCGACGGGCCACCTCAATGGCTGCATAGAGAGCTGCACCGGAACTGATGCCCACCAGCAGACCTTCGGCTTGGGCTACTTCGCGACCGGTGCGAATGGCGTCATCGTTCTCCACGTCGAAAACTTCGTCGATGACCGAGGCATCGTAGGTCTTAGGAACAAAGCCGGCGCCGATACCCTGAATCTTATGAGGACCGCTCTGACCGCCGTTGAGAACGGGGCTGGATTTAGGTTCTACGGCGATAATCTTGACGTTGGGATTCTGCTCCTTCAGGAACTTGCCTGTGCCGGAAATAGTGCCGCCAGTGCCCACTCCGCCTACGAAAATATCAACTTTCCCATCGGTATCGCGCCAGATCTCAGGACCCGTCGTAGCATAGTGCTTAGCGGGATTCGCAGCATTCTCGAACTGCTGAAGGATGACGCTTCCAGGAATCTCATCGCGCAAGGCCTCAGCAGCACGAATAGCACCAGGCATACCATCCTTGCCAGAGGTGAGACGCACCTCGGCACCATAGGCTTTCACGAGGTTTCGACGCTCAACGCTCATCGTTTCGGGCATCGTGAGAATGAGGTGATAGCCCTTGACGGCGCTGATGAGAGCGAGTCCTACGCCCGTGTTGCCGCTGGTGGGTTCGATGATAGTGGCGCCAGGCTTCAGGATTCCCTTTGCCTCTGCATCCTCAATCATGGCGAGCGCTATACGGTCCTTGACACTGCCGCCCGGGTTGAAAAATTCCACTTTAGCGATGACTGGAGTGGCCAAGCCTTTGATCTGTGAATACTTATTGAGCTCTAAGAGAGGGGTGTCGCCGACGAGCTCAGTCAGCTGTTTTGCAATCTGTGACATGGTTTTATTTGACAATTTAATAATTTGACAATTTGACGTTATTTCGTTATTTCGACATTTCGACATATCGATATTTCGACATTTCGTTTTTTTCGACTTTTGCGCCGCAAAGGTACAAAGAATATTTTATTCTTCTCCTTTCTTTCACCATTTTTAATCATTAAATTTTATCCAGAGCTTGTGCGAGGTCATCAATGATATCGTCGATATGTTCTGTGCCGATTGACAGGCGCACGGTGGAGGGAGTGATGTGCTGTTCGGCCAGTTCCTGTTCCGAGAGCTGTGAGTGGGTGGTGGTGTAAGGATGAATGACCAGACTCTTCACATCAGCGACGTTGGCCAGCAACGAAAAGATCTGGAGGGCATCGATGAACTTCCAGGCTTCGTCCTGACCGCCCTTGATCTCGAAGGTGAAAATCGAGCCGCCTCCGTAGGGGAAGTACTTCTGATAGAGTTTGTGGTCGTGGTGACTCTCGAGCGAAGGATGATTCACACGTGCTACTTTAGGATGATTCTTCAGGAAGTCCACCACCGCCAGAGCGTTCTCTACGTGGCGCTCGACGCGCAGGCTCAGAGTCTCCACACCTTGCAGCAGGATGAACGCATTGAAGGGCGAAATGGCAGCACCCGTATCGCGAAGCACCACCGCACGGATGCGAGTCACAAAGGCTGCAGGCCCAGCCACATCGGCAAAGACCGCACCGTGGTACGAGGGGTCGGGCTTCGCCAACGTAGGGAAACGGTCGGCATTGGCTTTCCAGTCAAACGAACCGCCATCGACGATGACACCGCCCAACGAGGTGCCATGACCACCCAGAAATTTGGTGGCGGAGTGAACCACGATGTCTGCGCCGTGCTCCAACGGGCGAATCAGGAACGGAGTGCCGAAGGTGTTGTCGACGATGAAGGGAATACCGTGCTTGTGAGCCACGGCGGCCACTCCTTCCAGATCGAGGACATCGGAGTTCGGATTGCCGAAAGTCTCAGCATAAATCACTTTCGTATTAGGCCGGATAGCAGCTTCGAGGGCGTCGAGATCATTCACATTGATAATCGTGTTGGTGATGCCCTGAGTGGCTAACGTGTGAGTAATAAGGTTGTAGGAACCGCCGTAGAGGTTGTCTGCTGCCACAATGTGGTCGCCTGCCTGAGCGATGTTCTGCAGAGCGTAGGTGATGGCAGCGGCTCCAGAGGCCACAGCCAGTCCGGCCACACCTCCTTCGAGGGCTGCCACGCGGTCTTCGAAGACGGCCTGAGTGGAATTGGTCAAACGACCGTAGATGTTACCTGCATCACGCAGGCCAAAGCGGTCGGCAGCGTGCTGAGAATTGCGGAAGACATAGGACGTGGTCTGATAAATGGGCACCGCACGTGCATCGGTTGCGGGGTCGGCTTGTTCCTGGCCTACGTGGAGCTGCAGGGTCTCGAAACGATAATTCTTCTTTGTACTCATAATTTTCTATTTTTATTGGTTATTTGTTTTGTTTTGCGCTGCAAAGGTACGGAGTTTAGAAATAATGACCAAATTTCTTGCATTATTCAGAAATATCACCTATCTTTGCACCAACAAAGAGAAGTTTCCTCCAAAAGCAAGCCCAAAAGAGCACCCAAACAGAATTATATTCTAAGATTATGGCCGAAACATTAGACGAAACCGACATTTTGCTGCTGAAAACACTGCAAAAGAATGCAAAATTAACCACAAAAGAACTGGCTGAGGCCGTTCATCTGACCCCAACGCCCGTCTTTGAGCGCCAAAAGCGACTCGAACGACAAGGTTATATCCGAAAATACGTAGCCGTACTCGACCCCGAGAAGTTAGGGTTGGGACTGCAAGTCTTCTGCAAGGTGAAACTGCAGCAAATCAACCACGAAATTGCCGAAGCCTTCACTCGTCGTATCATGCGTGTGCCTGAGGTCACCGAGTGCTACAACACCTCCGGTGCCTATGATTATCTATTAAAGGTACGCGCGCGCGACATGAAGCACTATCAGGAATTCGTGCTCAACATATTAGGCGAAATCGACAATGTAGCATCTATCGAAAGCACCTTTGTCATGAGCGAGATCAAGCAGAACAGCGGAATCTATATCCCTTGATGCGAGCATCTGCGATGTGAGTTATCGCCCTAAGAACTTAGCCTCCAGATAAGTCTGGAAGGCCTCTTTATAAAGATCACCTATCGGCAGGTTGACATCTGGTCCAAGGATGACACGGTTCTTATTAACCTCCTGAATCTTAGAGAGGTTGATAATATAAGAACGATGTATGCGCATGAACGTATCCGGCAACCGTTCCTCCATTTTCTTCATCGACAACAGGGTGATGATGGGTTTGGGCTGACTGACAAGCCACACCTTCAGATATTCGCTCATCGCCTCCACGTAGCGGATATCGGATATGCTGATCTTGCAGATGCGGCTGTCGGTCTTCAGGAAGAGGATATCATCTCCCGGACCATTCTTCACGGTGGGCTGAGACGACACATCTTCAGAACTGGGAACATACTCCAGCCTAACCTTTAAGCGTTGGGCTGCCCGCTGAAAATCCTGCAGACCGAATGGCTTCAGCAAGTAATCTACGGCGTTCACCCGAAAGCCCTCAACGGCATATTCCGAATAAGCGGTAGTGAAGACAACAAGGGGCGGCGCCACGAGCGATTTCACAAAATCCATGCCATTCAGGTCGGGCATGTTGATATCACAGAAGATAGCGTCTACCACGTCGTGCTCCAGAAACTCACGGGCCTCCAGTGCACTTTGGCACTGAGCTGCGAGTTCCAGGTAGGGCACCTTGTTTATATATGCGACGAGTTGTTGAAGTGCCAATGGTTCATCGTCAATTGCGAGACATGAAATCATATTGAGAGTTATATTGGTATCTTGAGTTCTACGGAATAGCAGTCCTCTGCGTCATTGATATGCAGCAGGTAGTCTTTATCATAAAGCAGATCCAAACGCTTGCGCACGTTGGTCAACCCCACTCCGCCCTTTTCCTCGTTCGGATTGTTGGCCTTTGAGTTGCGGCAGATGAATCTAAGTTCCCCACCATCAACCGTAATTTTCACCTCAATGAATGAGTCGCGCTGATAACTGACTCCGTGTTTGAATGCATTCTCGATGAACGGAATGAGCATCAGCGGAGGAATTGTCCTGTCGGGAACTTCCGTGGGCAGATCGAGCGTGATACAGACCTTTTCGGTGTAGCGCAGCTGCATCAGCTTCACGTAAGTACGGATGAACTCCAACTCGCGGCTGAGGGGTACTCCGGTCCTGTTGCCCTCATAGAGTACGAAGCGCATCATCTTCGACAATTCTACAATCGTCTCCTGCGCCTTCGCCGGATCAATGTCAACCAATGCATGAATATTGTTGAGGGTGTTCATGAAGAAGTGAGGATTGATCTGATAGCGCAGGTACTCTAATTGCTGCTCCAGATTCTCTTTCTCCAATGCTGCTATCCGCTTTTGGTCTTCGCGACTGCAGAAATAAAACTTCAGACCCAAATTGACGCCAAACATCAGAATGAGCACCACGATTGCCATGATGTCATGTTCACCAACAATTGGAGGGGGCTGAACAGGGCGGAACTCACGGGAACGAGCGTCTCCGCGTGGCGGACGGAGTTGATCGTGGGGGCGAAGATCGTCATGAGGACGGAGTGACTTGTGGGGTGAACGATATTCCTCTAAGGAAGGAGAAGTTGCCTCACTTCGTTCTATACGATGGGGCCCCCCATGACCTCTGGGACCTCTCCGGCCCGGACCTGTAGTGCACTGATAAACGGTGAACAGCGCCAACACCACAACCATGATAGAAAAGTATAGCGCACGCTGATTTCTATGTACCAATAGAGGTGCCAGCAGAAAGTTATGAGCAAGGAACAGTAACAGATAGACCGAAAACTTCCGCCACACGACAAACACTTCCGACCAATCGAAAACGATACTCGAGTCGCCAGCCGTACGCACATACAGACTCAGCAGTGGGGCCGTGAAGAGCACCACCCACACTGTCAAGTAAATCAGATTCTCCTGTCGAATTTGTCGAGGCATCATATCGGCTAACAAAGTGCTATTCAATGATTATCTTCCGCCGCCACTATACGACGAGAGGCTGACGGTAGATCCGCCGCTGACGGTACTGTCCAGCAGTCCCATGCCGCCAAAGATACTGGTGCCGCCGCTGACGGTCACTCCTGATTTCATACTGGGTTTCGAGGCACCGGAAACCACGATGCCACTACCGCCGCTCGCTGGAGTCTTGAAGGCGACGGTCTCATCACCAACGGTCAGCGCGTACCAATTATTCTTGGTCCACGACGACGCCTGATAGCACGACTGCGTCAGGCTGCTACCTTTCTCTATTCCACCGATAGCAATGAGGGTGCCGCCTGTGAGGTAGAGTTTATAACCGCCTTCTGTATTGGCATCCAATGCCACCTCGGGCGAACCCTTGCAAATGCCATAGACTAGTCCACCTTTAATATACATATTCCCATTGGAGTCCAGACCGTCGTTGCCCGTAGAATATCCACAGACACGTCCGCCGCTAATCGTCAAATGACTGGCAGCATTGATGGCATCATCACCGGCCTCAGCATAGACTTCGCCACCACTGACGGTAATTGTGCCCTTCGACTCCATGCCTTCATGGTTCTTGGAGTAGACATTCAGCGTACCGCCAGAGATCGTGATATTGCCATCAGCTTTCACTCCCTTGGCGTATTTGTGAGGAGAAGATGAGCCGCCACCACCGGGCCAACCGCCACCACCGCCTGGCCTACCACCGCCACCGGGACCGCCACCGCCGCCTGATGAGCCGTAGTTGGAACCTTGAGCCTGGGCATTTATGGTGCCGCCACTGATGGTCAGGGTGCCATCGCTGTTAATTGCCCGACCACCTTGTCCTGTATTCGTCAGTGTCAGTGTACCTCCTGCGATGACGATTGCCTTATCACTCTTCAGACAAGCACTGCTCGAAATATCTGTTTCGTCCGAGGTATCTGCGCCGCCAGAGTTTGTTATGGTAACCGTCGTAGCCTCGCTGTTCTCATTGATATTCAGCACACCCGTGGCCTTGATTCCCTTGGAAGCTGTTGCCGTAGCCGCCACTTTCAATGTGCCTCCTTCGATATAGATGTTACCACTGTCTTCGTCCTCGTGGTCCGCGGTCTCGCCTGTCGAAGTGGTGCCATCGAGATCGCACTGAATGCCATCGTCCCCCACTCCACTGATGCTCACCGAGCCACTCTCCATAAGGAAATACTCGTTGCACGAGATGCCGTCGGCCACGGCTCCCGTGATGTTTAGTGTCAGGTTCTTTATAGCGATATAGTCACCGCTCTTAATCGCATGCTTTGTCTTGCCCACCACATTCAGTGTACCATTACCCTGCAGGTGGATCTGCCCCTTGCTGTAGATACATCCGGTCTGAGAGCCGCCGGTGCCATCTGTCAACGTGTTCTCAGTATTCTTTTTCGCACTGATTTTGATGCGTTTGCCATTAGCGATATTGATAGCTGCGCCACTGGGATTCGCCAACGACAGACCTGCCAGCGACAAAGTACATTTATAAGAACCCGTGAGGGAAAACTCGCCATCGGTCGTCTGGCCAGAGAGAATATATGTTATCTCCTCGGGCTCTTCAACATCTTCCGACGATGCTGCCAGGCTCTGTACTATTGATACATGGGCGCCACTCACGATGGCTTCCACATACTGCGCCACATTACCTGCCACACTGACGGTGGCTGCGGTGCCGTCATAACAGATGCTGACAGCGTTGTCCGTGACCTCTGTCTCATCCACTGTCATCTCGTCTATCTCGCTTAGATTAAATATCTTACCCTGAACCGACAGCGTCTGTCCATCAGTGTAGTTCATCTCGCCCGTCTGAGCAGAAGGAAACTGATAGGTCACGCTGCCCACACGAACATTCAGCGTCTGCGCTCCAGCCACCAATGTCAGTGCCAGAGCCATGAGTATAACATATACCTTCTTCATCGTACCATCATTTTATATGTTTTCTCCCTCGTCTTGACAATATACACTCCCTGCGGCAATCGTCCTTTCATGGACGATCCGTTCAAGATGCGCCGTCCGTTCAAATCATATACTTCGGCAATGCTAAAATCTGACAACGCCTGTTCATCGACATCCTCTATCCCCGTTGTGGTTTCGTTGGTATTGGAGAAATACATCTTACTGAGGTTCGTCAGCGTGAACGACAACGAGCCCGCTTTCAGCGTATTACCGCTGATGGCCAACGTTAGCTGAGTAACATCTACAGAAACCTTTGAGCCATCAGTCAGTTCAAAGGTCAGATAGGGAAGCCCTTCAGCACTCGTGGTCAAAGCACTTACCAGCAGCAAAAAAACAATCGCAATCTTCTTCATAATCGATACTATTATGGTTTTGATGCTGCAAAAGTACACAAAAGCCCCCGTCCCACCAAATTTTTTCAACAAACAGCCTACTTTCTTCGGCAAAATTCCTTATTCCCCACACTAATTTTCAGAAAGAAAGCAAAAATGGCGCGAATCGTGCCGTAGAATGTAGCATAGCCATCACTTCAGCGCTTATTATTCTCCGTCTGCAGATAGGGGCGTACTGTCGAGTTCCACTGCTGGAACTCGCGAATTCCACTGCTGGAACTCACGAATTCCACTGCTGGAACTCACGAATTCCACTGCTGGAACTCACGAGTTCCACCCTTGGAATTTCCTGGAACTCCTAATCGATTGTTCTTTGTTGACGGCTCCAGCTGAGGAGTAGTACAGCTCGAACCCAAGCACAAAATGGATGAAAGATGTACAGCAAATATTCCCAATTATGGAAAAAAAATCATTGTTCGCTCTGCGCTTGCGATGCTTCGCGCTTGAAGTGTTTTTTCCTTCGATCGTAGTATTCTGCTGTAGCGGTGAAAAACACATCACCGCTGGAATTAAGGGCTGTCTCCACACTATCTTGAATGACTCCGATGATGAAGCCAACGCCTACTGCCTCCATAGCAATATCGTTTCCTATACCAAAAAAAGAACATGCCATAGGAATAAGCAGCAACGAACCGCCGGCGACACCTGAAGCACCACATGCTCCCAATGTGGCAATAATACTGAGGAATAGGGCCGAAATGAAAGTGACCTCAATGCCCATGGTGTGTGCCACAGCCAGTGTCATCACCGTAATCGTTACAGCAGCACCGTTCATGTTGATGGTGGCGCCGAGCGGAATACTCACCGAATAGAAGTCCTCGTCGAGGCCCAATTCCTTACATAGATTCAGGTTTATGGGAATATTAGCCGCTGACGATCGGGTGAAGAATGCATTCAGTCCACTTTCTTTCAGACATTTGAAGAGCAGTGGATAGGGGTTCTTTCTCATCATCAGGAAAGATATCAGCGGATTGAATACTAAGGTATTTGCCAACATACACCCCACGAGCAACAACACAAGGTGCCCATAGGTGGTGAAGACTTCAAGTCCGCTCTCTGACACGGATGAGAAGACTAAGCCCAAGATACCAAAAGGAGCAAACTGAATAACCCACTTCACAGTCTGCGATATTACTTCTGCAAAATCATTCACCATATCTATCGTAGGCTTGGAGGCATGTATTTTCAGCGCAATTCCGACAAGAATCGCCCAGAAAAGGATACCTATGTAGTTTGCCGAAGACACAGACATCAATGGATTTGTCACCATATTAGTCAGCATATTTGTAAAGACGTCGGTGAGGGAACCTGGCGCTGCGCCCTCTGCCATATCTGTCAACTGAAGAGTGACAGGAAATAGGAAACTGCCTGCTACCGCACACATTACGGCTATGAATGTGCTCAGGAGATAGCATGAGATGACCGTACGAAAACGCGGACCCAATCCGCCATTTGCCTTAGCGAGACTCGCCGCCACGAGCACGGCCACCAGTACCGGGGCTACAGCTTTCAAAGCACTAACGAAAACCTGTCCCAATATAGAGATGCCTGTCCATTCGGGTACTATCAGTCCGAGAACAGCACCAATCACAAGACCAATCAAGATGCGAAGTACAAGACTTGTCTGGCTCCAACGCTTAATCAGAAGTTCAACTTTATTCATAACGGAATACCCCATAGCTTCTCAATTCAGGTTGTTGAACCGCCAGGTGAGGGGGCCTGTATATGTGACAATAGTGAAAGAAAGAGAGTCCGAGGGGTTAAAGGCTGCGATGGAATCCAAAGGAATACTGAGGTAAAGATCGCCGCTATAAGCTTGTTGGTCGTCCATTTGACGGTGGAAAAGTGAGAGATGATAGGTGTTACCTCCGAAAGCATTTTTACTTACGCTGTCAGTCAAGTATGCCCAACTTTGCTTACCGCCCTGCGTCTTGGGACGAAGGTGGCAGTTGATGAACCGTCCGCCCAGCCAAACGCTTTCCACTCCTGTGGGATCATGAGAAGGGGACTCCTTGCCGACATAGTCGCTCAGAACGGGAATGGCCTTCGCCGTGTAGATCCAAGCGCGCTGTGATGTCTGGCTTCCATCGTTGTCCTCTATAGAATAACCCATCAGAACGCGAGCCGACTCATTAGCATCCATCCCTTTTACCTCATTAGCAACATAATAAGTGCGACCTGCATCCGTGATAAAATGATTGAGTAGTCCTTCACCGTCGGCATAAGCCATCGTAAATTCCGTGATGAGTGCAGGGTAGCCTTCCTCATCATCACTACCAGAGCAGGAGAGGAACATCAGGGAAGAACAGACGAACAGGAGACTCAACAGGGAACGATGTAGGTAACAGCAGGTGGGGATGGTGGGCATCATGGGAGAAAAACTTTTCGGCTTAGTAGAAAAATGGTTAAGTAGAATTGAAGGAATCGGCAGGAATTACTGTGCCGCCTCTTGGTTGAAGAGGGGATTAGCATACATCGTCAACAGCCGCTCGCGCAAGAATTCAGTATCCGGCTGCGGCAAGTTAATTAAGGCTATGCGACTCGCTACGTAGTCCTCGAATGCAGAACGCTGCGCTGAGGTATAATGATCTGAATAGGCGGTTGTTCCCTTCAGAAGGTCGGCAGCCACATAGTTGCCTGGGAAGAGGCGATAGCTGCGGTGTATCTCGCGATCTATACCTTGTGCCAGAGCCTGGAAGAACTCCTTTTCGGGCAGTGCGGAGAGGCTGTCGATCCACCCATTTACGGGGCGACCTGTCTGGTAGTGTACGTGTCCCTTCTGTCCGAAAATGCCAGTCTTCATGTTGTTGAGGTCATCCTGTTTCGACTTCTTCCAGGTGGCATCGTCGCGCTTCTGCTGGAACTCCTGAGCCTTCAGGTAATCACAAGGGTCGTACTCATAGCTGATGGCCAGTGGCACAATATTCAGTTCCTTAAGACTCGCAATGGCTCCAGCCGTGCCCTCATCGCCGTTGATAGCCAACATCTTCAGCAGCGACACTTGTGTCTGATCACTTGAATCCTTAGCCCGCCCCTCGCGCTGGGCGATCCAGATGTTTTCGTGCTTTTTGGTAACGGCGAAATGAATGTAGCGGCTCATGGTTTGGCTGGCTTTCAACATTTCACGCATGGGAAGGGAGCGCTGAACGATGAAGGCCTTATTCAACCGCACAAGGGTACGTATCCACTTATATATTAGCAGGTTGTCGCCAATAGCAATCTCACACGTTGTAGGAAACTTTTCGTCATGAAGCAAAGCATCAAGGATTGCGCTGTCGAGTACGATATCGCGATGGTTGCTCACAAACGTGAAGCGATCAGGACCTGGTGCTATATCTTGATGTATGAAGGAATAATCCGTCGTGCAACGCCGCAGTATTCGTTTCACCACAGGCTTCATAAAACGTACCTGAAAGCTCAAGGTGGAATGAATACCTACTGTGGCTAATCGCAAGATACCACGACTGATGCTCAAAGGCAGAAAAGGTACGAACCCCTTCAGTATATGGGAGAACTGGCGGTCATGGAGAAGACTGTCAATAGCTCCACGCACTTCGTCGTCGTTGTAAGGACGAATATCCTTGAATTCTTCGGGAATCTGCGGTGAATTATTCATTATCGATTATACTTTATCAGAGTTTATCCTCAATAATATCTGAAAGCACATCCTTGATGTCCAGCTTTGCTGCCCTCACCTGCTGAGGTATGAAACTGGTGGTTGTCATCCCTGGCGTAGTGTTGATTTCCAGCATGTTGATGCGCACATGTGCCTTACCCTCATCGTCTGTCTGTGTCGTAACGATGTAGTCCACACGTATGATTCCAGAACAACCAAGGATATCATAGATGGCACTCGTCAGTGCTTGCACGCGGTCTCTCAGGTCGTTGGGAATTCGGGCTGGTGTGATTTCATCGACTTCGCCGTTGTACTTAGCATCGTAATCGAAGAACTCGTTGTGGGTGACGACTTCCGTGACAGGGAATACCACCTCCTTGCCAGCAACTTTGTAGCAACCGCAAGTCAGCTCGGTACCAGGAATAAATGCCTCGACCATCACCTCGTCGCTCTCCTTCATCGCCAACTTGATGGCTGGTCGCAGTTGATCCAATGTCTTTACTTTAGAAACTCCAAAGCTGCTGCCACCCGCATTGGGTTTCACGAAACAAGGAAGACCTATATGTTCTATGATCTCGTTATCTGTGACCAGATCCTCATTACCCTTGCGTACCACCAGACTCTCAGAAACATTAACACCAAAACCTTTGAGGTATTGGTTTAGCGTGAACTTATTGAAAGTCAAAGCCTCTACGAGTACGCCACTGGTGGAATAAGGCATATGGATAAGATCGAAATATCCTTGCAGAATACCATTCTCACCTGGGGTTCCATGAATGGTGATATAGGCAAAATCAGGACGGACTTTACGACGACCGACCTTGAATGAGAAGTCCTCACGGCTGACTGGAACTTTCTTTCCGGCTGGAAGATGTGCTTCCCAGGTGAGTCCGTTTATCTCTACAATAAAGACCTCGAATTTCTCCTTATCTAAAAAACTCTCTATACCCTGTGCACTACGCAAACTCACATCGTGCTCAGAACTATCACCGCCACATACAACGGCTACATTTTTTTTCTTTTCCATTGTCACTCCTTATCATTATATATTGGTTAATTTGCAGGAATTATAATTGGTTTTGCGCGTAGGCGCGCCATTTATCGATAAGTTTCGTCAAATCCTCCGGCTGCGGGCTCTCGAAGAACATTTCCTGTTTGGTGCGCGGATGCACAAACCCCAAAGTGCGAGCGTGCAAGGCTTGACGTGGACAAAGAGCGAAAGCATTCTGCACAAACTGCTTATATTTCGCAGTGGGTTGACCGCGCAGAACCTCCATGCCTCCATAGCGTTCGTCTGCAAAGAGTGGATGACCGATATGCTTCATGTGAGCACGGATTTGATGTGTGCGACCGGTCTCAAGCACACATTCCACCCAAGTCACAGGGCCGAAGGCTTCGAGTACTCGCCAGTGAGTGACAGCAGGCTTGCCCACCTCGCTCTCTGGCGGAAAGACCGTCATTCGCTGGCGGTCCTTCGGGTCGCGAGCGATGTTTCCTTCAATGCGTCCTGCCGGGTCGTCAAAACTGCCCCAAACCAGTGCATTGTATGCCCTGCGGGTTGACTTGACGAAGAATTGATGACAGAGGTCGGTCTTCGCCTCAGCCGTTTTCGCCACAACAAGCAGACCACTGGTGTCCTTATCTATTCGATGAACAAGACCCACGCTTGGGTCATTTGGGTCATAGTCGGGATTGTCGCGCAAGTGCCACGCCAAAGCATTTACCAGTGTTCCAGAATAATTACCCACTCCTGGATGAACTACCAACCCCGCTGGCTTGTCGACCACAAGCAGGTCGCTGTCTTCATAGACCACATTCAACGGAATATCTTCTGGAACGACCTCTGTCTCCATACGTGGATGATCTAACATCAGTGTCACCACGTCCAGCGGTTTTACACGGTAATTGCTCTTGACTGGGCGGTCGTTAACGTGAATGCAACCAGCCTCTGCAGCTCGTTGGATGCGTGCCCGACTGGTGTCGCGCAAGTGCTCCATGAGAAACTTATCCACGCGCAATAACGTCTGGCCTTTGTCGGCAACCACGCGGCGATGCTCATACAGCGTACCGTCAGCGCCAGCCTCCAGCCCGTCATCGTCCAGGTCTAATGACTCGTCCAAGTCTAAGCTATCACTCCTCATGGGCTCAGGATCCTTGTCACTGCACTCTTCCAACATCATCACTCTGCGTCAACGGGCGGCGCATCATTAAAAGAGGGAGATACTCCCGCTGCTGCGTCGTCATCCAGATTGTCAAAATCATCAAGTTCTTCGTAGCCTGAGTCTTTTCCTACCTGCAACACCAACGGTACGTCGATAGGCACTCGCTCGCCCGCGTAGACATTACGGCCTTGGCTCTTAACGCCATAGACCCAGTCGAGATCACCAGACACGTATTCTACGGGGCCAAGTTTGAATCCCATTGCCGTGAGTTTGGCCTGAGCCTCACGCAGGGAACTATTGTCTGCTATATCAGGCAGAGCCATTGTTGGCGTGCTCTCTGTATTGATAATCAAGTAAATCTCGCGGCCACTCTTCACCTTACGCCCCTTCGCTGGTGTCTGCTCGAGAATGCAGCCGGCAGGCAACTGTTTGTTGTAGGCCGAATCCACGACAACACCTTTCAACCCCTTACTGTCAAGGATATAATACGCATCATTTACCTGATGCCCTACCACATCGGGAACAACGATACTCTCGCCGTGGTGAGTATAAACGGACAGGAAGTACCATGCGCCAATTACCGCCAGTATTACCGCCAGCACCAATGCCAGCAAATTACCCCACACCAGAGGGCTGAGTATTTTCTGCTTGAATCCCATGTTGATAGATTAAACACTTCACATGTTTGCATAAAAAACGTTAGCATGTTAACAGGCTAACAAGTTAACAGGCCACAAGGCTCTCGTTTTTGTCAGTCTGTTAACGTGCTAACGTGTTAACGTGTTAACGGTGGACTTACTTTCCGTGACGCTCGTCCGAAACGGTGAGCTTCTTGCGACCCTTGGCACGGCGGGCGGCGAGCACGCGGCGGCCATTAGCGGTCAACATACGTTCACGGAATCCGTGCTTGTTCTTTCTCTTGCGATTGTGGGGTTGAAATGTTCTTTTCATTGTTGTATATTTTATATGTTTTGCTCTAAAAGTGCGCTAACGGGCTGCAAAAGTAGGTACTTTTTTTCATTCACGCAAGTCTTAGATGATTTTTTCCGCTTTCTCTTGCGTTTTTTGGTTAATTTTCACTACCTTTGCACCCGATTTCGAGAGTTATGCCCTCAAAAAGACATCTCTATCCACGTATAAAGCGTAAACAATCACCATAACATAAACTCATAAATTCAAAAAGTCATGATCAATTCACAAGACATCAAGAAGGGCACCTGCATCCGCATGGACGGCAAGCTCTATTTCTGCATCGATTTCCTTCATGTGAAGCCAGGAAAAGGCAACACCATCATGCGCACTACCCTGAAGGACGTGGTCACCGGCAATGTCCTCGAGCGCCGTTTCAATATCGGTGAGAAACTCGAAGACGTGCGCGTAGAACGTCGCAGCTATCAGTACCTCTACATGGAAGGTGAGGATTATATCTTCATGAACAACGAGACCTTCGAGCAGATTCCCATCGCCAAGGCACTCATCAATGGCGTAGATTTCATGAAGGAAGGCGAGAACGTAGAAGTTGTCACTGATGCTTCCACTGAGACCGTGCTCTATGCCGACGTTCCCGTGAAGGTTAGGCTCGCTATCGTCTGGACAGAACCCGGATTGAAAGGTGATACCGCCACCAACACCCTTAAGCCTGCTCGTGTAGAGACTGGAGCCGAAATCCGCGTTCCCCTCTTCATCAACGAAGGTGAAATCGTGGAAGTAGACACACGTGATGGCAGTTACCAAGGCCGCGTGAAGGCTTAATTGTTACGCGATCATACGCGCGACGCGCGCACCCGCGTACGCGTGGTTATTAATAATGAGTTCCGCAGTAGGAGTTTTCACTTCCCCTGCGGAACTTCATTTATGTTCTTATCCGACTTCTAATCCTCTCCGGAGATATTATGTAGTAGCTGCCACCTCTGGACGAGTCATCAGAAGATAGACGACGGCGGCTATAAGTCCAAGGATAATTAGAACAACGAAAATGCCAATGATGCAGCCGACAGGACCGCAACCAGGTTGCTCCTCCTGTGGAGCACCGCCCTCAGGGAGGGTGTCTGGGGTATCCTTCCCAGGAGTTATTGAGGGATTGTTGGCAGCTTCTTCAGCATCAGCAATAGCTTCATCAAGAGATGGCACTGTGGTGGAACCTTTCTTGCCTTTTCTCGTGGCACCCTTGGTGGTGGTAGTCGCTGGGGTCTTGCCAGCTTTCTTTGCAGCTGTGCCCCCGAGGCCGAGCATACTCAGGAGATTAAGTTTCTTCCAGGTGATGAGTCGCTTGCTGTAGCCCACGCCTTTTCCGAGGCTCACGTTGACATTCACACCCGTACTGCCAATATTCAGGGTCTTGCCTTTTGGACCAATAGTGAGGCTGACACCACTTTTGCCTACGTTCATTGTGACGTAGGGCAGGATTTTCATTCGTTTATTAAATCGAACACCCATAGAGAGGAGTTTTGAGTTTAGAGTTTGGTAACTTATGACTTTCTGGGTGCAAAGATAGGAAAAATACGGCGAATTCTGCGCATGAAAGGCAAAAACTTTCAACTATAGCCCCCCGACTCAGAACTTTTTTGTACCTTTGCGCCCGAATTATCAAGGGGTGCCCGTTTTTCGGCGGGCTGAGAACAAACCCTTCATACCTGATGCGGGTAATACCGACGTAGGGATGATAAGCGGAATCTTCTGTAGCAGGCAACTGGCCTGCGCCCCTTTATTGTTTAACTATTAACAAATAAAGGAAAAGAAATTATGAAACAAACATCTAAGAGAACTTTGCTTGCAGCCCTCATCGGGCTGGCGACATTCGTTGGGAATGTTTTCAGCGCAACAGCCTCGGTTGGAGAAAATGACGCAAATGACAGCGGTGACTCGCTGCAGATAGAGCAATTACAGGAAATGGTGGTGCGCAGTGTCAGAGCTTCGAGCAAGACGCCAGTGGCCTTCACGAACATGACCAAGGACCAGCTGCAGCAGGTGAACTACGGGCAGGATGTGCCTTACCTGCTCTCGCTCACTCCAAGTGTGACCATGACCAGTGATGCTGGTAATGGCATCGGATACACCTCATTGCGCGTACGAGGCAGCGACCCCTCGCGCGTTAACATCACCGCCAACGGCATCCCGCTAAACGATGCAGAGAGCGCCACGGTCTTTTGGGTAAACATGGGCGACTTCGCCAGCAGTGTGCAGTCCATGCAAATCCAGCGCGGCGTGGGCACCAGTACCAACGGCGCAGGTGCCTTCGGAGCCACGCTGAACATGCTGACAGAGAACATTGGTATGAAACCCTATTTCGGCCTCGACGTCAGCGGTGGTTCCTACAGCAGTCACAAGGAGACGCTGCGCTTCGGTACGGGTATGCTGGCGGAGCACTGGGGAATCCAGGGGCGCCTATCGAACATCGGTTCGAAAGGTTATCTGGACCGTGCTTCCACGAAGCTGAATTCTTACTTCCTGCAGGCTGGATGGTTCGGAGCGAATACTACAGTGAAGTTCATCACCTGGAACGGAGTAGAAGAGACATACCACGCCTGGAACTACACATCGAAGTACGAGCAGAGCCTCTACGGACGCAGGTACAACTCCTGCGGAGTTATGGGCTACGATGCCGAAGGCAAGCCCAACAGCTACTACGAGGACCAGACCGACAACTACCACCAGCAGAACTATCAGCTCATCTGGAACCAACACATCACCCCAAAACTCAATTCCAACGTGGGTCTGCACTACACAAAAGGGAAGGGCTACTACCAGCAGTTCCAAAGCGAAGCCACGCAGCTGATGTACGGCAAGTCGTGGGCTGACTTCGGACTCAGCCAGGACCCCACCGTTACGGGTGACCTGGCAGACCAGCAGAAAATGGACAACGACTTCTACGGAGTGGTGGCATCCCTGAACTACAGCAACCGCAAGAACTTGGAAATCATAGGCGGAGGAGGATGGAACTGCTACTCGGGCGACCAGTTCGGACACATCGTCTGGGCTAAACCGGGCGTGGGCACGACGGTACCAGAGCCTGCGGCACTGACGCCCGACTTCGAATACTACCGCAACCACTCGCGCAAGACGGACTTCAACATCTACGCCAAGGCATCGTATGAATTCCTCAAGGGCATGAACGCCTTCGTGGATCTGCAGTACCGGCACATCACCTATAAGCTGCAGGATCCCACGGTTGCGTATGGCGTCAACCTGGATAAGAGCTACGTCATCGACAAGAAATACAATTTCTTCAACCCAAAGTTCGGTATCAATTACGACATCACCGACCAGCACAAGGTCTATGTCTCCTATGGGATCGGCCACAAGGAACCCGTGCGCAACAACTTCATGCAGCAGATTGCTAACCCCACCCGCACGGACACGCAGGCACGCCCGGAGCAGCTGGGTGACCTGGAGGCCGGCTACAAGTTCCAGAGCACCCGCTTCTCCGCCGGAGCCAACATTTACTGGATGCACTACAAGGATCAGCTGGTGCTGACGGGTGAGCTCAACGCCATCGGCGAGGCACTGACTAAGAATCTCGACAAGAGCTACCGGCTGGGTCTGGAGCTGGAGGCTGCATGGATGCCTGCGGACTGGTTCCGGTGGGATGCCAATGCCACACTCTCGCGCAATCGCGTGAAGGACATGGTCGTCACCCTCACCGATGGCTCCAATGCCAACTTAGGCGAACAACCGCTGGCCTTCTCGCCCAACCTGATTCTGAACAACATCTTCACCTTTACCTACAAGGGGGCTAAGGCCAGCATCCAGAGCCAGTACGTCGGTGATCAGCTGCTCACGAACACAGGTTTCGAGGAAATGGAATGCACAGACGCCAACGGGCAGCGCACGATGGAGACGCTGATGCTGAAGAAGCACTTCACCACGAACGTGGATCTGAGCTACAACTTCACCCTTAGCCGCATCGGCATCAAGAGAGCTTCCGTGGGCGTGACATTCTACAACATATTCTCTGCCAAGTTCGACAACAACGGCTGGGCAGCACCTCAGTTCGTCAACGACAACGGGCGCATCAAAGCCGTGAACGAATGGGGCATCCGGGACAGCGGGGCAGCGGGATTTGCGCCATCGGCACCCTTCAACGTGATGGCCCACCTCTCCGTCAACTTCTAAAAGGCGTTCTCCAGGACATAACCCGTAAACACCATCATCGAGGAATATGGAATTTCTTGTCAATCATTGGCTTGACCTGCTGACCACGGTACTCGGCCTGCTCTATATCTGGCTTGAATTCCGTGCCAGCATTGCCCTGTGGTTCGTCGGAATCGCCATGCCTGCGTTGGATATATTCCTGTATTGGAGCCATGGTCTCTATGGCGACGCAGGCATGGCGGTCTACTACACAGTGGCATCGGTCTACGGCTACGTGGCCTGGACGTGTGGCAAAGGTGAGCATCAGGAGCGCCCCATCACCCACATGCCCGCCCGCCTGTATGTACCCACCTTCGTCTGCTTCCTGGCAGCGTGGGGCATCACCTATTATATATTAATACATTGGACCAACTCCACGGTTCCGTTGCTGGACTCTTTCACCAACGCCCTGTCGTTCGTCGGCTTGTGGGCACTGGCTCGCAAGTACTTGGAGCAGTGGTTCTTCTGGATTGTAGTGGATGTTGTCTGCTGCGTTCTCTACGTGCAGAAGGGCATCCCCTTCAAGGCGGGTCTCTACGGACTCTATGTGGTCATCGCCATAGCAGGATATTTCAAATGGAAACAACTTTCGAAGCAGTTATCGTAGCTGCCGGCAGCTTCCCCGCACATCCCGTGCCGCTCGGCATCCTTCGTCGGGCGCCGCACATTGTGGCCTGCGATGGGGCAGTGAGCAGCGTGCCCGAGGCAGAAGCCGTGGTGGGCGATGGCGACAGCGTGCCCGCAAGCTTCGCACAGCGGCTGGTGCGCATCGATGAACAGGAGGACAACGACCTGACCAAGGCCACGCGCTACTGCCTGGAGCAGGGATGGCGTGACATTGCCTACCTCGGAGCCACGGGTCGGCGTGAAGACCACACGCTGGGCAACATCTCGCTGCTCATGCGCTACTACCGCGATTTCGGCATCCGCTGTTCGATGTTCACGGACTATGGTTTCTTTACGCCAGCCCAGGGGTATCGCACCTTCGATGCCTTCGCGGGTCAGCAGGTGAGCATCTTCAACTTCGGCAGCACCCGCCTCGCCTCCACGGGGCTGAAATGGAACTCGTATGCCTACGGGCAATGGTGGGAGGGTACCCTAAACCAATCCGTCGGCGACCATTTCTCGCTGGACGCCGACGGATTCTACCTGGTCTTTCAGACCTATGAGCCGAAGGATGCAGGCTTTTCATAAGATAACGGGGACAATGTACCTGCTGGCTCCTCACTATTTTTTCTTTGACTGTTGGGTTTCTTTCTTCTTGGCGACCGGCTTTTTGATGATTGCCTGCCGCAACGTGGTGTCTCTGGTCAGTGTCATTTCCAGAGAGTCGCGATAAGCCTGTACGACGGCAGTGCGCGAGAGGCGGTGGCGAGCCCAATAAATACTATCATCTTGCCATACAGGTGGACCCAAATCAACATCCGTCGAGTAGCCCAAGTCCAATTCCGGACGTTCGTCCAAAGGCACATATTTATAAGGAACACGTCCTGCTATGTAAGGCATTATCTCCACCAACTGGAAACCGGTATGGATGATGTCCAATTGGCGTGCAGCAGCACGGGAGAGATCAATAACGAACTTACGTGAATAGGGACCGCGGTCGGTTACTGTCACTACTACTTCGCGACCATTAACAATGTTACGCACCAAAAGTTTGGTACCAAGAGGATAGCGAAGATGTGCACAGGTCATACTGTCGCGATGATATACCTTGCCGTTCGCCATAAGCCGTCCGTGGAACCGATCTGCATAATAAGAGGCATTGCCCTGCTGAGTAAAGAGAATCTGAGCTCTGGCAGAAGCTGCACTGAAGAATGGCACAATCAGCACAAAAAAGATGTAAAGATGGTGAAAATTGGCTTTCATAAGCGTCTGAAAGGTTGTCTTTCGGCCGCAAGGTATGTATTTTTCACCATGTGACCAACTTTTTTCGGTTTTTTGTGTGATTGGTTGCATAAAAATATGTAACTTTGCACGCAAATTAGTTTTTACGTTTCAAAATCCGCGTCTTTTAACGCATTATTTTATGGTAGCTACTCAGAAAACAAAACAGAATCAGAGAGTCGACGAGATGATCTCGCTGCGCGACATTCTGGATATTTTTGTTTATAACTGGAAATGGTTTGTCCTATCAATCATTTTTTGTTTGATTGTTGGACGCGCGTACTTATATATAAAGCCCAAAATCTACAGGCGTTCGGCTGTTATGCTGGTGAAGGACGATTCGAGTGGCGGAGGCAGTTCTTCCTCTCGTTCACGTGGCGGCACCGATGCTTTGATGCAGCTCAATGGAGTAATGATGGGAACCAGCGTGCAGAACGAAGTTTACATTCTGCAAAGCCATCAAATCATGAAACAGGTGGTACGTAGTTTACATTTGGATGTTAACTACACTCATCGACATCGCTTACAGACACGTAATCTCTACCATACCCGCCCGTTCACCGTGCGCTTCGACAGTGTTGACATTGAGACTCTGAAGCCCTATAGTTTTCAGGTGGAGCTCAATGGAAAACAAGCTCACATTTCGAAGTATATGGCTCCACATGAGGAGGATGAAGAAGTGCCAGAGGTAGACATTGTTGTAGAACTGGGCAAGCCATTCCAACTGCCCATCACACAGAAGCCAATCGTGCTGATACCTCATGAGGCGAATCTGGAGGAATTCCAAGGGGAGCGTATTACCGTATCGCACGTCACCGTTGAAGCTGCCGCCAATGCCTATGGAGCCTCACTTGAAGCAGGAGAAATCGACAGGCAAAGCACCTTGGTAGGCATTACTTACACCGATCAGTATATTCCTCGCGCTGAGGATATTTTGAATGCTGTGCTCTCAGCTTATCGACGCAGCATCATTGACGATAAAAACCGCATCGCCCAGAGTACTGCCGCATTTATTGATGAGCGTATAGAACTCATCAGTAAAGAGTTGAGCAAGGTCGAAGACGATCTGGCTGATTTCAAACAGCGCAACCGCATTGTGGACGTAAAAGCCGATGCAAACAACTTCCTCCAACAGAGCAATCAGGCCAGACAGCGTAGCATTTTGTTGGAATCCCAAGTGAGTGTTGTACAGTTTCTCTTGGACTTTGTCCGTGACAGATCACGCGGTTTCAATTTGATTCCTACACTCTCAGGCCTCACCGACAACGGCATTCAGTCTCAGATTTCCCGTTACAACGAACTAATGCTGGAGCGCAATCGTCTCATCGAGCATTCCAGTGCAGATAATCCGAGGGTTCGTCAGGCCGATCAGAATTTGGAACAGATGCGCGAGACAATTATTGCTTCAACCGAAGCATACCTCTCCTCGCTGAATGTGCAACTACGCCGATCGAAGCAGGAAGAAAGCGGACTGAATCAGGTTATCTCCTCAGTACCTGCAAAAGAAAAGCAGTCGCTTGACATTTCGCGTCAACAGGCCATCAAGGAAACCCTGTATACGTACTTGTTGAACAAGCGTGAGGAAACAGCCCTTCAGCTCGCTATCACAGAGGCTAATATCCGAGTCATCGAAGCTCCATTCGGAAGCAATAAGCCCATCTCACCCAACGCAAAAATCATAATGCTTGTGGCATTGTTGATAGGTATCATTGCCCCCTTCACTTTCTTCCACTTCCGCAACTTATTAAACATGAGCGTTCGCGGACGAAAGGACGTCGAAGACTACACTACCATCCCTGTATTAGGAGAGATTCCACATCGAAAGGAAGACATCAACGGCAGCGAGATCGTCGTGGGTGACCAGAAGTCTGACCCCATCAATGAATCATTCAGGATGTTGCGCTTCAGCCTCAATTTCATACAAAAGGAAGCCCGCGTTATTATGTTCACTTCGACCAGGCCGGGTGAGGGAAAGACTTTCATCTCCCGAAATTTCTCTGTAACCTTAGGCATGACCGGCAAGAAAGTCATCCTCATTGATGCCGATATCCGTAAGCGTACACAGAGTAGGCTTTCCGGCAGCGTCCATCGCGAAGGATTAACATCATATCTCAGCGGCTCCACGGATGATCTCGACAGATTAATTATCCGCGATACAGCAGGCAACAATGTAGATTTGTTACCTGCCGGCATCACACCTCCGAACCCCTCGGAACTTCTAATGAGCGACCGTCTGGAATCACTGATAGCACTCTTGAAAGAGGAATACGAATACATCGTTATCGACAATGTACCCGCTCAAGTGGTGGCAGATGCAGGTATCGTCAATCGTGTGGCAGACGTGACCCTCTACGTCATCCGCGAAGGCAAGATTGACCGACGCTATCTCCCCGAATTGCAACGTCTTTACGAAGAAAAGAAGTTCAACCATCTCTGCATCATCATCAACGATAGCAAAATGGAACAGAAGCGCTACGGATACGGTAACTATGGTTATGGTCGATATGGTTACGGCTATGGCTACGGCTACGGCTATGGCTATGGCGCCGAAGATAAAAAGAAATAATTCACTCCAAGGAGTATGAGTGTTAACCAACTACCCTTTGAGCACATATCTATAGAAGATGTCGCTGCAGCTTTGGAAGGAAATGAGCTGATGTCCCTTGTGGATGTCTGTGGGTTCTTCTTGTGTCAGAAGGGTTCTGCTGTTGTCAGCTTAAATGACCAGACATTTCATATTCAAGCCGGAGATATATACGTCTACACCCCTTCCACCTTCATCAGTGTCCTCAATCGTTCGTCGGATCTTGAGGGAATCGCCGTGAAATGCCAGATGGATTTTGTGTTACCAATGATGGAGCGCATTGTCAACGTTCGCGACTTCCTCACACTGCGCGATAATCCATGCATCAGCTTAAGTCCAGAACAACAGAGTGACCTGGAAAAGATGCTGAAAGGGCTGCGCAAACGTCAGATGCTCCTGGAAAAGCTCACACCTGATTCTGGTACTTTTTTCATAATGCAGAATCTGGTCTTAGCGTTGGCAGAGGCCGTGTTCCATGAACTTCTTTTTGACTACGCCAGCACCCAACACATAGAACCCCAGTCGCAAGATCCTAAGGATCGTATCTTCCAGAATTTCCTCATCTCGCTTTTCAAGAACTATAAATGCGAGCGCGACGTTACGTTTTATGCCAACGAGCAATACCTCTCTCCCCGCTATTTCTCGAGCATCATCAAAGAGAAGAGCGGGCATTCTGCCCTTCAATGGATTATTCAGATGGTCATCTCCTCCATTCGTCAGACGCTGAAGAACAGCGACCGCTCCATCAAGGAAATTTCTTCAGAGTTCAATTTCCCCACCCAGTCATTCTTTGGCAAATACTTCAAACAATATACTGGACTTTCGCCAAAAGAATATCGTGCGACGGTAGGGAACAACGCATGATAAACAGGATGCCTGAGACTACAAAGCCTCAAGCATCCTCTTTAAAACTACTTCAGCAGAAATCTCACGATTGGCCGCTTCAGGAATCACTAAAGAACGAGACGACTCTATGACATCGTCCGTCACAATCATGTTGCGGCGAACGGGCAGACAGTGGAGGAATCCTGCATTGTTGGTCACAGCCATCTGGCGAGTGCTGACGCACCAGTCCATCATCGTGTGGTAGTCATGCAACACCTTACCATAGTCCTCTGGACGGGTGACACCTGGGCAACTCCAGTTTTTAGCATAAACGAAATCTGCACCTTCGAAAGCTTTCATCTGGTCATACTCCACCCGGGCACCCTTTACAAACTGCGGGTCAAGTTCATAGCCCTCCGGGTGCGTAACGACGAAATCTACGTCAGCAGCCATCATCCATTCTGCAAACGAGTTAGGAACGGCTTGCGGCAATGATTTGGGGTGGGGCGCCCACGTCATCACCACCTTGGGACGGCTTTCCCCTTTCCAGTCCTCTTTTATAGTGATGAGGTCTGCGAAGGCCTGTAAGGGATGCACAGTAGCACTCTCCATAAAGAATACTGGCCGACCACTGTATTTGATAAATTGCTGGAGGATTTTCTCCTCGTAGTCATCCTCACGGCTCTCAAAGCGGGCAAAGCTGCGGACACCAATAATGTCACAATAGCTGCCCATCACAGGAATAGCCTCGAGAAGGTGTTCGCTTTTGTCGCCATCCATGATGACACCTCGCTCGGTCTCCAGCTTCCAAGCACCTTGGTTGACATCGAGTACGATGACATTCATACCAAGATTCATGGCAGCTTTCTGAGTGGAGAGGCGTGTACGAAGCGAATTGTTGAAGAAAATGAGCAGAGCTGTCTTGTTCTTACCAAGATACTGCCACTGGAAGCGGTCGCGCTTCACTTCTTGCGCTTCCGCGAGGGCGACGCTGAGGTCGCCGAGATCTGTAACGTGTTGAAAAACTTTCATTGGGTTAATGGGGCTAATGGGGCTAATAGGGCTTATGAGACTCACAGGTCCCATGGGATTAGCGATGTAATGGGAATGTCAGTGTGAGCTTCGCCTTCTGTTCCGGATTATGTGGAGGAACTTCTACGTCGTTTAGTATCATGGCCTTTGGACCAACGATGGAGAAACGGGCCCCACCATCCTCACTATGAGTGACTGCTTCCTGTTCCGAAGAAAGGGCGCTGATATGACGCATGTGCTGGTCGGTGGGAACGATCTCCAACTGACGCACGGGTGTCTCGCTGCCATCCTTGACGCTGACTCGGAAGGCATAATCGCCTTGAACAATATAGGCATGATCATATCCTTCGCGTTGTGCATCGCGCAACAGTTGTTTACGCATCTTCTTCAGAGGCACCGTCTTACTGCTTTCTATACGAAGGACACCAGGAGCTGTGCTGACGCCCAAGGGGCTGTTCCAATTGAACGGATCGTTGAACCGCAGGTTTCCGGTTGGAGCATTCGTTCCGAGGGCTGGCGTGGCGCCACTGAGTTGTCCGCGGAAGATGCCATGTTCCACGAGTGTCACAGCCTGCGGCGTTTGACCATCAGCATCAGCAGCATAGTAGCCAACGAGCGGTTTGCCATTCCACTGACTGAGGGTCGGATCCTGTCGGATGCTGATCTTATCATCAACAATCTTACGGTCGCGTTTGACAAAGATGGCGCGGTCGCTCTGTGCAAAGGGATGCCATGCACGGAAATTGTGGCGGGAACCATTCGTGCGGTCGTAGATGATCTTGCTGGCTCCCTTCTCTATCAACACAGGACCGACATAGTAATCTTCGGTTTCAGGCTGCCGCTGAAGGTCGAGACGACGACGGACGTAATCACGAACTTGCTTCGTAAAGCGGGCACTGTCGGCCAAAAGCTCTGCAACAGAGCTATACTCATAATCAGACGATGATGTCGCGAAGCCACCACTTGCCTGTCGGTAACGTAGGAACGTGAAAGAAATGGTGATGAGGTCACTTTGAGGCTGTGCTACGCGTACTCCCTCACTGGTAAGGCGGTAGATGTCTGCTTGCTTCACAGATAAAGAAGCATCACTTTGGGTCAGTTCCGGGAACTCCGTGCCAATGAGTGAGAGACGGCGCACGTATGCTTCGAGTTCGTCGGCACGGAGGTCCATGGTTTCAGGCGAACGTTCCTGGACACTGGTAGCCGGTTGTGCAGGGAAGAAGTCATCCAAGGCCTCCTCGTCGGCGGGCAGTGTGAGTTTACTCAGCTGTTGCAGCTTGGCATCAAGAGTTCCAAGAGCAGATTTATAGTTGGCATCGGTGGCAAACCAGGCGGCACGGCGCAAGTTATCATAATCCAAGGCCATAGGGATGCTGACGCCACGAGACTGTGGTTCAGGGGCCCGTAGGCTACTGCGATGATGATTGCCAAGAATCACTTCACAATTCAGGTTCTGTCTCCAAGGAGACTCCATCCTCCGTATCAGCTCGCCACGAACGGCAGTAATGTCAAGAGAGCGCGAACGCTGCAAGCGGTAGTCTATGAGGAAAGGTGCAGGCAACCCTTGAATACGCAAACTGTCCATGGAACGATGGAGTTCATCGGAGAGCGCATCAAAAACTACAGATGACATGGAGTCTTGAGCAGAGAGCCTTGCATCCAGGCTTGGTGCTGCCAGCACCGGCATCAAAGCACTTTTCTGTTGGCGTCTTTGCGTCTCTATCTTCGAACAGAAAATCATGGGAGATGTGGCACTGACAGGCACCCAACCACTCTCGGCACCACAGACGCCGATGAAGGTAGAGGGGGTGTCGCCACCTGCCTCGATATTAGAGAACATGGAGAGGGGCGTACCGATGAGGTCCACGCCGCGTACTAACTCATCGGGGCGGCCATCCACATAAACGCGATAGACTTCTAGCGGGTTGACGTTGAAGGAATTGATGCTGTTCCCTTCACCCGTCTGGGTGTATCCTCCGCTGACGCTCTGGAAGAGATAGCCGTAGTCCTTGCCTTGGCGACGCGCCTCGTCACGCAGCATTTGGCGTAGCTGAGATTCAGTATAGGGTTTGCGAGTCTCCACAACGAGGTTGGATTGGCGCGAGACGGGGTCTCTGCCTTCTGCAGTACGACCGTGGCCGTTGCTCTCAGGGAAACTGTCGAGGGGTACGCGGCTCATCAGGAATTCCTTCAGGACGCCATCCACCACATTATTTACTCTACGTGCGCGCGTACCCTCGTCATCATAGCGGTAGCCGCCGTTCAAGGGCTGTGCGCCGTAGTGAGTGAGCGTGGGGTCGCAATAGACTTGAAAGTCCACAGGTAGCAACTGTTCACCCACCATCTTGCGGAAGGTCTGGCCGCCAGTTTTCATCCGATGTCCTTCCAAACGGTGCCCAAAAATCTCGTGGAAGAAAACGCCACTGGCGGGACCGCTCATAAGAGCAGGACCTGTGAAGGGGTCGGCAATTGGAGCTGCTGCCAGGGCGACAAGCCGTCGGCCCATATCCTCTGCATCGCGCAACATCACGTCTTCAGAGGGCAACGAGTCAAGTGCTGTGGCATAGTAGCTTTGGACGAGAGGCAGCTCCATGCCATCTTCTGTTTTCACTTCTGCCTGAATGAAAAGACGAAAGCTGACACGATTCTGCACGATAGAAGCCCCATCGGTATTGACCAAATGGGATCGAAGATTCTCCGCCTGCAGGTTGACAATAGCCTCGTTGAACTGAGGCCACTGACGAAACACGGCGCTGATACGGCAGACGCGCTCCTCCCATGCATGTTGTTCTTCAGGAGTGAGGGCTGGGTGCGGAAGGCGAGGTTCGTAATAAGTCTCAGCGACAGAATCGCGGAGCACAGTGAAGCAAGGAGCTTTGTCCTCGTTGTCGGCTTGGGAACGCAGGCGGTTCTGGACATTACGATATGCAGAGACTACACGGTCATAGGAATTAAGCATCTGGGTCCATATCATGGTTCTGATAGCATCCGGCGAGGAATCGGTAAGAGGCAAGGCTATACCACCCTCATTGGACTGGTTATCGAACTTGAAGTTATCCAACTCTGGCGTCCCTACACGAATCTGCGGGGTGAAGGTGCGTGTGTGCTGTTGGATGGAAGTGCCCAGATAGCCAAAGGTGGCAGCGATGGCTGCATTGTGACTCTCCTGTACGCGGAAGCTCATGAAATAAGGCTTCAATTCCTGATTCTGCAGTTCCTGAAAATCTGCTGCCAGTTCCTCGCGGAGGACACGAAGGAGGGTGTCTGTTTCCGCAGTCTGGGAGGCAACGCCTGTGGTCATCAATGACAACAGGCATACAACGAATAGTTTTTGTAGTTTCATGTAATGTGGTTAAGTTTAAACGCTTCTTAATGTAGACTGATGGATAGTGGTGACCCCGCTTTGTAATGAAATCATATCAGGGGCGTGTCTGCCCCTCTCCTTTGATCAGCCATTTGTAAGTGGTAATTTCTTCGAGTGCCATAGGGCCGCGAGCATGCAGTTTCTGAGTACTGATACCAATTTCCGCGCCTAATCCGAACTGTCCTCCATCGGTAAAGCTGGTGGGGGCATTGTGGTAAACGCAGGCGGCATCTACTTCTGCAAGAAAGCGGCGGGCAGTCTCTGAGTCTTCGGTCACGATGCTTTCGCTATGACCAGAGCCGTAACGGGCAATGTGTTCAAGGGCTTCATCCAAGCTGCCAACGACCTTCAAGGACATACGCAGGGAGAGAAATTCTGTGCCGAAGGACTCTTCCCCAGCCTTCACGGTCTGAGAGGGAGCTATTACCTGAAGCTGTTCGAATGCTTCTTCGTCTGCCTCTATGAACACATTTTTATCGAACAAGGGTTGACAGAGGGCCGGCAGGTCGGCAAGGCGGTCGCGATGGATGATGAGGCAGTCAAGGGCATTACAAACGCTGACCCTACGCGTCTTGGCATTCAGGACAATCGCCTTTGCTTTCTCCATATCAGCAGCACGATCCACATAGCAATGAACCACTCCGGCACCCGTTTCAATAACAGGTACTTGTGCGTGCTCACGAACATAATTTATCAGTCGGCTGCTGCCTCGCGGGATGATAAGATCCACCAAGCCGTGAGCCGTGAGCAGGCGGTCTGTGTCCTCGTGGCTGGTGAGTAACAGAGCGGCTTCAGCAGCCACGCCATGCCGCTTCAGGACTTCGTGGATAAGCCCGACAATAGCCGTACAGCTATCCTTGGCATCGCTTCCTCCTTTGAGGATGCAGGCGCTGCCCGCTTTCAGGCAGAGGGCGAAGCAGTCGAAGCACACGTTTGGACGCGCCTCAAAAATAATGCCAATCACCCCGAAGGGAACGCTGACACGATTGATTTCGAGACCGTTAGGAAGAATACTGTGCTTCAACACGCGACCGAGCGGCGACGGCAGAGATGCCACCTTTCGCAGATCTGCTGCAATGTCCTTCAAGCGGCCTTCGGTCAGCTGCAAGCGGTCATAACGCGGGTCGGCCTGATTCATTCTGGCAAGGTCGAGCGCATTAGCAGCCAGTAATTCTGCAGTGTGAGCCTCTGTGGTTTGGGCCAGATCAAGAAGAATGGCATTACGTTCTTCGTCAGAAAGGCGAGCTATCAGCCTACTGGCTGATTTGGTTTCTATAAAGTCCTTCAATGTAGTATCTTTCAGAGTTTTGGAATGAATATTGTATGCGGAGTTTCCTCGGCACGCTGCATCAGGTCGATAAGGATGTTTTCGCGTTCACCGTTAGCGATGATGACTCGGATGCCAGCAGTCTGCACGCGAGTGGCCGTCGTGTACTTCGAATGCATTCCTCCACGTCCGAAGGCGCTTTTTTCCGTTCGGATATAGGTCGAGAGGTCCGTGCCTTGAGCCACGTTGCGAATCAACTGCGACTGTGGGTCATCGGGGTGACCTGTATATATCCCATCGATATTCGAGAGCAGGATGAGCGTGTCGGCTTCCATCATCTGAGCGATAAGGCCGCTGAGTTCATCGTTATCGGTGAACATGAGCTCGGTGACGCAGACGGTGTCGTTCTCATTGACGATGGGCAGCACACCATTCTCCAACATCACCCTCATGCAGGCTCGTTGGTTCTCGAACTGTTCGCCGGGCTGGAAGTTCTCCTTCATGGTTAACACCTGTCCCACGTGGATATGGAACTCGCGGAAGAGGTCGTAGTAGAGTCCCACCAGCTTCACCTGTCCAAGGGCAGAGAACAACTGGCGCTGTTCCACGGTATCAAGTGCATGGTCCACCTTTAACTCGCGACGGCCACAAGCCACAGCACCACTGGACACGAGAATGACCTCATGGCCTTGCTGCCGCAACCACGCCACCTGATCCACCAGGGCTGACATACGGGTGACATCCAGCTTGCCGTCTGAACGAGTCAGGACATTGCTGCCGATTTTGATGACTATTCTCATGGGGAGGTATGGGGTTTATGGGGCTAATAGGGCCTATGAGACCTATTTCGCTTGTGGGATAGATGCCATCAGGCCTTCGATGATACTGGTGGTGAAGCCGTTGCGCTCCATCGCATTCAGGCCACGAATGGTCAGACCGGCAGGAGTGGTGACCTTGTCGATTTCAGCCTCTGGGTGAGAGTGGTCAGTACTCAGCAGGCTGGCGGCTCCCTTCATTGTCTGTGCCACGATACGCTGTGCGTCTGCGGGTGTGAAGCCAAGGAGCACACCACCTTGGGTGTTGGCGCGGATGTAGCGGAGGGCATAAGCGATACCGCAGGAAGCCAGTACCAGACCGGCATTCATCAGTCGTTCTTCTACCAACATGGCATCGCCCAAGTCTTTGAAGACTGCCAATAGTGCTTCGTCCTGCTCCTTTGTGGCACCCACAGACGAGAGAAAGGTCATGCTCTCGCGGGCAGCGATGGCGGTATTGGGAATGAGATAGTAGAGGGCAGGGCATTTGCCGTCTTTCTGGAATACTGCCTGCAAGTCCTTCAATCCAACGCCGCCGACCATAGAAGCCACAATCTGACGTTCATAGTCCAACCAAGGCTTCAGCTGTTCCGCTGCTTCTTGCAGTTTCCAGGGCTTCATGGCCAGTACCACGACGTCGGCACCTTCAATGCACTCGCGGTTGTCTGTGGTGGTGCGGATAGCGGGGTCAAACGCCTTGATGCGTTCCAACTTCTCCGGGTGCGTATTGCTGATGCAGATGTCTTCTGTGCGGACGAGCTTGCTTTGTGCGAGGCCAAAGGCCAGCGCGCTGCCGATATTTCCGGCTCCGATGATAGCGAATTTCATGTTGATGTATATTTGATAATGAATAATGTAGAATCAGGCTTGCGCATTGTCTTTCCGCCTAATCTCCACCCTACGTATCTTGCCGCTGATGGTCTTGGGCAACTCGTCTACGAACTCGATGATGCGGGGATATTTATAGGGGGCGGTCTCACGCTTCACATGCTGCTGCAGCTCTTTGATAAGTGCATCGCCGGCCTTGTCTTTCCACTCCTTGCCGAGTACCACGGTAGCCTTCACGACCATTCCGCGGATATCATCAGGCACACCCGTGATAGCACACTCGACGACGGCGGGATGCGTCATCAGGGCGCTCTCGACTTCGAAGGGGCCAATGCGATAGCCACTGGACTTGATGACGTCGTCGATGCGACCCTCGAACCAATAGTAGCCGTCTTCATCGCGCCAGGCCATATCGCCCGTGAAGTAGTAGCCATCGTGCCAGGCCTGGCGCGTCAGTTCCTCATCACGGTAGTATTCCTTGAAGAGTCCCACAGGCTTCTTCTCTCCTACCCTCACTACAATCTCGCCCTTCTCACCATCTTCGCAAGGGGTGCCGTCGGGTTTCAGCAGGTCAATCTCATACTGTCCGTTGGGTTTACCCATGGAACCTGGTTTGGGTTCCATCCAAGGCATCGTGCCCAGGGTCATCGTCGTCTCGGTCTGCCCGAAGCCTTCCATGAGGCGGATGCCCGTCTGCTCCAGGAACTTATCATAGACGGCGGGGTTCAGCGCTTCGCCTGCCGTACAACAGTAGCGCAGGGCGCTGAGGTCGTACTTCGAGAGGTCTTCGCGAATCATGAAACGGTAGATGGTAGGTGGCGCACAGAAACTGGTAACGTGGTATTTCTCCATCTGGCGCAGCAGGATGTTGGCATCGAACTTCTCGTGGTCAAAGACGAAGACCGTGGCACCGGCAAACCATTGTCCGTAGAACTTTCCCCATACGGCTTTGCCCCAACCCGTATCAGCAACGGTCAGATGCAGGCTGTTCTCATTGAGGTTGTGCCAGAAGACACCCGTGGTCAGGTGCCCCATAGCATACAGGAAGTCGTGGGCCACCATCTTTGGCTCGCCGCTGGTGCCGCTGGTGAAGTACATCAGCATCGTATCGTCGTTGTTATTCTTTTCTGCAGGGCGCTGGAAGGTGGAGAAGGCAGAGATCTCGGAGTGCCAGCGTTCCATCGTGATGACTTGTTCCACGGTGGGACTCTCGGGCAGAGCGGCCTCGATCTGACTAATCACATAGGGGTCGTCCACACAGATGATAGCCTTCACGCTCGCGCGCGTGTTCCTATATACAATATCGTGCTTGGTGAGCATGTGAGTGGCAGGGATGACGACAGCAGCCAGCTTGTGCAGGGCCAGCATAGTGACCCACCACTCATAGCGGCGCTTCAGTATCAGCATCACGGGGTCGCCTTTCTGGATTCCCAGACTCTGCAGGTAGGCTGCGGCCTGGTCGGTCTGCTGCTTCAGTTCCCCGAATGTCGTGCGGCGCTCCACGCCCTCGTCGTTAGTCCAAAGGAGGGCGAGCTTATCAGGAGCCTCCTCCGCCCACGCGTCCATCACGTCGTAGGCGAAGTTGAAGTGTTCTGGGATGATGAACTCCAAGTGTTCATTGTAGTCCTCAAAGGACGTGAATTGTGTTTGTTTTAGGAATCGTTCTACCATAATGGTATTTTATGATTTGAGGATTATATTGGGGGATGGCAATGTGTCTCCGTTAACCCTTTAAATCTTTAAATTGTTAGATCATTTAATCAAAAGATGATGGCGAAGAAGCGCACTTCCTTGCCTCCGAGAGCCCGCATTCCGTGGGGCTGAGTGGCATCGAAGTAGATGCTGTCGCCCTCTTCAAGCACCAGTGTCTTCTGGCCTATGGTCAGTTCCAACTGGCCTTCGAGCACCATATTGAACTCCTGACCCGGGTGGGAATTGCTCTCGCGTGGAGCGTCTTCAGGTTTAGGCTCCACGGTGACGATAAAGGGGTCTGCCTTGCGACCGCGGAAACCGCTGGCCAGGCTTTCGTAGTTGTAAGCTTTGCGGCGTTCCACCTTCAAGCCCTGACCCTTACGGGTGAGGAAGTAGGTGCTCATGTGGGGCTCTTCGCCGAAGAGCAGCACGTTCAGCTCCACGCCATATTCTTTGGCAATTTTCTGGAGGTTGGCCACAGAGAGCTCGCCCTCGCCGCTTTCCATCTTCAGATAATGTTCCAGCGAGATGCCGCAGAGGTCTGCCACCTCCTGTGCTTCGACATCCAACACATCGCGCAGTCCGCGCAGGCGTTCGCCAATCTGTTTCAGTTGTTCGTCCATATATTATAGTGTTTTTTGTATTTTCTCCAGGAACTCATCGGCATCTGCCAAACTCAGGCACAGCGGCGGCAGCAGGCGCAGCACATTCGTGCCCGCGCAGCCCGTGAAGACATGCTCGTCGAAGAGCAGCCGCTGGCGCACCTCCTTATAAGGCACATCCAGCTCGATTCCAATCATCAGGCCGCGGCCGCGAACCTCTTTGACTCTCTCATTATTTAATGACTTAATCTCTGAAAGCAGGTGCTCGCCCACCACGCGTGCATTCTCTATCAACCCTTCGCCCTCGATGACATCCAGCACAGCCAGCGCTGCCGCACAAGCTAGATGGTTACCGCCGAAAGTGGTACCGAGTTGTCCATAGACCGCCTCGAACTTGGGCGAAATCAGCACGGCACCCATCGGGAACCCGTTGGCAATACCCTTCGCCACCGTGATGATATCCGGCTGCACGCCCAGCCACTGGTGAGCGAAGAACTTGCCCGAGCGACCGTAGCCGCATTGGATCTCGTCGCAGATGAGCACGGTGCCCACCTCGTCGCAGGCAGCGCGCAGGCCTTGCATGAATTCGGCCGTTGCCAGCTGAATGCCGCCAACCCCCTGAATACACTCCACGATGCAGGCAGCCACATCGCCCTTCGCCAGTTCAGCCTTCCACGCCTCCAAGTCGTTCAGCGGCAGGAAGGTGGTATGGCCGTTGGCATTGATGGGAGCAATAATCTTAGGATTCGCCGTCACCTCCACAGCAAGCGAGGTGCGGCCGTGGAAAGCCTTTTGCGCAGAAAGCACACGGGTGCGGCCTGTATGGAACGAGGCCAGCTTCAGCGCATTCTCGTTGGCCTCTGCGCCACTATTGATGAGGAACAGGCTGTAATCATCGTAGCCGCAGGCCTTGCCCAAACGCTCGGCCAGCTGCTGTTGCAGCTTGTTCACCACGGAGTTGGAGTAGAAGCCCAACTGCGCCACCTGACGGCCCACAGCCTCTACATAATGCGGATGGGCATGACCTATCGAAATGACGGCATGACCTCCATAGAGGTCCAGATATTCAGTTCCTTGCTCATCCCATACGCGACAACCCTGGCCGCGCACAATATGGATGGGAAAAAGAGGATAAACGTCGAAGAGTTTCATATCGCGCTTGTTTACTTTTGAAGATTTGGGTGCAAAGATAGCTCAAAAATATGAATTTCTTCATCTTTTTGCTGTCAAATCGTATTAACCGAAAGAAAATTGCCCAACTTTCAGCCCGAAAACTATCATTTGTCATCTGCCCCCGTACTTTCCCTACAGATAACACCTCTCCTTCAAATGAATAAAAAGCCCTCACGTCCTCCACAACAAGACGATACGTCTTCCGCAACAATCCGTCACGTCTTCCGCAAAAGGTCGTCACCTCTTCCACGAATGGTCGACACGTCTTCCACGAAAGGTCGTCACCTCTTCCACGAATGGTCGACACCTCTTCCACGAATGGTCGTCACCTCTTTTGTGAAAGGACGTAGCAGCTTACACATATATATGTCTCAGCAAGCCTCACCAGCGAGACACGGCAGTCTCATCAGTGAGACAAAACCCCACACAAAGGGATGAGTTGAACAAACTATAGTTACTTAGACGACTAACTATAGTTCCACGCACGACAGACTATACTTCCTCAAACGACCAAGTATACTTCCTGCGCAATCAGGTATAAAGAATTATCCATAAAAGATACTATAAAGACCATCTTTCTTCCATTTTTTCTTTGTTTTCTCACAACTTTTATCTACCTTTGCAGCGTGTTAACCATTCGCACTTCAACATGACTTACATGAGCATCGACTCGTAAAACATAAATAACAAACAATGAAAAAAAACTATCTATTGATGCTGGTCGCCATCATGATTTGCGGCCTTACAGTGACCTCCTGCTCGAAAGACGATGAGGCAAATTCGGATGAGACAAATTCGCAGAAGGACGAGGTCGAAGCGCAACTCTCAAAGATGACTCTGCGTGAGAAAGTGGGGCAGATGTTCTTTGTCCGTATGGAAACGCTCGACACCACCATTCACTGGAATGCCTATGCCGACCTCCAGGAGAATCCCATCCTTGAGGTGAACAAGACAATGCGCGATGTGAACGCAAACTACCCCGTGGGCGGACTTATCCTCTATGCGTGGAATATCGAGAACGAGGCACAACTCTCGACACTGATTTCCCAGATACGGTCGCTCAATGGCAATCCGCTGCTCTGTATTGACGAGGAAGGCGGGCGCGTGGCTCGCATTGCCAACAACCCGAACTTCAATGTCAAGAAGTACGAGTCGATGAGTGCCATCGGTGCTACGGGCGATGCGAGAAACGCCTACGAGTGCGGAAACACTATCGGCACCTATTTGAAGCACTACGGGTTCGACATCGACTTTGCGCCCGTGGCCGACGTGAACACCAACCCAGAGAACATCATCATCGGCGCGAGGGCTTTCAGCGATAATCCCGAAGTGGCTGCACCTATGGTGACAAACTACCTGCAAGGACTGAAGGATGCCGGTGTGACAGGGTGTATGAAACACTTCCCCGGACATGGCGACACGAAAACCGATACACATTTCGGCTACGCATCGACTCAGAAGACGTGGGCAGAGATGATGGATTGTGAAATGGTGACCTTCAAGGCCGGCATTCAATGGGGCTGCCAGTTGATTATGACAGCACATATCGGAGCACCCAAAGTAACGGGAACTGATGTTCCTTCAACCATGTCGTCTGTTATCCTTCAAGATAAACTCCGTGGCGAACTGGGCTACCAGAACATCATCATCACCGATGGAATGGAGATGGGGGCCATCACTCAGCAGTACTCCAGTGCAGAGGCCGCCGTAGGCAGCATCCAGGCAGGCGTTGACATTGTGCTGGGTCCGAAAAATCTTGTTGAGGCATTCGATGCCGTCATCGCAGCTGTCAACAACGGTACAATCAGCGAGGAACGCATCAACCAGAGCGTACGCCGAATTCTAAAACTAAGAATGAATAAACAATGAAAAAAGCGAGACCACGAATCTTACAGTTCGTGGTCTCGCTTTTTTTAGGCAGTAATCCTCAGCAGGAAACTTCGGCAGCGCGGAAGCTGGCGAGGTCCTCTGGACAGAAGGCTGCAATGTATGCGGCTTTGCCGATGACATTTTCCTCAGCCATACGGACATAGACGTTGGCGCTCTTCTCGAAGAGTTCGGGATCCTTGGCGGCATCGCGGATGATGAGCAGCGACATCACGATTTCGCAGGTCATGTCGTAGAGGCGACGCGAGAGGAAATCGATGGCATCCTGGTCCTCGAGGCCCTTCACAGTGTTGAGGGCTTGCTCGTAGACTTCCGTCATCTTCTCTACGCGGGCAAGAAGCGCAGCCAACTTCTCACTTTTCCCTGCATCATCCTTCACTTCCACTGCCATCTCCTTAATATTCTGGAGCATGGTACCGTTAATGATGTAGCGGATGGCAGCAACAACCTGCAACTGAGTCGTACCTTCGTAGATGCTGAAAATGCGGGCATCGCGGTAGAGGCGCTGCGACTTGTACTCCATGATGAATCCGCTGCCTCCATGAATGGAGATAGCATCGTAGGCGTTCTGATTGGCGTACTCAGAGTTCATGCCTTTGGCCAGCGGTGTGAAGGCATCAGCCAGACGCTGATACCTCTTCAGTTCCTGCTTCTCCTCGGGAGTGAGCTTGCGGTCGCGCTCGATGTCTTCCAGAGCCTTGTAGATATCCACATAAGCGGCTGTCTGATAGAGCAGCGAGCGGCCAGCATCGAGTTTGGCCTTCATGCGAGAGAGCATATCATAAACTGCAGGGAACTCAATAATCTTCTGTCCGAACTGAGCACGCTCCTTGGCGTAGGCAAGTCCTTCGTTGTAAGCTTCCTGAGAGAGACCAACCGACTGGGCAGCAATGCCTAAGCGGGCGCCGTTCATGAGAGCCATCACATACTTGATAAGTCCCAGACGAGTGCTGCCGCAGAGTTCTGCCTTCGCGTTCTTATAGGTCAGCTCGCAGGTAGGAGAACCGTGAATACCTAATTTGTGCTCGATGTGGCGCACATTGACACCACCGTTGCGCTTATCGTAGATAAACATCGAGAGGCCGCGGCCGTCCTTGGTGCCCTCCTCAGAACGGGCGAGGACGAGGTGGATGTCCGAGTCACCATTGGTGATGAAACGCTTCACACCATTCAGGCGCCAGCAGTTCTCCTTCTCATCGAAGGTAGCCTTCAGCATCACGCGCTGCAGGTCACTACCTGCATCCGGCTCAGTCAGATCCATCGACATTCCTTCACCAGCACATACACGGGGGATGTACTTCTGGCGCTGTTCTTCGGAGCCGAACTCATAGAGGGTGTCGATGCAGCTCTGCAGGCTCCAGATATTCTGAAAACCAGCATCGGAGGCAGAAATGACCTCAGAGAGCATGGAGAACACAAGGTTCGGGAGGTTCAGACCGCCGTAGCGACGGGGCATGGAGACACCCCAGAGGCCTGCCTTGCGGGTGGCATCGAGGTTCTCGAAGGTCTTGCTGGCGTAAATCATGCGTCCGTTCTCAAGGTGGGGTCCTTCCAGGTCCACGCTCTCGGAGTTGGGAGCGATGATGTTGGCAGCCACGTCGCCCGTGATGTCGAGAATCTGCTTGTAGTTCTCGATGGCGTCGCCCAAATCCACGGGCGCATAGTCATATTCTTTCGCATCAGCGAAACCCTTTTCTTTTAGCTCAACGATACGAGCCATCAGGGGGTGGTTCAAGTAGAACCCGATCTCAGGATGATCGCTATAATAGTTTGCCATAATTATTCTTTTTCTTTATCCAAGTTTATCCATACTCTGTAAAAAGCAATAGAGAAATAGATTGCAATCACCTCATTGAGGACTCTTCTCCATGTTGTCTTATTCGGGTCGAGCGACAACCAAACGGACGCGATGACGAGAGCTGCATACAGAAGTAGAAATAGAACTTGTTTCTTCATTTTACTTCGAGTTCTGCTTATAATACTTGATCAATTTCGGCACGACTTCTTCAACGGTACCAACGATAACGTAGTCGGCAATGCGGTTGATGGGTGCATCGGGGTCGCTGTTGATGCTGATGATGATGCCTGAATCCTGCATACCGGCGATGTGCTGAATCTGACCGCTGATGCCGCAGGCGATATACACCTTCGGGTGAACGGTGACACCCGTCTGACCGATCTGACGGTCGTGGTCACAGAATCCTGCATCTACGGCAGCACGCGAGCCGCCGACTTCGCCATGAAGCACCTTGGCGAGGTCAAAGAGCATATCGAAGCCTTCCTTCGAACCCATACCATAACCTCCAGCCACCACGATGGGAGCACCCTTCAGGTTGTGCTTGGCAGCCTCCACATGGTGGTCGAGGACCTTTACGACGAACGCCTCTGGAGAGACATACTTAGAAACTTCGGGATAGACCACTTCCTTGCGGCAAGCGCCTTCGTAGACAGACTTCTGCATCACGCCTGAGCGTACGGTAGCCATCTGCGGACGATGTTCTGGGTTCACAATCGTAGCGACGATATTTCCTCCGAAGGCAGGACGAATCTGATAGAGCAGGTTCTCATATACCTTATTATTCTTTTTGTCCTCATACGGACCAATCTCCAACTCCGTGCAGTCGGCGGTGAGGCCGCTGGTGAGGGAAGAGGAAACGCGGGGGCCGAGGTCGCGACCGATCACGGTAGCACCCATCAAACAAATCTGAGGCTGCTCCTCCTTGAAGAGGTTCACAAGGATATCGGTGTGGGGAGCTGAGGTGTAGGGGAAGAGGTCCTTGCCGTCGAAGACAAAGAGTTTGTCAACGCCATAAGGAAGTATCTGATCTTCCACCTTTCCTTTAATACCTGTGCCTGCTACGACAGCATGCAGCTCCACACCCAGTTCATTGGCGAGCTTGCGACCCTTGGTCAGCAACTCTTGAGATACTTCCTGTACTTGAGTACCTTCTATCTCGCAATATACAAATACATTATTCATATCTCTTAACCAATAATCTTTTCGTCCAACAATTCTTTGATCATTCCCTCGATGTCCGCATCACTGGCTGTCAGCGTCTTGCTCTCCTTGGCCTGGAACACAATGTTCTTGATAGCCTTTACTTTCGTAGGAGAACCGCTGAGACCGCATTGTGCGGGATCGCCATCGACATCAGCCACGCTCCATTGATTCAGCGTAAGGTAGGGACGCTCCTCGTAGAGGTTATCATAGGGTGTTCCCTCTGCGGGACGCTCCAGTGGGCAGGAGGCACGCTTGTACTTCATCACCAGCTTAGCGTTTTGAGGGCGGCAGGGAGCTGCACTTCCGTTGACGGTGATGACCACGGGCAGGGGAGCTTCTACGGTCTCCACGCCACCGTCGATGTGACGTTTCACAGTTGCCACGCCGTCTTTGACGCTGATTTCTTCTGCATATGTCACCTGATTGAGGCCCAGTTTCTGAGCCACCTGCGGACCTACCTGAGCCGTATCGCCGTCGATAGCCTGACGACCACCTATGACGATATCCACATCACCAATTTTCTTGATGGCAGTAGCTAATGCGTAAGAAGTAGCAAGGGTATCAGCACCTGCGAAGAGACGGTCGGTAAGCAACCAACCAGTATCAGCGCCGCGATAAAGTCCCTGACGGATAACCTCTCCTGCACGTGGAGGACCCATCGTGAGGATTCCTACTGTGGAGCCCGGATTCTGCTCTTTCAAACGAAGGGCCTGCTCCAGGGCGTTCAAATCTTCGGGGTTGAAGATAGCGGGAAGGGCTGAACGGTTCACGGTGCCTTCAGCAGTCATTGCATCCTTGCCCACATTTCGGGTGTCTGGCACTTGCTTAGCCAGCACAACGATTTTAAGACTCATATTCTTCTAATTTAACATTCCATGTATCTTTAGCGGGTGCAAAAGTACTCACAATTTTCGAGATTGACAAAAAAAAGCGAAAAAAACGGCCTTTGGACGCCAGCTATACAACAAATTATGGAGATATCTTTTATGCTTTGAAGCATTATTCGTACTTTTGCGGCGCAGAACAACAAAAACACTTATTAATTATGAAGAAGATTATCCTTTCTCTGATGGCCATTATGCTCGTTGCCATCGCGCCTGCCAGCGCCAAAGTGAAATTCGGTGCCAAGGGCGGTATCAACATTACACATCTGTCTTTTAATCAAGACGTGTTTAGTTCTTCCAACAGGGTCGGTTGGTTCATAGGCCCCACGCTAAAGGTTGGGCTTCCCTTGGGCTTTGGAGTCGACGGCGCAGTGCTCTTCGACTCTCGTAAGACGGACGTGGACGGCAACAAACTTACCTTCAACAGCCTCCAGATTCCTGTTAATGCCCGTTTTGACGTCAATCCCGTCAAGGCCCTGGGAATCTATATTGCCACAGGCCCTCAATTCGGAATCAATTTTGGGGACACACAAGTCAAGTTAAATGATTTAGGCAATACCATGGACATGAACCGCGCAGCCATTTCCTGGAATATTGGTGCCGGTTTGATTTTGTTTAAGCACTTGGAGCTGGGAGCTGCCTATAACTTCCCTATCAGCAAGTTGGGTGACATTATAACCCTCGGCGATGATACCAGAACCAAGGTCTGGACAGTCAGCGCCGCGTATTATTTCTAACAGCAGGAAAGGCCAACAGGTTATTTCTGTCGGATAAAGATATTGATGGGAGTGCCGGAGAAATTCCAGCGCTCCCTAATCTTATTCTCCAGGAAACGGCGGTAAGGCTCCTTCACGTACTGAGGCAGGTTGGCATAGAAGACAAAGCTGGGGATACGGGTATCCGGCAGCTGGGCACAGTACTTGATTTTAATGTACTTACCTTTGATGGATGGAGGAGGATAAGCCTCTATCAGAGGCAACATCTCCTGATTGAGTTTGGTGGTTCCCACTCGAGCCCTACGATGTTTGTCGACGGCTGCGGCAGCCTCCAGCACTTTGAAGATACGCTGCTTGGTGAGTGCCGAGGCGAAGATGATGTCGAAATCTGTAAAAGGCGCCATACGCTCGCGAATGGTGTCCTCAAAGTACTTGATGGCAGTTGTAGACTTATCCTCGACGAGGTCCCACTTATTAACCACCACAACAAGTCCCTTTTGGTTGCGCTGGATGAGCTGGAAGATATTCAGATCCTGAGCCTCAACACCACGGGTGGCATCCAACATAAGAATACATACGTCGGAGTTCTCGATTGCCCGGATACTACGCATGACGCTGTAGAATTCCAAGTCTTCGCTGACCTTGGATTTACGACGAATGCCCGCCGTATCTACAAGCAGGAAATCGAATCCGAACTTCTGGTAGTGGGTATAAATACTATCGCGGGTGGTGCCAGCTATGTCTGTGACGATGTGTCGCTCCTCACCAATAAAAGCATTTGTAAGACTGGACTTCCCAACGTTAGGACGTCCAACGACAGCGATACGCGGTAGTCCAGGATCTTCTTGCACTTCATCGACCTTCGGCAGTTTCTCTATCACAAGGTCAAGGAGGTCACCCGTTCCACTTCCCGTAGCCGATGAAATACAAAACGGATCGCCCAGGCCCAAAGCATAGAACTCTGCCGCCTGCCACTGCTGGTCATTATTGTCGGTTTTGTTTGCCACAAGAATGACAGGCTTGGTTGCACGGCGTAGGATGCCCGCCACCTGCTGGTCGAGATCGGTGACACCTGTGGTGACATCAACGAGGAATAGTATCACGTCGGCCTCCTCGGTAGCAAGGGTGACTTGCTTGCGGATTTCTTCTTCAAAGATATCGTCGCTATTGACGACCCAACCGCCCGTATCAACGACAGAAAACTCACGGCCCACCCATTCGCACTTGCCGTACTGGCGGTCGCGAGTGGTTCCGGCCTCGTCGGAAACGATGGCGTGACGCGTCTTAGTCAGACGGTTAAAGAGGGTGGACTTGCCTACATTGGGGCGTCCTACGATTGCTACTAACATAAGAATAAATTATTCCAGTTTATATCCATATTGCTTCATGGCGCGTTCGCTGTTGCGCCAGTCCTTGTCGACTTTGACGAAGCATTGCAGATAAATCTTCTTGCCGAAGAAACGTTCGAGTTCGCGGCGGGCCTCGCTGCTGACACGCTTGAGGGCAACGCCCTGATGTCCGATAATGATGCCTTTCTGGCTCTCGCGTTCCACATATACCACAGCTTCAATTCGGATGAGGTCATCGGTCTCCTTGAAGCTCTCCACGACGGGTTCTACGGAGTAAGGAATCTCCTTATTATAATATAAGAGAATCTTCTCGCGGATGATCTCCGTGACAAAGAAACGGGCGGGCTTATCGGTCCATGTGTCCTTGTCAAAATAAGCGGGCGACTCGGGCAGCAGCTCCTTGATACGCTGCAACACCTGATCTATGCCGAACTTATGAAGAGCTGAAATGGGGAAGAACTCCGCCTGAGGCAACACCGCATGCCACTCTTCCACCTTCTGGGCGAGGGCTTCCTGATTGCTGAGGTCTATCTTATTGATGAGGACGAGAATGGGTACCGACAGGTGCTGCACCTTCTGAAGGAAATCAGCATTTTTATCGGGCGTTTCGACCATATCCGTGACATACAGCAAGATGTCTGCGTCTTCGAGAGCGCCCTCGGAAAACTGCAACATCTGCTCCTGCAGCTTGTAGTTGGGTTTCAACACGCCAGGAGTGTCTGAGAAGCATATCTGCATCTCGGGCGTATTGAGGATACCCATGATACGGTGGCGCGTAGTCTGTGCCTTGAAGGTGGCAATGGAAATACGTTCGCCCACGAGGAGATTCATGAGCGTGGATTTCCCCACATTCGGGTTCCCAACAATATTTACGAAGCCAGACTTGTGCATTATTTACTGTCGTAGCCCCATTTCATGTAAGCTGCACCCCAAGTGAAGCCTGCACCAAATGCGGTGAAGATGAGGTTGTCGCCTTTCTTCAGTTGTTTCTCATAATCCCAGAGAGCCAGAGGCAGCGTACCGCTGGAGGTGTTGCCGTACTTCTGGATATTCAGCATAACCTTCTCCATTGGCATTTCCAGCCGCTTGGCAACCGCCTCGATGATGCGTACATTCGCCTGATGCGGAATAATCCAGTCAATGTTTTCATTGGTGAGGCCATTGCGCTCGGCAATGCGTGCACAGGCGTCGGACATGTTGGTCACTGCGAACTTGAAGACGGTGCGACCTTCCTGATGCAAATAGTGCATGCGATGCTCCAAGGTGAAATAGGACGGAGGGGTGGCGGAACCGCCAGCCTTCAGACAGAGGAAGGGCAGTCCCTGACCGTCGGTGCGCAGGTAGCTATCCTGCCAACCGAGATCCTCGGTAGTGCCTTCCACCAGTGTGGCAGCAGCACCGTCGCCGAAGATGGCACAGGTCTGACGGTCTGTAAAGTCGAGAATGCTCGACATCTTGTCTGCGCCAATAACGACAATCTTCTTATACCTTCCGCTCTCAATCATACAAGCGGCCTGTTCCATGGCGAATAGCCACCCTGAGCATGCAGCAGAGAGTTCAAAAGCGTGGGCGTTGGTCATTCCACACTTGCCCAAAACAATACTTGCCGTAGAGGGGAAATGATAGTCAGCCGTAGAGGTAGAGCAAATGACTGCATCAACGGTGAGCGGGTCGGTACCCGTCTTCTCCAGCAGTTGCTTCACTGCTTTGCGCGCCATATAGCTCGTACCCAGTCCTTCTTCGTTGAGGATGCGACGCTCTTTGACTCCGATACGGGTCATTATCCATTCGTCGGAGGTATCTACCATCCGGCTGAGTTCATCATTGGTGAGGACATAATCGGGAACATAGCCCCCCACACCAGTGATGATGGCATGTAGTTTTTCCATGAAGAGTCTGTTTTTGTTGAAACGCTGAAAAGTTGAAACGTTGAAAGTTACCTTATGCGAATTATACGTCAGCAAAGGTACCTTTCAGCTTTTCAACTTTTCCACCTTTCAATGTTTGGTTACGCTTCTTCCTTCTCTATAGCGACCTTGCCACGATAGTAGCCGCAGGCAGGGCAAACGGTGTGGTAGATGTGAAACTCACCGCAGTTAGGGCATTTTGCCAGTGCGGGTGCTACTGCCTTGTCGTGAGTTCTGCGCTTAAGGGTGCGAGTTTTTGATTGTCTTCTTTTAGGATGTGCCATTTTGATTTACTATTTGGTTGTTTACTATTATTTACGACTATTGCCCTCCGATCGGGGGGGAGTTTCTGGGGCGCTCTATTCATCGAACGAGAGTCCCTTGAGTGCATCCCATCGCGAATCGGTGGGCTGCGGAGTGGACGTTGCGCTTTCGCCGTCGTCACTTCCGGGTTCGTCGTCGGTGACGAGAAACTGACTCACATCCTCCATGCATCCACCTTCGGGGTGCACATGAGCAATAGGTATAGCCAGCGCGATAGTCTCATAAAGATTCCATGCGATGTCGAGAATAGGTCTATCCTCTGGAACGATGATACGTTCGCCGTCGTCATCGAACTGGTCGCCTAAGCGAACTTCGATTTCGTCCTCGGCCTCGATGGGTTGAGTCATCGGCGCGAGGCAACGGTCGCAAGGAATCTCAATGATTCCAGTAGCGTGGATCACGAGAAGGAAGCCAGCAGCCTTCTTTTTCACCCGAAGCGTGGCCTGCAGCTGTCCGTGCTCGATTTCCTGTTCATCAAGAGCGCTAAAAAAATGATCATCGAGCGTCCACGAGAGGGTCGTTTCCCCATCTCCAAACTCTCGGAAATCTATCTTGAAGCGTCCTGCTGTGTCCATACGGGCGGCAAAGGTAAGCGTTTTTTCTCGAGTGACAAAGGATTAGGGCAAAAACTTTAGCATTTAGCCAGTAAAGTTTAGTGTTTTTAGCGTTTAAGGCCCTAAAAATGCACCTTTGTTGCATCCCAATTGCACTTATTTCGCATTATTTTTCTTCAGCTCAATGCGAAAAGTCGTTCCCTTTCCGATTTCTGAAGATTTAATGAAGATCTTCCCGTGATGATACTCTTCCACGATACGTTTTGCCAGCGAGAGTCCCAAGCCCCAGCCACGCTGTTTGGTGGTGTAGCCGGGCTGGAAGACGCTGCTCCACTGCCCCTTCGGAATCCCCTTTCCCGTATCTGCTACTTCGACCACGAATCGCGTGAGCTCCTCCAGGGCTGTAATCGTGATGTCGCCCGAACCGTCCATAGCATCGACAGCATTCTTGCACAAATTCTCCACCACCCATTCAAAGAGAGGCGCAGAGAGCATGGCGAAGAGAGGTTGCTCTGGCAGACGTGTAGTTATCTTTACCCTATTCGACGTGCGACGTCCGATGTACTCCGCCACATGAGCTATCACCTCATTGAGATTCTCGGGCTTGGGTTCTGGCATTGAACCAATCTTCGAGAAGCGCTCGGCAATCATCTGCAAGCGCTTGACGTCCTTATCCATTTCAGGCAGCAGCTGGTCGTCGGGGTACGTTTCGCGCAGCACCTGAGTCCACGCCATCAGCGATGAAATGGGCGTTCCAAGCTGGTGAGCCGTTTCCTTCGACAAGCCCACCCACACTTTATTCTGCTCGGCACGCTTGCTGCTGAGCAAGGCAAATACCGCAACAGCAAGGAAGATGAGCACTACAGCTAACTGGATAAAAGGATAGCGTGCCAGCCGCTTGAGCATAATGCTCTCGTCATAGCACACCTCCATAAAGGTGCCTTGATCCTCGTCCAGTTCGATGCGGATGGAGCGCCCCTGTTCTTTCATTGCCAACGCTTTCTCCCGGACAATGCGGTCGACATCTTCCGGGGATTTGGCGCGGACGGCCAGGTTACGATATGTCTGCACCTCCCCTTCCTCGTCGAGGACGATGACAGGAATCGTGTTGTTGCCGTTAATCACCTTCAGCACCAGCGAGAGGTCTGTTTGGTCGTCAGCCATATCAAACGTACGCATCGCCTCGGCCCACACCTCCATACGTTCCCTTTCTTCGAGCGAAAGGTCGGCAACAAGGTAATGGGTCCACGTGAGCGACGCTGCACAGATAATTACAGCCGCACAAACAAGCAAAAACTTTACTTGGCGCATTCTATCGGTCCATTGCATGGGGCAAAGATAAAGAGTTTTTATTAAAGAAACGAAAAACATTGCCTTTTTCGTATGTTATTTGAGAAAAAAAACGTATTTTTGCGCCCGATGAACGAAAAAAACGCACACATTATATATATAATACTCCTCCTGACGGGACTTTTTGCAGGTGCTTGTCATGATGAGGAGGCGACTCCACGGCTACCGGGAAACGTAGGCGACACGCTGGAGCGCACCATCATCTTTTATATGGCTGCCGAGAATTCCCTGAACAGCTATATGACCGCTGATTCCGTAGAAATCGCATGGGGCACAGACAGCCTGCCGGAGCACACACGCGCCGTCCTTTTCCTGGACGACGTCAAGAGCAGCCGGCTATGCGTCGGAATGCGCGGATTACCACTTCAGACCGTGAAGACATACGAGGGAAACATCTGCAGCACCGACAGCCAGTCGATGGTCAATATTTTCCACGACATTCTCCGCCTTTACCCTGCCCGCTCCTATGGCCTCGTTATGTGCAGCCACGCCTCGGGCTGGCTTTTCGACGACCCCGTTACCAAGGCACAGGATTCACGTCGCCGTTCCTTCGGCATCGACAACGGGAAACGCACCACAGCCAACCAAGGCCAGAAGATGAATATTCCCACGCTGGCCGGAGTACTCGAAGGCTGTACGCATTTTGACTACGTGATGTTCGACGCATGTTTCATGCAATGCATCGAAGTGGCGTATGAACTGCGCCACACTGCCGACTATATCATCGCTTCGCCGGCAGAGATTCCAGGAACCGGGGCCCCCTTCACCAAACTGATGCGCCTTTTGGCAGCCACACCGACAGATGCCGCCACGGCTGCCGCCATCGCTGAACGTTATGCCAGCGAGGCATTATCCTCGACTTATCGAGGCGCCGAGCTTTCGGTCATCCGCACAGACCGCCTGGAACACCTGGCACAAACCACGGCACCAATCATGCAGCAGTTGTTGGCCAACGCCAAAGAACTCAACACCTACGGCGTGCAGCACTACTATCCCGACCTCTGGTCGACGTATTACCCCGCATTTTACGATATGAAACACCTGCTGTACACCCACCTCGACTCTGCCACTTATGCTCAGTGGGACAGAGTCTTCGAGGAAGCGGTGCCTACACAAGCTCTGACGCCAAGCTGGTATTCCGCCTACAACTGGGGTTCCCAGCAGTACCTCATCGACCAGACCCACACGGGCGGGGTCTCCATCTACCTCCCTCGTTCCACTCATAAAACTCTGGGTTGGATCGATGACTATCACCGTCTGCAATGGTATAAAGACCTCGGACTGGAAGTTACTAATTGGTAAGCCTATGGCAATAAATAATCATTACAAGAAACAGACGACCCAGCAGGAGCGTGAGGAATGCTACCAGTGGTTCGAACAGCACATGGACAACCTGCCCAAGCAGCTGGAGATGGGATTCATGTCCATTGATGACGTGCCCAGAACCGCAAAGCGCTTCATCAGGAAAATGCGCAATCAGAAAGAAAACGCCAGCATCTTCGAGGGACAATTTGCCGTCCTTCAGATGATCCGCGAGTTCGCAGAGAAGACGATGAAAGAACAATAAACACCTATATTCTATATGTTATTCAGCAAACAAACTTATATCGACAGACGCGAAATACTGCGTCGCCGTATTGGGAACGGACTGATTGTGTTATTCGGCAACAACGACTCGCCAATGAACTACCCCTCCAACGGCTATCAGTTCCGGCAGGACAGCTGTTTCCTCTACTATTTCGGCCTACATCGCGACGGCCTCGTGGGAGTCATCGACGCAGACTCGGGCGACGAGTGGCTTATCGGCAATGACATCGACATCGAGGACATCGTGTGGTTCGGCTCCGTAGAGAGTGTTGCAGACATGGCAGAACAAGTGGGCGTGCAGCGCAGCGCCCCCATGCATCGGCTCGAGAGTCTCTTCCGCGATGCCTTGGACAGCGGTCGCGAGATTCATTTTCTCCCGCCTTACCGCCACGACCTTATGATTCAGCTAATGGACCTCACGGGCATCCATCCCCGCGACCAGCGTTCCCGCGCTTCGCTGAAACTCATCCAGGCAGTAGTCGAGCAACGCATCGTGAAGTCAGCCGAAGAAGTGGCAGAAATCGAACGCGCATGTGCCATTGGCTATGAAATGCACACTACTTCCATGCGCCTTTGCCGACCAGGTGTCAGCGAACAGGAAATTGCAGGTCGCATCAGCGGCATCGCATCCTCCAAAGGCTGCATCGTCAGTTTCCCCTCCATTCTCTCCATGCATGGTGAAATCATGCACGGCTATCCTTCAACCAAGCCACTGGAGGCTGGACGCCTGATGCTCTGCGACTGCGGAGCTGAGACGAATGAAAACTACTGCAGCGACAACACCCGCACCACGCCCATCAGCGGACGCTTCACTTCGCGTCAGCGCGACATCTATCAGATTGTCGTCGACGCCCACGACCGCGCCTACGAAATGGCCCGTCCGGGCGTGAAATGGTGGGACGTTCACTTCGAGGCCGCCCGTGTCATCACCGAAGGGCTGAAGGCACTCGGATTGATGCGCGGCAACACCGACGATGCCTTGGCAGCCGGCGCTCATGCCATGTTCTTTCCGCATGGACTCGGACATGCCATGGGCATGGATGTTCACGATATGGAAGGCCTCGGACAGATCTACGTCGGCTTCGACGATGAGGTGCGCCCAAACCTCGAGCAGTTTGGCACCAACTGCCTGCGCTTCGGCCGACGGCTGCAGGAGGGCTACGTGATGACCGACGAGCCCGGCATCTATTTCATCCCCGCGCTCATCGATGACTGGCGCGCCAGCGGCCACTGCGCCGAGTTCCTCAATTTCGACCTTCTGGAGAGCTACAAGGACTTCGGCGGCATCCGAATCGAGGACGACCTCCTCATCACCGCCGACGGCTGCCGTTACCTCGGCGAAAAGATGATTCCCTATCACGTCAAGGAACTCGAGGAGTTCCTGGAGACCAGAGAATAACCCATAATCCTATTTGCCCCAATAGCCCCATTACAACACCCCCAATAATTATCAAACAAACTATGAAGAAAAACCTTTTCATCGCCCTCCTGGCAGTATTGTTCGCCAGTGGTCTTCAAGCACAAGAAGAGAACCCCAACAAGAAGCCCGTCTTCACGACCATCAAGGAGTTGCCCATCACCAGCGTCAAGAACCAGAACCGCAGCGGCACCTGCTGGGCCTACAGCACCCTGAGTTTCTTTGAGTCCGAAATCCTGAAGAAGACCGGCAAGACCTACGACCTCGCCGAGATGTTCATCTGCAACAAAGATTATATGGAACGCGCCGACGTGACCGTGCGCATGCATGGCGACTGCGACTTCTCGCAGGGCGGTTCTGCCGGCGACGTGCTTTTGATCATCAAGAATCATGGCATCATCCCAGAGGAAGCCATGGCCAAGCCTGGCACGATGATTGGCGACACGCTGGCTAACTTCAACGAGTTCTTCAGCGTCATGACCCCCTACGTCAAAGCCATCGCCACCAGCAAGAGCAAGACCATCACGCCGCAGTGGAAATCCGGCCTGCAAGGCATCCTTGATGCCTACCTCGGCAAGACCCCCGAGACCTTTACCTACGAGGGCGTCACCTACACCCCGCAGTCCTTCGCCCAAAGCCTCGGCCTCGACTGGAACGACTACGTCAGCATCACCAGCTATACCCATCACCCCTTCTACACAAGTTTTGCCGTCGAAGTACAGGACAACTGGCGCTGGGACCACAGCTACAACGTTCCCATGGACGAGATGATGCGCATCATCGATAACGCACTCGAGAACAACTACACGGTTGCCTGGGGCGGCGACGTTAGCGACGAAGGCTTCACCCGCCAGGGACTTGGAGTCCTCTATAACACCAAAACCGCCGACGGCCTCTCCGGCAGCGACCAGGCCAAATGGCTGAACATGAAGCCCACAGAGCGCGCACACCTCATCGATAGCCTTGGCATCACCGCACCCGAAATCGTGCCCACCCAGGAACAACGCCAGAAAGACTTCGACAGCTGGGAACTCACCGACGACCACGGCATGCACATATACGGTTTGGCCAAGGACCAGAACGGACGCGAGTACTACATGGTCAAGAACTCTTGGGGCGAAGCTGGCGAATACAAGGGCATCTGGTACATGACCAAAGCCTTCATCGCCGCCCGCACCATGGATTTCCTTATTAACAAGAACGCTATCCCCAAGGACATCCGCAAGAAACTTGGCATCTGATGTCGAGTGCATCGTATTGACGAAAGTTGCAATTGAAATAGTGGTTCCATCGCTCCAGAACTGTCGTTTTGAAGCGATGGAATCATCATTTTTGGGTAAAAAGCAAGGCGAAAGGAGTTTTTTATAGAAATATAACATTGTTGAGAACTGCTGTTCGCGGTTTTTTTCCTACCTTTACGCGCTCTTATAGCCATATTCATGGCTCTTCGCGAAAGAAATAGGATAAAAACAACATATAAATGAATTACAAATGGAATTACGAACCTCCTACAGAAGAACGTTGGGAAGCAGCTAAGGCGCTGGCGCAAGAGGTGAATATTCACCCTGCGCTGGGAAAGTTGTTGCTCGACCGCGGCGTCACCTCTGTCGCCGAAGCGAGGCGGTTCTTCCGCCCGCAGCTCACGGGATTGCTGGATCCTTTCCTCTTTCGTGACATGCATGTGGCGGTGGACCGACTGAACCAGGCACTGGGCCGCAAGGAGCGTATCCTCGTGTATGGAGATTATGATGTAGACGGTTGTACGGCCGTGGCACTCGTCTACAGGTTCTTACAACAATTCACGACCAACCTGGACTTCTACATCCCCGACCGCTATGAGGAGGGATATGGAGTCAGCCACAAAGGAGTGGACTATGCCCACAGTACGGGAGTCGGGCTGATCATCGTGCTCGACTGCGGCATCAAGGCTATCGAGGAAATCGCCTATGCAAAGGAGTTGGGCATCGATTTCATCATCTGCGACCACCACGTGCCGGACGACGAACTGCCCCCAGCCGTGGCAATCCTAAATGCCAAACGGGTAGATGCCACCTACCCCTACGAACACCTCTCGGGTTGTGGCGTAGGATTCAAACTGATGCAGGCGTTCGCCATAAACAACGGCATCCCCTTCAACCAGCTGACGCCCCTGCTGGACCTGTGTGCAGTGAGCATCGCGTCGGACATTGTCCCCATTTTGGGCGAGAACCGCATCCTGGCTTACCACGGACTGAAGCAGATCAACGCTAACGCAAGCGTGGGACTGAAGGCCATCATTGAGATCTGCGGACTGGGCGAGCGCGAGGTGACGATGAGCGATATCATCTTCAAGATTGGGCCGCGCATCAACGCCTCCGGCCGCATGCAAAACGGCGGCGAAGCCGTGGCGCTACTGGTGGAAAAAGACCCCGACCGCGCACATCGCATGGCACTACAGATCAACGCCTACAACGACCAGCGCAAAGATCTCGACAAGGAGATGACCCAAGAGGCTAACGGCATCGTGGAGCGTCTGGATTCGGGCCACGAACACAAGGCAATCGTCATCTACAACGAAGAGTGGCACAAGGGTGTCATCGGTATTGTGGCTTCGCGACTGACGGAAATCTACACCCGCCCCTCCGTGGTGCTGACGCGTACCGACGACATGGCTACTGGCAGTGCGCGCAGTGTCTCGGGCTTCGATATCTACAAAGCCATCGACAGCTGTCGTGACCTGTTGGAGAACTTCGGCGGCCACACCTACGCTGCCGGCCTGTCGATGAAGGTGGAGAATGTGCCGGAGTTTAAGCGCCGTTTCGAGGAATACGTGGAGGCGAACATCCTTCCCAACCAGATACAGTCGGAACTGACCATCGATGGAATGCTGGATTTCCACGACATCAACCACCGGTTCCTCATCGACCTCAGGAAGTTCGCGCCCTTCGGCCCCGACAACCAGAAACCGCTGTTCTGCACCGAGCACGTCTATGACTATGGAACGAGCAAGGTCGTAGGGCACCATCAGGAGCACATCAAGTTGGAACTGGTGGACAACAAGAGTTCCAACGTAATCAGTGGTATCGCCTTCGGCCAGAGTTCCCAGGCCCGTTTCATCAAGAGCAAACGCGCCTTCGACATCTGCTACAGCGTGGAGGAGAACACTCACAAGCGCGGCGAGGTGCAGCTGCTCATTGAGGATATCCGTCCGTGTGAGGAGGAATGACCTACAAAGAGATCCTCAGGCAGTACTTTGGCTTCGATGAATTCCGTGGCATTCAGCAGGAAATCATCGAAAGTATAGGTGCAGGCCGCGACACACTGGGGCTGATGCCCACAGGAGGCGGCAAGAGTATCACCTTCCAGGTGCCGGCACTGGCTAAGGAGGGCGTCTGCCTCGTCATCAGCCCCCTGATTGCCCTTATGAAGGATCAGGTGGAGCACCTGCGCAAGAAAGGTGTCAAGGCGATAACTATCCATACGGGAATGTCGCACGAAGAGGTACTGGTGGCATTGGAAAACTGTATCTATGGCAACTTCAAGTTCCTGTACGTCTCGCCAGAACGCCTGTCCTCCGAACTCTTCATCGCCAAACTCAGCCACATGCAAGTGAGCTTCATCGCTGTCGACGAGGCTCATTGTATCTCGCAGTGGGGATATGATTTCCGGCCTTCATACCTCAGCATTGCGCAGGTGCGGCGCGTACTGCCGAATGCTCCCGTTCTGGCACTGACGGCCACCGCCACTCCCGCCGTGGTCCAGGATATCCAACGACAGTTGCGGTTCAGCAGCGAGAACGTGTTCCGCATGAGTTTCGAACGACAGAACTTGGCCTACAGCGTACGCTCCTATGCGGGTGTTTTGGAGCAGGAGGTGCTGGAGCTGCTTCAGGAGATTGAGGGCAGTTCCATTATCTATGTGCGCAGTCGGAGAGGCACGCGCGAACTGGCCGAGTGGCTGATGGCACATGACGTGACAGCCACCTTCTATCATGCTGGTCTGACAAATCAAGAGAAAAACGAACGCGCCCGTGCGTGGCAGAAGGGTGACATACGCGTGATGGTCGCCACGAATGCTTTCGGAATGGGCATCGACAAACCGGATGTGCGGTCGGTCATTCACGCCGACGTCCCCGACTCCCCTGAGGCATATTTCCAGGAAGCAGGGCGTGCTGGGCGCGACGGGCAGCTGGCCCACGCCGTGTTGCTGCGCGGCCCGCGGGCAGAGGCCATCCTCCGCCGCCGGGTGGACGAGACTTATCCGCCGGAGGAGTACGTCGTACAAGTATATGAGGACATGTGTTGCTTTCTCCAGATGGCGGTGGGCGACGGCTATGGTGCCACGCGCGAGTTCTCGCTCGAAAATTTCTGCCGCAACTTCCGCCACTACCCCGTACGGGCCTACAACGCCCTGCAGTTGCTCTCGCGAGCAGGATATATCGAGTGGAGCGATGCAGAGGAGAACCGCAGTCGGGTGATAATGACCTGTCGCCGCGATGAACTCTACGGGCTGCGGCTGTCTGTTGTTGCCGACCAGCTGCTGGGCGTGCTTCTGCGCTCCTGCACAGGAATCTTCAGCGAATATGTGTTCATCGAAGAGGGCGAACTCGCTATTACTATGGGCGTCACGGAGAGTGAAGTCTGCGAGGCGCTAATCACCCTCAGCCGCAATCATGTTATCAACTACATCCCACGCAAGTTCATCCCCTATGTAACTTTCATCCAGCGTCGGGTGGACAACGACGAAGTGACGCTGCCGCGCAGTGTCTATGCCGACCGGCGTCTGGAACTGGAACAACGTATCCAGACAATGATCTGCTACCTCAGTACCCATGAATGCCGCAGCCGTTTTTTCCTGAACTATTTCGGCGAGAGCGAGGCACGGGACTGCGGCAAGTGCGACAACTGCCTCGGAAGCCATGAACTGCTGCCAGGCCGCCGGCCGCTGTCAGAGTCCGACCTGGAGGGTATCCGCCAGCATATTTTGGATCTCTACAGCAAACAGGGGCGCGAGGCGCTGGAGCACCTGCACATCGATGGCATTTCAGACACGAAAGTCGCAGAAGTCCTGCATCAGATGATACTTGAAGAGGATATTCCCGCTCTTTAGTCCTTTTTTGCGTAGCAAAAACGCTTTTCTCGCTATCTTTTTGCTATAAATTGGAGGATATTTCGTACCTTTGCACCCAAAATTGAAAACAAATGAAAGTACTCAAGTTTGGAGGAACCAGTGTCGGTTCCATAGAAAGCATACTCAGCGTCAAGAAAATCGTGGAGTCGCAGTCCGAACCCGTCATCGTCGTGGTATCGGCTTTAGGCGGCATCACCGACCAACTCATACGCACAGCGCAGCAGGCACTGGCTGGTGATGTGACTTATTTAGCATCCTACGCCGAGATGACCCGTCGCCACCACGAACTCATCGCTGCCATCATCCCTGCCGGCAACGAGCGCGAGGGACTCATCCGCATTGTCGACGGTCTGCTCGAGGAATTGCGCAGCATCTATCAGGGCGTGTACCTCATCCGCGACCTGTCGCCAAAGACCCACGCCACCATCGTCAGCTATGGCGAACGCCTCAGCAGTCAGATCGTGGCCACCCTGGTGCGCGATGCGGTATGGTACGACAGCCGCGAGTTCATCAAGACCGAGGTGAAGGCTGGCCGGTCGCGACTGGCCAGCGAACTGACGGCCGACCTTGTCCGTAAGACGTGGCAAGAAGTGCCCAAGGTATCGCTCGTGCCGGGCTTCATCTCTACAGACGCCGAAAGTGGTGAGATCACCAACCTCGGTCGTGGCGGTTCTGACTACACCGCCAGCATCATCGCAGCAGCCCTCAATGCCAGCGTTCTCGAGATCTGGACCGACGTCGATGGATTCATGACCGCCGACCCGCGTGTCATCACCGGAGCCTATGTCATCCCTGAGCTCAGTTACATCGAAGCGATGGAGCTCTGCAACTTCGGCGCCAAGGTGGTCTACCCGCCCACCATCTATCCCGTCTGCATCAAGAACATCCCCATCCTCATCAAGAACACCTTCAACCCCGATGCCCCCGGCACCATCATTAAGAAGGAAGCCTCGGACGACACACGCCTCATCAAGGGTATCTCCAGCATCAAGGGCACCACGCTCATCACCGTCTCCGGCCTCTCCATGGTCGGCGTCATCGGTGTGAACCGCCGCATCTTCTCCGTACTGGCAGAGAACGGCATCTCGGTCTTCATGGTCTCGCAGGCCTCCTCCGAGAACAGCACCAGCATCGGTGTCCGCGATGAGGACGCGGAATCCGCCTGCGACGTACTGAACGAGGAGTTCGCCAAGGAAATCGAAACTGGCGCCATGTTCCGCATGCAGGCCGAAGGCGGACTGGCCACGGTTGCCGTCGTCGGCGAACGAATGAAGCATACCCCGGGCATTGCCGGTAAACTCTTCGGCACCCTCGGTCGTTCAGGAATCAGCGTCATCGCCTGTGCTCAGGGTGCCTCAGAGACGAACATCTCCTTCGTCGTCGATTCACGTTACCTGCGCAAGACGCTCAACGTCATCCACGACGCCTTCTTCCTCTCGGAGTACCAAGTGCTGAACCTCTTCCTCTGTGGCGTGGGCACCGTCGGCAGCTCCCTCATCGAGCAACTGGCCCAACAGCAGGAAAAGCTGATGCGCGAGCAGGGCCTGAAGCTGAACGTCGTGGGACTGGCCAGCAGCAAACGCGCCATCTTCACCCGCGAGGGCATCGACCTTCACCACTACCGCGAGCTCCTCGACAGCGCACCCGCGAGCAACATCCAGCGCTTGCACGACGAGGTCATCGGAATGAATATCTTCAACTCCGTCTTCGTCGACTGCACCGCCTCTGCCGAAGTCGCCAGCCTCTATAAAGACTTTCTCGGACACAATATCAACGTCGTGGCAGCCAACAAGGTGGCAGCCAGCTCGGAGTATGAGAACTACCATGAGCTGAAGACCATCGCCCAGCGCCGCGGCGTGAAGTTCCTCTTCGAGACCAACGTGGGCGCCGGACTGCCCATCATCCGCACCATCAACGACCTCATCCACAGCGGCGACAAGATCCTGCGCATCGAGGCCGTACTCAGCGGCACCCTCAACTACATCTTCAACAAGATCTCTGCCGACATACCGTTCAGCGAAACCGTACGCATGGCTAAGCAAGAGGGCTACAGCGAACCCGACCCGCGCATCGACCTCTGCGGTCACGACGTGATTCGCAAACTCGTCATCCTCACCCGCGAGGCAGGCTATCAGATCGAGCAGTCCGACGTGGAAGCAGACCTCTTCATCCCCCAGTCGTTCTTCGTTGGCGACGTAGAGACCTTCTGGCAGCACCTGCCCGAGCTCGATGCCGACTTCGAACAGCGTCGCCAGCAAGTAGAAGCCGAAGGAAAGCGCTGGCGCTTCGTCGCACATTACGAAGACGGCCACGCCCGCGTCGGCCTCTGCGAAGTGCCGCAGGGGCACCCCTTCTACAGCCTCGAAGGCAGCAACAATATCGTCATGCTCACTACTGAGCGCTACCGCGAATACCCCATGCTCATTCAGGGCTATGGAGCCGGTGCCAGTGTCACCGCCGCAGGCGTCTTCGCAGATATTATGTCCATAGCTAATATATGAAGCATCTAATCATCCTCGGCGACGGCATGGCCGATTGGCACGTATCCTCGCTACAGAATAAGACCCTCCTCCAGCACGCCTCCACTCCAGCCATGGACTGGCTGGCAGCCCACGGACGTTGCGGGTTGCTGAAGACCGTACCCGATGGCTTCCACCCCGGTTCCGAGGTCGCCAACAGCAGCATCCTCGGCTACGACCAGCACCTCGTCTATGAGGGGCGCGGGCCACTCGAGGCTGCGGCCATCGGAGTAGAACTCGAGCCCGGCGACCTCGCCTTGCGTTGTAACTTCGTGTGCATCGAGGGCGACATCCTCAAGAACCACTCCTGCGGACGCCTCGAAACCGAGGAGGCAGCGCCCCTCATCGACTACCTCAACGAGCACCTCGCCAGCGATCCCGACTACGGAGGCCGTGTCCGTTTCTACACCGGCGTCCAGTACCGCCACCTCCTCGTCATCCGCGGTGGCAACAAGAACCTCCTCTGCACCCCGCCCCACGACATCCCCCTCCATCCTTGGCGCGATCACCAAATCCAGCCCGCCCCCTCCCCCTCTTCATCCCCCTCTTCATCCCCCTCTTCATCCACCTCCCCACTCTCCCCCTCTCCCACTTCTTCCCCCTCTTCCACTTCTTCCCCCTCTTCGTCCCCCTCTCCGTCCCCCTCCGCTTGCCGGTTTGGTGCCGCGCGTATTCGCGCGGAAATCCTCTCTCCTTCCCCCCTCTCCCCCTCCGCCACCGCCGCTCTCCTGCGCGACCTCGTCCTCCGCTCCCAGGAACTCCTGCCACTACATAATATAAATAAGGTTCGCGCGCGGGAAGGCCGCGACATGGCCTCCAGCATCTGGCCTTGGGGTGGTGGCTACCGCCCCCAGATGGTGCCCCTCACCCAGCGCTTCCACGACCAAGTCCGTAGCGGCGCCGTCATCACCGCCGTGGACCTCATTCGCGGCATCGGACACTATGCCGGCCTGCGTGTCATCAACGTCCCTGGCGCCACAGGCCTCTATGACACCAACTTCGAAGGCAAGGCTCAAGCCGCCATCGATGCCCTGCTGGGCACAGACCCTGCCGCCCCCACCGGCGGCGACGACTTCGTTTATCTCCACGTCGAAGCCAGCGACGAGGCCGGTCACGACGGCTCCATTCCCCTCAAGCTACAAACCATCGAGGACCTCGACCACCGCCTCATCCAGCCCATCCTCCGTGCCTTCTATGGCATCACCTTCCCCTCCTCCCCCTCTTCCCCCCTCTCCCCCTCCCCCTCTTCCTCCTCTCCTTCCTTCTCCCCCTCCCCCTCTTCCTCCTCTCCGTCCTTCCCCCTCTCCTCCTCTCAGTTGGGTGCCGCGCGTATTCGCGCGGAAATCCCCCTCTCCATCGCCCTCCTTCCCGACCATCCCACTCCCTGCGAGCACCGCACCCACACTGCCGACCCCATCCCCTTCTGCATCTACTACCCCGGCATCGCCCCCGATGCCGTGCAGACCTTCGATGAAGATGCCTGTCGTGCCGGCGCCTACGGCCTCCTCGAAGGCGATGAGTTTATAAAACTATTTATGGAGTAACTCCATTTCCAATATTTCAACCTTTCAATATTTCAATTTTCAATTTCCAATATTTCCGTGTTCTACTACTCCACCAACCACACAGCCTCCCGCGCCACACTCCGCGATGCCGTCGTCCGCGGTCTCGCCGAAGACCGTGGTCTCTATATGCCCGAGGTCATCAAGCAACTGCCCGCCTCCTTCTGGAGCGAGATCGCCAACCTCACCTTTCAGGAAGTATCCTACCGCGTGGCCGACGCCTTCTTCGGCGAAGACGTACCTGCCGACGACCTCCGTCGCATCGTCTACGACACCCTCTCCTTCGACACCCCCATCGTGCATGTCGAAGACAACATCTACGCCCTCGAACTCTTCCACGGCCCCACCCTCGCCTTCAAGGACGTCGGTGCACGCTTCATGGCGCGCCTCCTTCAGCACTTCATCCACCTCTCACCAGCCGCTGGCGCGCGAGAGGTCAACGTCCTCGTTGCCACCTCTGGCGACACCGGCTCAGCCGTGGCCAACGGCTTCCTTGGTGTTGAGGGCATCCACGTCTATGTCCTCTATCCCAAGGGCAAGGTGTCTCCCATTCAGGAATGTCAGTTCACCACCTTGGGCCAGAACATCACCGCCATAGAGGTCGATGGCGTCTTCGACGACTGTCAGCGACTCGTCAAGTCCGCCTTCATGGATGCCGACCTCAACGCCCACATGCGTCTGACCTCCGCCAACAGCATCAACGTCGCCCGCTTCCTCCCGCAAGCCTTCTACTACTTCTGGGCCTACGCACAGCTGGTGAAGACCCATTCAACTTTAAACCTTAAACCTTCAACTTTAAACTTAACCGTCTGCGTCCCCTCCGGCAATTTCGGCAACATCTGCTCTGCCCTCTTCGGTCACGTCATGGGACTTCCCGTCCACCGCTTCATTGCCGCCAACAACGCCAACGATGTCTTCTACAACTACCTCCAGACCGGCATCTACACCCCGCAGCCCTCGAAGCAGACAATAGCCAATGCCATGGACGTCGGCGACCCCTCCAACTTCGCCCGCATCCTCGACCTCTACAGCCGTCCCGATGTGCAATCTGTTCTAAAATCTCGCGACATCGCGCAGCCCCTCCCCTCCCTGGCAGAAGGGGGTGAAGCAGGGTCTTTCATCTCCGGCGCCACCTACTCCGACGACCAGATCGCCGAGACCATGCGCGACTGCTACGCCCGCACCGGCTACGTCCTCGACCCCCACGGTGCCTGCGGCTACCGCGCGCTGAAGGAACAGCTGCACGATGATGAAACAGGCATCTTCCTCGAGACCGCACATCCAGCAAAATTCAAGGACACCGTAGACCGCATCCTCGGCATCGACCTCCCCATCCCCGAGAAACTGCAGGCCTTCATGCGCGGCCAGAAGCAGAGCATCCCCCTCTCCTCCGACTTCGCCGACTTCAAGGCCTACCTCATGGCACAATAATTCACAACACCCTTTCATATAGCACAAGCCAGATGCACCAAATGTGCATCTGGCTTGTATTATTTCTCACACGACCTTTCGTAACTATCTTTTCTTTAGACCGTTTACTTCACCACCACCTTCCTCCCATCTCTTATATCAATCCTTTCTGGTTATATGTATAGCATTATTGCCTTGAAGTCGGTTAGCATCCGGCGCACTAACTGCGTCTGATGACCGATGAGGAACGAAATCCAGAGGTTTGTGTCAATGATGACTTTCATTTGGCGTATCTTACAGCTCTCACCTCGTCCATGATTTCCTCTTCGCTAATGGCGGGATTGTCCGGACGGGTGCTGATGAAACGGTCAAGCAGTTGCTCGCGGGTCTCAACTTGCCAGCCGAACTTGCGGACCAATTCGCGGAACAACGACCAATCCACGTTCGGCACGTTTACGTAAACGCCTTGCATTGTAGCACTGTTTGTCATAATAAGGATGTTTTATTCTTGTTTTCGGCGGCAAAAGTACGAATAATCTTTCAAAGTCCATACGATTTTGCACTAAAAGTGCAGAAGGACAGGCAAATGTACGTCATTTTTCAGGCCCTTATGACTTTTTCTTGTCTCTGATATACACTCCCTTTCGGGTTGGAGGCGATGTGAGGCGGTGGCCGGAGAGGGTGTGCCAGGAGGAGGTTGTGGAATCGAAGCGAGGGGCGGCGATTGAGGTGGGGTCAAATTCCTCCATAGAGGCGAAATACTGGTCCCAGCCTGCCGCAATGTATGCATCGCGAGTTCCTGCAGGAATATGTAGGACTGCATCCTTATTCTATGAACAACAAAGATGACGAGCCATTAATGCAACGGACTGTCGAGGCTTTCTTTAGGGATATACTGGATTTGATGTAAAAATTCGGGGACGAAGCATACGAAAGTGCTCCGGCTTTTGCGGTCGTAGCGGGGGGTGTCGTCATCGTCATCGTCGTCGCTCGTGGTCTGAACGTCTGTGTATGAACCGATGAGGATGTGCTGACTGTGCTGCAATTGTACCACGGTCATCGTGGGCTTCATATAATCTTTCTTAATCATATCTTTATTGTTTTTTTTTGTTTAACTTTCGAGTTCTGCTTTATTCTCACTTAATCACGACCTTTTTGCCGTTCTGGATATAGACGCCCATTTGTGTGGGCTGACCCTGGATGCGGCGGCCGCTGAGGTCGTAGGTGCCCTCGGCTGGGGTGGTGCCGTTCTCCATGCGGATGGGCTGGATGCCGGTGGTCTCGCCCTCGCCGAAGTTGATGACGAAGGCGCGGGCCAGGCTGGCTGTTTCTTCATGCATCACGAAGTAGGCGCGGAAGCCCTTCATGTAGCCCGCTGCGGTGGGGTGTACCAGGGTGCCGGAGGTGTTGAGGATGAGGATGTCGTTCACGTCGCCATCTACTGCGGTCTTGCCCAGTGTGGGGACGAAGTCGACGTAGGTGGTTGCGGTCGGCGTAGCTGATGCGGCGGTGAGGTCAACGCCTTCGAACTCCTTGCCGTCGGCGCTGAAATCGACGTTGGCGGCGGGCTTCACCAGGTAGGGCTGGCCGGCCACGATTTCGGTGGCATCGGTGAAGTTAAGGGTCAGGACGGTGCCATCCACCGACGTGGTGCTCAGCTGGCGCACCTTGGCTCCTGCGCCGAAGTATTTCTCCATATCGCCTGCTGCGATGGCGAAGGGTGAGGCGAAGGTGTTCCACACATTGGCTGTCAGCGTGCGGTTGAGGAAGAAGTCGCTCTTCGTGCCGTAGGCGTCTTTGTTTTCTGCGAGGGTCTTCTCTTCATCGACCAGGTACCACAGTTCGGTGCTCACCTCCACGTTGTAGGCGGGCATCAGGAAGGTGCCGCTGTTGGTTGAGGGGTTCCAGTCGATGCCGCTCGTGGTGTGGTGTGTCCACTGGGCATAGAGGCTTAGGTCTGCGTTGCCCGTATAGGTGGCTCCTGCGGCATAGGCTGTGCCGCTGCCGTCAGCTGCGGTGTTCCATCCAGCGAAGGTGTAGCCGTCGCGGGTAGGCACGGTGCTGCTCAGTGTGAGGTTAAAGCTCGTGCGCTTATACTGCGTCGAGGGTGCGCCAGTGCCGCCATTAGCGTTGTAAGTGACAGCAAACGGTGCATTGACTGTTACGGCATGTATCGTTGCGGAACTTTGAGCTGCAATCGTCATCTGGCAGCCGCCACCCAAACGTTGTCCGGCAGAGTTGGTTTCTAAAGCCCAAGCTCTCACATAGTAGGTTGTCTGAGTGGTATTAGGCAACTCCACTTCGGTACTGAAGGCATGGTTGCCGACATCCGGATGACTTCCGTTAGCTTTTGTCGTTTTGAATGCTATAGCTTCGCCTGTACCATCCGAATTGGAAAATACATAAATGTCCACGTCAATAGGGGTGTCTGGACAATCCTGGTCACTGGCCCAGCCATGTATATGAATAGAGCCGTTTTGGGCGGTTAATACTTCGATATATCCTTCCGAAGCGTATGTGTTCGTCTGCGCCCATGCCCCCTGCGTCACTGTGAGCAGGAGGGCGAGGATAGATATTATCTTTGTTTTCATTGTTATGTTCATTTATATTTGTTTTTACTGTTATGATTCTATTGTTGTTTGTTGCCTTGCGAAGGGGGGATTAGAAGGCAAAGAAGGCACGGACACGGTGGCTGGTGTCTTTGCCGTGATAACCAAACTGACCTCCAGATGCACTAAAGAATGCTGCTTCACTATTGTTTATTTCTGTACTTAGCCAGTACAAATCAGCAGAAAGTGCTGTGCCGCCAGCATTGGTGAGTGCGGTGTTGAGATTGCTTACAGCCGTGGCGCTTTTGGTATCATAAGTTCCCGATACGAATGAACCGCCAAAACTGTCCATCATCCTTGCCCATTGACCAAGGGTTGGTTCAAACCAGTCGCTGGTGCCGCTGGGCTTTGCCACTGCGTAATTGCGGGCGCGGTGATGAGCAAACTTGTATGCATAAGGCCACCAGACCATCATATACGCCGTATTGGCAATGCCTTTCAGTTCTGCAACGGCATTTGAATACGAACCACCTACATTTGCAATACCATCGACATCAATAGCAGCAACGTCTCCATCTGCCCATGGACCTGTTGTCGCCCCTGTATTTGTTCCAGCAACTTGAGGAGCATCGACCAGTGAAATAGCCATACCTCGGTATGTGCTGTTACCAGTCTCTACAGAGCCAGCAGCGCCCAAATATACAACCATGCCCGAAGCGGTTACGCCCGCCGGCAGGTTGTTGTGGTCAGCAGCAGCGTAAGCCAGTCCGTCAGAGCAAATAATTTCGCCCAAGGAAACCGATGACAATTCATGTCCCACAGCTACACGCTTCACCGTTACGCTCTTCACCTTGTTCTCGCCCTCGTAGCTGACGGTGACGGTCGCTCCCTCTACATCGGAGGTGGGGTCGATGGTCCAGCCTTCGTTGTCGTTGCCAGCGGCGAAGTCGGCGGTGTAGGTGGGTGCCCACTGGGCGTAAAGAACTATGTCGTTGTCGGTAGTGTATGAGTCGCCTGCGCTATATGCCACTGCGCCTTCAGCCGATGTTGCCCAGCCAGCGAAGGTGTAGCCGTCGCGGGTAGGCACGGTGCTGCTCAGCGTGAGGGCTGTGCCGTGGGTCTTGCTCTGTACTTCGGGTGCGCCGCTACCGCCGTTGGCATCGTATTCCACTACGTAGCCGTTGGATGCGCTGGCGAAGGTAAAGAAGGGGCGGATGCGCGTCCAGCTGACCGTCGAGGTCTTTTCCATTTGAACCGCCCTGCTTCCCTCTTGATATGTATAGAACGTCCAGACGTTGGCGCCATCGTATTCTGTGGTAGTCCAATAGTTAGCTCCAGTTGGAAAACCAGCGGCGCCGCTCGGCGTAACCTTTGCACTGAGAATACTGTGCGTAATGGCTGCCTCCTGTGATGTCTGTATGTCGGTATTTCTGTTCATGAGTCCCTTCACAACCAGATTCCACTGCCCGATAGTAGGCAAGAACCAGTTGCTGGCGCCGTCGGGTTGAGGCGTGTTGTATTTCCATGCGGCTTTGCAGGCTAAGTGACCATTTGAGCCATCTAAGCCGCCATTATCATGGCCTGTAGCTTTGGCTAAACTACTGGTACGTCCCAGGCCGTCTATCACATTTAAGCAATTGCCGAGATTAGTATATGCATCTGCGAACCACAATCCGCTGTGGGTACAGAACGGTGTGCCCCCGGGAATGTTCTCCAGCGAGATGGCTATGACCTTATGAGTGGAAGAGGCCGCAGTACCATCCACGCTGCCTGCTGTGCCTACGTAGGCCACTACGCCCGAGGCTGTGCTGACCTTGTTGGCCAGCGTTACGGTCTTATACATCTTGCCGTCTGCGGCGATTACCCTGCCAATGTCGGCTGTGGTCTGCGCCCATGCCCCCTGCGTCACTGTGAGCAGTAGGGCGAGAATTGATAGAATTTTTGTTTTCATAATTGAATGATAGAATTAAATTGATTTATAATGTTTATAAACTGTCGAGGGGGATGAGCTGGTACTCCTTGTCCACGTCCACGTCGTCGGTGGGCTTCACCGGCACGCCCTTGAGGGCGAGGCAGAGGCCGCCGGCCTTCTGGGCCTTCTTGTCGGTGGAGACGATGCGCGTGGGCTGGTCGGGGTCGATGGCGAGGAGGGCCTTGCCGTCCTCGATGAGTCGCGCCCAGGTCCAGTCGCGGGCGGTCTGGTAGAGGTGGTTGCCCACGACGTCGCTCTTGACGGAGACGCGCTTGTTGGCGCGGCGGTTTTTGTCTGATCTACTCCACCATGCCCTCTTGCTGCCACTGTGCCGTGAGCTCAGCAACATCCGACAGCGCATCCTCGCGCGTGATGTCGTATTCCTCGTAGAGTGCATGGGCCAGACTCTCTACGGTAAAGTCGCCCTGTTCAGCGGCCTTATGCCACAGCCATGCTGCGGCGTCACTCAGTTGGTAAACCTTGCGTTGCCCCTCGGCCTTGCCGGAGTACATCACCACGGGCTTTCCGCAAACGTGTCTTAGTGTGTATCCCTGTTTCTGTTTCATTGTTTGATGGGCGGATTATTCTGATTGTTGTGGTGTTTTACTGAAGAAGAGTGTGCGCTGCCTGATGCGCTTGGGTATACTGCTTATAAGGTAGGACAGAAAATCCCACTCACTCCGCCATATCGGCCTTGCCATCTCGGGCCATACCAATATGGTCTTGAAGGCTTTGACGCGGCCGTTCCACACCACTCGCACCATATTGTCCGTCTCTTCCTTACGCTTGTAGAAGCCGAAGTTACCACCCTCCATAATAAAACTCAGCAGCCATTGTCCGCGATAGCGGTTGGGCTTGGCTATCATCTTGTTGGCAGGCAGATGGAGCGTCTGCTGGAGCATCCACATTAGCGCGGCAGCAAACTGCTTCATGCCGAAGTGTTTCACCTGGATGCGCAGCTGTTGCAGCTCTGCGTCGGTGGCGTGGTTGAGCAGCACG
>CACZAN010000010.1 GCA_902779165.1 uncultured Bacteroidales bacterium
CCGCCCACATGGCGGTAATAGGCCTGCTGGCCCGTTGCTTCCAATAACCGTGAGGTCGGCAACTTCCCTTGTTCAACGAGTTTATAGACATACTGACGGAACGGCGCACCATCGGCTATTATGAATAACGAAAATGCCGGAGAATGGAGGTGACAGGACAAATTATTCGGAGAAAATGTGGAGAAATCGGATAATTAGTGGTATCTTTGCGGGCGAATATCGAACGAAAATGCGAAAACGTATATAAAATATGGAAGATCAAAGGAATGAAAGGGCCACGCTGTCTGCCCTGGGACGAAAGACGGAGTATCCGACGGACTATGCACCGCAGGTGCTGGAGACCTTCGAGAACAGACACCCGGACAACGACTACTGGGTGCGCTTCAACTGCCCTGAGTTCACGAGTCTGTGCCCGATAACGGGGCAGCCGGACTTCGCAGAAATCCGCATCAACTACCTGCCGGGCAAGCTGATGGTGGAGAGCAAGTCGCTGAAGTTGTATTTGTTCAGCTTCCGCAATCACGGGGACTTCCATGAGGACTGCGTGAACACAATCATGAAGGATCTCATCCGACTGATGCAGCCGAAGTATATTGAGGTCATCGGACTCTTCACCCCGCGCGGAGGCATCAGTATCTATCCGTATGCGAATTACGGCCTGCCGGGCACGAAATACGAGGAGATGGCGCAGTACCGATTGCTGCACCACGACTTGTAAGGTACGCGATAGGGATTCGTTGTCGCGTACCTAAAGGCACGCATATTTTTTTGCCATTGCATACCAGCCAGTAAAATGGCTGGCTACCATTGTTATGCCCCTATGGGGCATAATAGGGCTGTTTATTGGCATTACGTTCGATAAAGAAAGGGTTAAAGGAATGAGTTGGCTAATATTGTTATGCCCCTGGGGCATTGCGTTTTCGAATTGTTGACATGCGTGCCGTTAGCCCCATCGGGGCGCGACAGAGATAGCCAGCCGTTTCCGCTCGGCGCTCTGCGACGCTTCACGCTTGAAGAACGGCTGGAAATGATGATGTTAATGGATAGCGTGCCGTAGGTACGCGACAACGAATCCCTATCGCGTACCTAAAGGAAAGCCCGCTGAAGCAGTGCCATGACGATATCCAACGGGAAGCCCTCGAAGCGGCTGCGCACGCGTTGGGTCTTGTGGTTTATCAGGTTTTTGAGGTATTCCCCGAAGCGGGGAACGACGGACGCATTGTCCTTTGGTTCTGTGGACCAGATGCCGATGAAGCGTCCCTTCTTTGCATCGAAGCCGGTGGGATGGTGGTGGTTGGAGAACCACCAGTAGGCCTCGTAGAAATGCTTGTGCTGCGCGGGGCTGAGCACAGGTTCCACCAGGTCGGGCACGTGGATGTTGTCGAGGAAGGATTCGGGCGCCCCACCCTGCTGCCGCAACCCCAGTACTTCGGGGTATTTGTTGCGGTAGTAGGTGATGGCCGACAGCACCTGACCGAGAAAGGTGAAGAGCTGGGAGTTCCGTCCGACGCCGAAGTTCTCCACCGCATAGAGGTAGGACATCGCATCCTTTGCGGCCCTCGCTGCCGCCAGCAGCGCCTCGCGTTGTTGTTCGTAGCGAACGTGCCCGAGGCGGCAGGCAAGCAGGAGAGGGTCGAGATAGAGGAAATCGGGGGCTGTGGAACCGGTTGGCATCGGACGAATTACAGGTGTGTTCTATTAATTATAATTTATAGGACCCACCTACATCTTCTGCATCGCCTGTTCGAGGTCGGCGATGATGTCGTCGACATTCTCGATGCCCACGCTGAGGCGGATGAGGTCGGGTGCCACGCCTGCCTCCAGCAGCTGCTCGTCGGAGAGCTGACGGTGGGTGTGGCTGGCAGGATGGAGCACACAGGTGCGCGCGTCGGCCACGTGGGTGACAATGCTGACAAAATCGAGGTTATCCATGAAGCGTATGGCATCCTCGCGCGTGCCTTTCAGTCCGAAGGCAATGACTCCGCATGAACCGTTGGGCAGGTACTTCTGTGCCAACGGATAGTTTTTGTTGGAGGGCAGTCCGCAGTAGTTGACCCATCCCACACGCGGGTTCTTCTCCAGCCACTCGGCCACGCGCTGAGCATTCTCGCAGTGGCGCGGCATGCGCAGATGCAGGGTCTCGAGTCCGAGGTTGAGCAGGAAGCAGTTCTGGGGAGAGGGGATGCTGCCCAGGTCGCGCATGAGTTGCGAGACGAGTTTGGTGACGTAGGCCTTACGGCCGAAGGCTTTGGTGTAGGTGAGGCCATGATAGCTCTCATCGGGGGTGGTCAGGCCGGGGAACTTGTCGGCATGGGCATCCCAGTCGAAGTTGCCGCTGTCGATGATGGCGCCGCCAACCTGGGTGGCGTGGCCGTCCATGTATTTGGTGGTGGAGTGAGTGACGATGTCGCACCCCCACTCTATCGGCCGGCAGTTGATGGGTGTGGCGAAGGTGTTATCAACAATAAGGGGCACGCCGTGCTTGTGGGCCATCTTGGCAAAGCGCTCGATATCGAAGACATTGCCGCCGGGGTTGGAAATGGTCTCGCCGAAGAAGCACTTGGTATTCGGCCGGAAAGCGGCCTCGATGCGTTCGTCGTCCCAGTCCGGGTCGATGAAGGTGCAGTCGATGCCGAGTTTCTTCATCGTGACGCCGAAGAGGTTATAGGTGCCGCCATAGATGCTGTTGGCGGTGATGAAGTGGTCGCCGGCCTGACAGATATTGAAGACGGCATAGAACGAGGCGGCCTGACCTGAGGAGGTCAGCATACAGCCCACACCGCCCTCAAGGGCATTGATTTTGGCAGCCACGGCATCGTTCGTGGGGTTTGCCAGACGGGTGTAGAAATATCCTTCTTCCTCGAGGTCGAAGAGGCGTGCCATCTGTTCGCTGGTTTCGTAACGGAACGTGGTGCTCTGATAGATGGGCAGCTGCTGGGGCTGTCCCTTCGAGGGATGCCAACCGCCGTGAATGCATAGGGTTTCGAGATTCTTTTTCATGCTGATTATTATTTAATTGTATCTGAACATTCTAATGGATGAGGTGGTACTTGTTGCCAGCCAGTTTCCGGATGATGCCCTTCATCTCCAGCGGCAGCAGGAAGGACGTGAGCCGCGCCACGGGCAGGCCGGTTTTGGCAATCAAGTCAGAGAGGGAGAGGTCGCCGCCGCACGCTTTGAGGGCAGAGACGATGGCCTGCTCCTCGGGCACAGCAACAAGCGGCGAGGCCGCGGATGCGGGGTTTTCGGAGGGCTGCGCTGCGGCAGGGAAATCCATCACCCCCTGTCCGTCGGGCTGGCAGACGGGCTCCCATCCGAGGTCGGCAAGGATATCTGCTGCGGAGGTGACGAGGTGGGCTCCCTGACGGCGGATGAGGTGGTTGCAGCCTGCCGACGCGATGTCGGTAGGACGGCCCGGGAAGCTGCATACCTCGCGGTTGTAGCCGCTCGCCATCTCGGCCGTGATGAGCGATCCGCCCCGTTCGGGGCTCTCGATGACAACGGTGGCGTCGGCGAGTCCGGCCACGATACGGTTGCGCTGCACAAAGTTCACTTTCTCTATCTGGGTATGACTCATAAACTCCGTCAGCAGTCCTCCCTGCTGCAGCATCTCTATGGCTGTCTGGCGATGCAGGCGGGGGTATATTTCATCAAGGCCGTGGGCGAGCACACCCACCGTAGGCAGATGATTGGCCAGCGATGCACGATGAGCTGCGATGTCGATTCCGTAGGCCAGGCCGCTGACCACGAGTGTATCGGGCAGCAACCGCGCGAGGTCGGCAGCAAGGCTGTTGCAGAGGTCGCGCCCGCGCTCGGTGCAGCGACGGGTGCCGACGACACTGATGACATGTTTAGCATTGAGGTCTGCGGCGCCCAGCTGATAGAGGATTAGCGGGGCATCGTCGCACTGCCGCAGCCGGCGGGGATAAGCCGACGGGTCCTGCAGCGCCAACACCTTTATTTTATGTTCGCGCGCGTAGGAGAGTTCCTGCTCACAGCGACCGAGCTCGCTCTCCATCCCGGCCAGCACCTCTGCAGCACGCGGAGAGAAATGCTCCATCATGCGGCCCAGGTCGCGACGGTTCTCGAAGACCGCGGTGGCCGAGCCCACCTCGTTGAGCAAGGTGCGCTGCTGGCTGGCATTGAACGGCATCAGCCGCGTGAGAGCCATCGTATAGATCAGTTCCTGGTCTGTCATCCTACATGAGTTTATCCAATTCTTCGACGCCCAATGACAGCTGACCGTTGATCAGGCAGACGACATCCACCCGGGCCCGCAGAGAGAGTGTCTGGTCGGACTGGCGGATGATGTCCTGGTAGAAGACATAGCGCGCCCCCTCTTTCTGCACATTCACGCATGAGAGGAACTCGTCGCCGCTGCGCAGAGGGGCTTTGAACGACATCGTGATGCGAGCCACCACGCAGTCGATGCCCCGGTCGTGGAGGTCGGCGAAGCTGACGCCCTCGGAGAGGATGAACTCATGGCGGGCGTGTTCCATATAGTGCTGATAGTTGGCATTGTTGACAATGCCTTGCAGGTCGCATTCATAGTCGCGGACCTTCATGGGGAGTGTGAAACGATAGTCCATTTTAATGTTGTCTCAAATATTCGAATCCGAAACGGCAGTGGAGGCAGTCCTTGCGATCGCAGTACTCGCGCTTGAGTTGGATGAGTGCCTGGCTGTCGGCAGCACTGCCGACGCTAATGCCGCATTGGCGCCACTGGCGGATGATGAAATTCTGTTCGGGCCTCAACTCCTCGAGCAGGCTCACTGCCCGCTCCTGTGCGGCTTCGTCGTTGTGCGCCTCGCCGTAAGCAAAGAGCATCGGGCAGACGGTGTTGATGATGATCAGGTCGCGGCTGGCTTCGGTAAGGTGCTTGGCCGACGGCTTGCTTTCGAGGCCGAAGAGGTAGTGGGTCTGCCAATACTCCGAGGGGGCGGTGTCGAGGGCCGCATGGAAAGCTTCGCGCGAGGTGGCTTTCATCAACTGCGAAAAGCCGGCAGTGGCGCGATGATAGAGCTGCGCTAACTGCACTATTCTCAGGTGCGGAAAGTTCTGCGGCCGCAGTCGCAGATAGCGCCAGCGCTCTGACTCCATCGGCTCCGGCAGCTGGAATTTGTGCTGAAGGTAGGTCCATTCTTTCTGCAGCCGAAGGAAGTAGGTGTCCTGTGCGGCTGCCTCGCGCGATGTAGGGGGAACGGCCTCGAGGCGGAGCAGTCCTGCCGTACCGAGGAAGAGGGCTTCGAGTTGGAAGAGGTCGTCGCGGTGCTTGGCGGCAGCATAGAGGGGCAGCTGTCGTCCCCACGCCTCGAAGGCATCGCCATTAAGGCCGAAGCCGAAATTGCGGGCCAGGGCGATGAAGAGGGTGCGCTCCCAGTCGCCATCGACGGATTGCAACCAGTCGAGACAACGACGGGCGCGCTCGGTGAGGCGGTCGGCCAGCAGGGCAGACATCCACGAATGCACCGTCAGGGCACTGACCGAAGGGATGATACGCCAACAGCGCGGATAGTCTTCCGTGCGACAGAGTTCTGCGTAGTGCTGGCGAACGCTGTCAGGAACCGACAGACAGAGTTGAGGGAGCTGCTTGCCGTCGGCTGTGGTGACCTCGGCATCAGCCGTTTCGACGACGTGGAGAATTACATTGTTGTAGGCGGCATCCGTCTGATGACCGTGGCGCTGCCAGTCGCTGGAACGCAGGTGGATTTCCACATTTCCCACCCACATCGTTCCGCCGATACGCACTTTGGCATTAAAGAAGTCGGGACCGGAATCCCGATTATGCAGGCCGGGGTCTATGACCTCCACCGTCTGTCCCCCGGTGGTCGTCAAGGGGCCAAGGGGCAGCATCCGATGTTTCCAGACGTAGTGCAGCAGCTTTTCCATAATGCTTTTTGCGCGATTTCGGGCGCAAAGATACAAATAAGTTTAGAGTTTAGGGTTTAGAGTTTAGTGAAATTTCCATTTGCAACATTAAAAAACCTAATTATTGTGCCTTCCAACGCAAATATTACCGAGCTTTCAGCCTTAAACTATAAACTTTTCACTACCTTTGCGCCCGAATTCTAAAAACAAAGACAATGAAGATAGCACTTATCGGCTATGGCAAGATGGGGCGAATGATAGAAGAAATCGCCCTCAGCCGCGGCCATGAAATAGTCTGCCGAATCGATATAGACAATCAACAAGACTTCCAGAGCGAGGCATTCCGCACTGCGGACGTAGCCATAGAGTTCACGGCTCCGGCTGTGGCTTATGGTAATATACAACGTTGCTTCGAAACTGGAGTGAAAGTCGTCTCAGGCAGTACGGGCTGGATGGCAGATCATGCAGAAGAAGTCCGCCGCCAATGCCGCGAGGACGGCAAGACGCTGTTCTGGAGTTCAAATTTCTCGGTGGGGGTGTATCTCTTTGGAGCCATCAACCGCTACCTGGCCCGCCTGATGAACAACTTCCCGCAGTACGAGGTGCGGATGGAGGAGGTGCATCACATCCATAAGCTGGATCACCCCAGTGGCACGGCGATTACGCTTGCCGAACAAATCCTGAGCGAGGTGGAACGTAAGGACTCCTGGAGTCTCGGCACCCTGACACAGCCCGACGGCAGCGTGGTCGACGAACATACGCCGGCGGCCAACGAGCTGGCCATCGACAGCATACGCCGAGGAGAAGTGCCGGGCATCCACAGCATCACCTGGAACAGCGAGGCCGACAGCATCACCATCACACACGATGCCCACTCGCGCCGAGGCTTTGCCCTGGGTGCCGTGCTTGCCGCAGAATACACGGCTCAGCACAGCGGACTGCTCACGATGGATGATATGTTTGGGGAGTGAAAAGCCCACCCCCTCCCCCTCCCTGATGAGGGGAGATGGGATTGAGATTTTGAAATATTGAACATTGAATAGTAGACTTTTCTATGAAGAAGATAAATAAAAAAGTTACTTGGAAAGATTGGGCTAAAATGCTCATCTTCGTGGCACTATACATCTGGTTCCTCGCGTGGGTTGATGCTTGGTGGGGACTCATCGTCGTTCCCTTTATCTTTGATGCTTACATCACCCATAAGATTCCATGGACGTGGTGGAAGGAGCTGGAGAATCCTGTCACACGGACTATCATGTCGTGGGTCGATGCTATCGTCTTCGCACTCGTGGCGGTGTATTTTGTCAACATCTATTTCTTCCAGAACTACACCATACCTTCATCTTCGCTCGAAAAGAGCCTCCTCGTGGGAGACTACCTCTTCGTATCGAAGATGAGCTATGGCCCTCGCGTGCCTCAGACGCCTTTGCACCTGCCCCTGGTGCAGCACACCCTGCCAGGAGGCATGAAGAGCTATAGCGAGCTGATTCAGTGGAAATACAAGCGCGTGTCGCCCAAGCCCGTGCAGCTCAACGACATTGTCGTCTTCAACTATCCGGCCGGCGACAGCGTGCTCTCGAATCCGTTCTACCAGAGCACCGACCTCTATGCACTATCGTACGGCTATGGCCGGCAGATTGTAAAGCAGAATTCCGACTACCTCTCTCAGCTCGACAGCCTTCCGGCGTTGCAGCAGCGGCAGATCTTCAACTTCATCTATACCATTGGCCGCCAGTACCTCGCGCAGAACCGAGGGGAATTCGGCGACGTCAGCACTCGTCCTGTCGACCGCCGCGAGAACTATGTGAAGAGGTGCGTGGGGCTGCCCGGACAGACGCTCGAGATCCGGGACCGCGTCGTCTACCTCGACGGAAAACCCAACAAGGAGCCTGACAATGTGCAATACAACTACCACGTCAAGCTGAAGGGCGGCCTGCGCGACCTGCCCGAAGAGTTCGCACACGAACTCGGCATCTCCGACGACGATCTGCGCGACCTGCATCAGACCGGCATCCTCCCCCTCACTGCTGCCACCCGCGACCAACTGCTGGCCGCAACCAACTATGTGGATACTATTGCTGTCGTAGACATGAGCAGCGACAAGGGAGAAGTATATCCTCTCAATGCCTCTACGGGCTGGACGCGCGACAACTACGGACCCGTCTGGATTCCGAAGAAAGGCGAGACCATTCAGCTCACGCTCGAGAACCTGCCGATTTACGAGCGGCCCATCCACGCTTATGAAGGCAACAGCCTGCGAGTGGACGACGAGGGACACATCTTCATCAACGACAGCCTCGCCACCAGCTACACCTTCAAGATGGATTACTACTGGATGATGGGCGACAACCGCCACAACTCTGCCGACTCCCGCTTCTGGGGCTTCGTGCCAGAGGACCACATCGTCGGAAAACCCATCATGATCTGGCTGTCCACCGACAAGGACAGAGGATGGCTACGCGGCCACATCCGATGGAACCGACTCTTCCGCTGGGTGGAGAACATCAATTAACAGGACGAATATTCACACTAATCATCATATCCTTTATGAACAAAAACATCACATCAGACATCCGTTATATCGGAGTCGATGACCCCGAACAACATCTCTTCGAAAGCCAATACGTTACCCCTGACGGGATGTGCTATAATTCCTATGTCATCCTCGATGAGAAGGTGGCAGTCATGGATACCAGCGATGCGCGAACAATGGACACGTGGAAAGCAAACCTCGCACAAGTCCTACAAGGACGCACGCCCGATTATCTTATCGTACATCATCTGGAGCCCGACCACGCCAGCGGAATTGCACAAGTGGCAGCCCTCTATCCTGAACTGAAAATCGTCTGCTCCGCAAAGGCCAAGCAGATGATGCCACAGTTCTTTGAGAACGGCATCCAGGAGAGCCGCGTTCTGGCCGTGAAGGAAGGCGACACCCTCCCACTCGGCCACCACACGCTGAAATTCATCATGGCACCCATGGTGCACTGGCCGGAAGTCATGGTCAGCTATGACGATACCGACCACGTGCTCTTCTCTGCCGACGGCTTCGGAAAATTCGGAGTCTATGACTCTGACGCCGACGACTGGGCATGCGAGGCACGCCGATACTACTTCAACATCTGCGGAAAATACGGACAGCCCGTCAGCACCCTGCTGAAGAAAGCTGCCGCGCTCGACATCCAGAAAATACTACCCCTGCACGGACCCATACTCGAAGGCGAACAGATGGCAGAGGCACTGCGACTCTATACCATCTGGAGTGCATACGATGTGGAGACAGAAGGAGTCTTCATCGCACACGCCAGCATCCATGGTAATACTGCTGCTGCCGCAGAACGACTTGCAGAGATCCTCAAGGAAAAAGGATGCCCGAAAGTCGCCGTCAGCGACCTCTGTCGCGATGACCTCGGCGAAGCCATCGAAGATGCATTCCGCTATGGCAAGATGATCTGTATGGCCAGCAGCTACGATGCAGGAGTTTTTCCGCCCATGTATGATTTTCTCCATCACCTCGAAATCAAGGCCTACCAGAAGCGCCGAGTCGGCTTGGTTGAGAACGGATCTTGGGCACCCAGCGCCGCCAAGACCATGCGAGCCATGATCGAAGAAATGAAGCAAGTGGAAATCATCGAGCCCGTAGTCACCCTGCGAGGCAAGATGAAGGAAGCCGACATCCCCCTCCTCGAATCACTGGCTGAAGCCATCCTCTAAACACCAGAAGCCCTATTAGCTCCCATAAGCCCTATTAGCCCCATTAGCCCCAGCTCACACGAACAGCTCTGGAATCGCAACTACTGCCGCGTGATGATAGCGAACTTCTCGCTGTTCTTCGCATTCTATCTGTTGACGCCGTTGCTGCCACTCTATCTCGTGGAGCGATTCGACGCCACAAAGGATGTGGTGGGGCTGGTGCTCAGCGGTTATACTCTGACAGCCCTGCTTGCGCGGCCCTTCAGCGGATTCCTTGTCGACACCTTCCCCCGAAAGAAGGTGCTTATGGTGTGTTTCTTCCTGTTCTTCATATTCTTCGGAGGATATCTCGGAGCTGCATCACTCCTTTTGTTCACTATGGTACGGACACTCCATGGAGCGCCCTTTGGAGCCCTGACCGTAGCGAATTCCACGATGGCAATCGATGTCTTGCCCTCGTCGCGCCGGAACGAAGGCATCGGGTATTATGGCCTCTCCAACAACCTCGCTATGGCTCTCGCACCAACGGTCGCCATCTATCTCTATCGCCTCACCGACAATTTTCAGCTCCTCTTCTGGCTCGCGCTAATCATCGCCGGACTTGGATTGCTGGTGGATAGCAGAATACAGACCCAGAACCACCCCCGACCCCGCCCGTCAGGGAGTGGAGACCTCCGGCCAGAGTCCAAGCCACATAGCGCAGCCGCTCCCCTCCATCACAAGAGGGGGCGGGGGTGGGTCTCACTTGACCGTTTCTTCCTCCTGCGCGGCTGGATCCTTGCCCTCAACATGATGTTCTACGGTTTCTGCTTTGGGGTCCTCAGCAACTACCTCGCCATCTACAGCAAGGAAGTCATGAGCATCACAGGAGGAACGGGAACGTGGTTCCTACTCGTATCCCTTGGCCTCATCGCTTCCCGCCTGCAGGGAGCCAAAGCCTTGCGCGAGGGCAAGCTGGTGATGAACGCAGCAGAAGGTACCATCATCTCCTCATTCGCATACCTGCTCTTCGTCGTCTCGCCAAACGCCTTCGGATACTACGGATCTGCCATCCTATTGGGATTAGGCAACGGACACCTGTGGCCCGCATTTCAGAATATGATTATCTCTATGGCCCGGCACAACGAGCGCGGAACGGCCAACTCCACCCTACTCATCTCGTGGGATATTGGAATAGGACTCGGAGTACTCCTTGGAGGACTCGTCAGCGAGCACCTCAGCTACACCGCTGCTTTCTGGATGGTAGCCCTTGCACAGCTCCTCGGCACCGCCATCTTCTTCCTCTTCACGCGCACGTCATATAATAAAGGTATACTTACCCTATAATATACAAACACACTTGAAACAATTATTCGTTATGAGAACAAGCAAACTCCTCGCATTGGCCCTCATCGCCACGCTGGGCACCTCCGCAAAAGCGACGAACGATGAAATCGCCAATGACACCACCCTGCGCGATGTCGTAGTTACAGGCACACGTACTGCCGTCCCCGAACGGGCTATCATTTCCACCGTATCTACCGTCAACAGCGAACAGCTCAACCAGCTCGAGCGCGTCAGCCTCTTGCCCACCCTCTCGGAGCAAATCCCCAACCTCTTCATCACACAGCGCGGACTCATGGGCTATGGAGTCAGCGGAGGAGCGGCTGGAGGCATCAGCGTCCGAGGCATCAATTCCGGAACAGGACAAGTCATGGTACTTGTCGACGGACACCCCCAGTATCAGGGCATCTTCGGACACTCCATCGCCGACGCCTACCAGACCATGATAGCCGACCACGTAGAAGTCGTGCGCGGACCCGCATCCCTCCTCTATGGTTCCAACGCTATGGGCGGTGTCATCAATATCATCACCCGTCAGCCCAATCAGCAAGGCGTACGCACAGACTTCAACCTCGCCGGAGGATCCTTCGCCAGCGTGCAGGCAGACCTCCACAACAGCGTGCGCTGTGGCAAGTTCTTCAGCGACATCGCCCTCAACTACCAGAGTTCCGACAACCATCGAGACAATATGAATTTCTACCAGTATGGCGGAATGGCCAAGCTGGGCTACGATTTCTCCTCGCACTGGCGCGCCTGGGGAACCTTCAATATGACACACTTCGCAGCCTCAAATCCCGGCCCTGAGAGCGCTCCCCTCCTCGATGCACGACAGTGGATAAACCGCGGCGTTGCGGAACTTGCAGTAGAGAACCGCTATGCCCGCACCAGCGGTGCCGTCAGCATATACCATAACTTCGGACGCCATCGCATCAACGACGGTCACACCGCAGATGCAGCACCACGCGACTACTATTTCCGTTCCAAGGACGCACTCACAGGCGTCAGTGCACATCAGGGTTTCGGGCTCTGGAAAGGCAGCTGGATCACACTCGGATTCGACTATCAGAACATCCACGGTGAAGCATGGAACAGCAGCATCGAAACTGGCGAAACACTCAACCGCAAGATGGAGCAGAACATGCACTACCCCCTCGACAAGAACCTCACCGAACTCGCAGGATACGTAGATGTGCGACAGGATATTTTCAAGTGGTGGACCATCGAAGCTGGAGTGCGCTACGATCACCACAGCGAGGCTGGAGGCGAATGGATTCCACAAGGCGGATTCGTCTTCCGACCCGTCAGTAACGGCGAAATCAAACTCAGCGCAGCCAAGGGATTCCGCGTCCCCAACCTCAAGGAAATGTTCCTCTATGGCGTAGCAAATCCCGACCTCAAGCCTGAACGGCTCTGGAACTATGAGATTGCATGGAAACAGCGACTGCTACACGGAAACCTCACCTACGGCGTCAACCTCTTCTACCTCAAGGCCGACAACCTCATCGGAACCACGATGGTGGCAGAACTCGGTCGCAACGCTAACTACAACACGGGCAAACGCGAGCACTGGGGGGCTGAACTCGAGGCCACCTACCACATCAACAACCACTGGGACCTCACTACCAACCACAGCTATCTCCACATGGATAAGCCGCTGTTGGCTGCCCCTCAGTACAAAGGATACCTCGGTGCCCGCTATCGCGTCTGCAAGCTCGAGCTCACCGCTGGAGCACAATACGTCAGCGGACTCTGCACCAACGAGCAAACTGAAGCCAAACAGAACTTCTGCCTCGTCAATGCAGGTATCGCCTACCACCTCTTCCCACAGGTGAAGATCTGGGCACGCGGCGAGAACCTGCTCGCACAGCGCTACGAAATCATCGAAGGATACCCCATGCCTAAAGCTACCTTCATGGTTGGAATTCACGTCAACTTCTGATTCGTGAACATCCTCTGCTAACCAGCGCACAAAATCCTATTATCACGTTCGGGTACATTTCCATGTGCCCGAACCTTTTTTTCCCCTTTTCTGCTCTTTCTTGATGGGTATCACTAAGCGGTGTCATTTTTGGTTATGAAAAAGGAAGTGTGAACAAAATCTTTTTTATAACTTTGCCGCCGAATTCAGCAAATAATAACAATTATGGTCAGAATAGACACTCTTCGTAGCGAGGCAATAGACTGTCTTACAGAAAACATACTGCCGTTTTGGCTGAACAACATGCGGGATCACAATAGGGGTGGCTGGTACGGTCAGATGACAGGCCATGGAGAACTGGTGAAGAATGCGCCACGCAGTGCGGTGCTCTATGCCCGCTTGTTATGGACCTTCGCTGCTGCTTATAGGGTATTGGGGAGCATGGAAAGCAAAGAACACATCTTGCCATCGCTGCTGCAGGCTGCAACCATAACCAGGGATTATATTCTCCAGCATTTCATAGACAAGGAACAGGGAGGCGTATATTGGAGTGTAACAGCAGATGGCAAACCATTAGATTCCAAAAAGCAGTTTTATGCCATTGCATTTATGATCTATGGATTCTCGGAATATGCGCGTGCTACGGGCGACCGAAGTTCTCTACAGACTGCCGTGGAACTATTTAAGGTCATCGAGCTATATGGTTGGGATGCAACACACAACGGATACATCGAAGCATGTATGCGCGATTGGCAACCCATCTCGGACATGCGACTCTCAACAAAGGACGAGAACTATCCAAAGAGTCAGAACACTCATCTGCATATCCTTGAATCCTACACGAACCTTTACAGGGTCTTGGATGAATTAAGATGCAAAAAGGACTTGGATGCAGATTATGATTCTATAGTTGACTCCTTATATTCAAGGCTTAAAACATTGATTACCCTCTTCACTGACCGCATTCTGAACCCTAAAACACATCACCTTGATCTGTTCTTCGACATGGATTGGAGGAGAAAGAGTACCACAGCGAGTTACGGTCACGATATTGAATGCTCGTGGTTGCTGCATGAAGCGTCACTCGTGCTTGATGACGAACATCTATTAAGCCATACAGAGTCCATCGTTAGAGAGGTGGCTCAGGCTGGCGCAGAAGGGTTGCGCATGGACGGCTCTATGGTCTATGAGAGCGATGATGAAGACCGGCACTGGTGGGTGCAGGCTGAAGCCGTTGTTGGTTTCTTCAACCTCTATCAGCACTTTGATGATGAAGCGGCACTGAAGAAAGCCCTGAACTTATGGAAATACATCAAAGTGCACCTCATTGATTACGAGCACGGTGAATGGTATTGGAGCGTGCGTGCCGACGGCAGCGTGAACCTCGAAGAAGACCACGCCGGCTTCTGGAAGTGTCCGTACCACAACGCCCGAATGTGCTTGGAAATCATCCAGCGTACGGCCACCTTGTCTCAGGAATGATGGCGCCGAATGAAAAGTGCTGGTGACATTTTTGGCTATAAAAGTATGTGTGTGTCGATATTTGTTAAGAAAGTAGCAGTCTGAATAGAATTATTTCACTACCTTTGCAGCGTCAATCCTCCATAAACAAGACTTTCTACTATGCCCACGTCTCTTCCCCACATGGAACACGAGCCGCATATTATGCGGGAAATCACGCCATTAGCAGAGTGTGACTGTTTCTACGTAGCCGACCGCCATAAGACCGCCTTCAACTACCCCATTCACTGTCATCCGGAATTTGAGCTGAACTTTACGGAACACGCTATAGGCGTACGCCGCACGGTGGGAGACAGCAGTGAAATCATCGGTGACTACGACCTCGTGCTCATCACCAGCCCAGATTTGGAACACGTCTGGGAACAGGCCGATTGCACACGACACGACATCCGCGAAATCACCATTCAGTTTACACGTGACATCTTTCCAGACAGCCTGTTGCGGAAGAACCAGTTCAACAGTATTCGTCGTATGCTGGAACGGGCGCGCTGCGGGCTGGCATTCCCGCTGCCCGCCATCATGAAGGTCTATGCTAAGCTGGATGACCTGGCTACCCACTGCAAGGGCTTTCACGCTGTGCTGAAATTCATGGATATTATGTATGAACTGTCCATTTGTGAAGATGCTTGGGAACTTTCTTCCTCAGCCTTTGCACGGTTGGAAACGAAAAGCGAGAGCCGACGTGTGAACAAAGTACAGCAGTATATCGCTTGCCACTTCCATGAAGACATCCGATTGGAGACGCTTGCCGATTTGATAGGAATGACGCCTGTGGCCTTCTCCCGCTTCTTCCGCCAGCGCACGGGGCGCACCCTCTCCGACTACATCATCGACATCCGCATAGGGCACGCCGCACGCCTGCTGGTGGACTCCGCACAGACGGTGGCGGAGATCTGCTACGACTGCGGCTTCAACACCCTCTCGAACTTCAACCGCCTCTTCCGTCGCCGCAAGGGATGCTCCCCCAAGGAGTTCCGCGAGGACTACCAGAAGAAGAAAGTGTTCATCTGATGCAGCCTGTGTCGGCAACGGTTAATATTGTGTCACGATAGAATAGGAATAACCCGTACCTTTGCAGCGAAAATCGTTCAAAATTTAGGTTTAACCATTCAAATTATGTGTCAAATGAAAAGAATCTTTACATGTTTACTGATGGTCCTGATGACCCTCGGTGCAAATGCAAAAGTTGATGTGGACTTCTCCTCGCGCTTCATGGAGGGAACCAACGTCATTGACGCCGCCAGCGCATGGGGCTGGCACAGCGTTGATCTTCGCAGCTACGATGTGATGGACTATGAATACCTCTACATCAGGTACGAGTCCACCTGCAGCTTCAACCTGATCCTGCAGAATCCCGACTGGCAGAACGCCTACCAGGTCAGCTGCAACGCCAACGAGACGGAGGCGTATATAAAGCTGACGCCCCATGCCTACACGGGCTACAGCTGCGTGGTCATCCAGAACCATGCCGAAGGTCAGATCACCGTTGAAAAAATCTATTTCTGCACGGAGGATGAGTTCTTCAACCCTGCTCCGGAGGACCATGACGAGGCGGTGGAAAACCTCGTCGACATCTACCTGCGCTACCAGCAGTACGAGGACGGACTGCCCCTGGGCGACGACTATGGTTACTATTCCGAGGAGCTGTACAATGAGTTCGTCAAGGCGCTGGACGTGGTGAACAACCTGGGCGACAAGGCCATGCAGGAAATGACCACCGAGGCGCTGAATGCAGTTGCGCAGGCCATCGTGGACGCCTATCGCACGCTGATGGCATCGAAGAAGCAGTACCTGCCGGAGAATGGATATTATAGGTTCGTGTGCGCGCGCCAGTTCTTCACCGAGGACGAGGAGACGGGCGAGACCGCTTTCTTCCAGAAGGCGCTCTACAGCGGCAACGACGGCACCAACCAGTGGAAGACCCTGGATGCCGCAGACCCCACCTTCCTCTGGACACTGCAGCGGCAGGAGGACGGCACCTACCTGATGGCAAATCCTGCCAACCACCTCTATTTCAGCTCCCCGGAGAAGTGCTCCGAGGCGCAGAAGTTCATCGCCTTCGACCCCGTGCTCAGAACAGACGGAGCCTATGAGTTCAGCTGGCCTATGAGCACAGAGGAGGATGTCGTGGTCTTCAACTTCAGATTCAGCGACCAGCCGGCCAACAGCCAGATGTACATCCACTGCAACTGGCACGACGGCGGCAAGGGATGGGGAGGCCCCATGACCACCTGGTTCAACACCAACACCGACAGCGGTGCCAGCGAGTGGTTCATCCAGCCCGTCAGCGACGAGGAAGCACAGGCAATCCTCAACGACAACTCCTTCGTACATGACTTCGTGGTCATGCTCGCCGATGCCAAGGAGAAGGCTATCCTGGCCGACGACATGATCAAGACCAAACTCATCACCGAAGCCAGCCAGCTCAGCAGCCCCTACAGCCAGAACGACCTCGGCAACCGCGACGGCGGCGACCTCAGCTCAGGCGTGCTCATCGACGGCGACCTCAGCAGCTTCTGGCACAGCCACTGGGAAGGCGGCAACGTCGAAGCCGGAGTGCACTACCTCCAGGTGGAACTGCCGGAGGCCGTGGGAGGCTCCCTGGAGTTCGACATCGCACGACGCCAGAACATCGCCAGCGACCACGTCACCAAGTGGAGCGTCTATGGCAGCGACTCGCCCGACGGCGGCAAGGACTCCTACGAGTGGATTGCTGACCTCGAGACCCCCTACACGGACTACAGCGAGCAGCCCTCTGTCATGTTCACCATCGAAGACGGCAAGGAATTTGAGTACCTGCGCTTCTACGCCGAAGCCACCACCAGCGGTCGCGGATACTTCCACGTCAGCGAGCTGCAGCTCTACGCCCTCTCCGCCAATCCCACCAACCAGGCTGCCACCATGGGCAAGGTGTTCACCGACCTGCAGGCTGCCATTGCCGCTGCCGACCTGGTGGACCAGAACGCCGTCAGCCGTGCTGACTACGAGGCGCTGAAGGCTGCCTACGCCCCCTTCGTTGCGCTCTTCGTGGATCCCACGCCCTTGCGCGAAGCCATTGCCGGAGCAGAGAACATCGTCCGGGTGGCGGAGGTAGGCAGCAATCCCGGTCAGTGGAGCCAGCAGGCTATAGACGGCTGGAACCAGCTCATGGCAGACGCCAGAGCCTACGATCAGGCAGGCAAGTACACCTCGGCACAGAGTGAGGACTACATCTCGAAGCTCGCTGCTGCCAACTTCTCGGCAGCTGCCAACCAGCTGAACCCCAACAAGTACTACGCCATCCGCTTTGCCAGCGAGGAGAAGTACGAGGAGCAGGGATGGAGCACCGGCAATGTGGCGGAGAGCGACTTCGGACCCCTCTTCGACACCTACCTCGCACCGGCTGGGGAGTCCGACCTGGTTCCCACACCGGCAGGCGACGTACGTCAGGGCTCCTTCATGTTCTTCACCGACTACAAGAATGCCGACATCGCCTTCCGCTTCGTGCCGGCAGGTGACAACCGCTACATCATCCAGCACAAGGCCAGCGGACTCTTTGTCCAGGTCTACGGCTACGATAGCTGGACGGGTCTGACGCTGAATCCCACCGTCTTCACCATCGAAGCCGTGGGCAACGGCGAATGCACACTCCACGGCGCAGACTATGCCGGCAACGACCTCTCCTACCTCCACGCACAGCTGCGTGACCACCGCCTGGTCACCTGGCACGACCACAACGTAGGCAGCAACTCCGGTCTGATCATCGAGGAGGTGGCAGACGTGGAAGGCGAACCTGCACAGCCGCTGGCTGACTTCCGTACGGGCGAGCTGACAACGATGTGCTATCCCGTGGCCGTGGCTCCCTCGGCAGGCAGCCTCTACACCGTGGCAGGCACCTACGACAAGGACGGGAAGGTCTTCGTGGCGCTGAACAAGGTTCAGAAGGCTGCGGCAGGACAGCCTGTGGTTTACATCGCCGAAGGCACCTACGACGCAGAGAACGTGGAGGCGCGCACCACCGCCACCCTCAACGTGGGCACAGACATCGCCGCCCAGCCCCTGAACGACGGAGCGCTGAAGGGTGTCTATGCCGACACCGACCTGACAGAGGCTGCCTTCATCGTCAACAAGAATGCTTTCCAGCCCACCACCGAGGAGGACGCCAAGGTCTGGGCTAACCACGCCTACATCGTGCCGGGTGCCGGAGCTGCAGATGCAGACGCCACCTACGACCTCGTGCTCGAAGTGGGAGGCGACCTGACGGGAGTGCAGCAGACGCTGAGCAACGTCGCCCGGAGCGGAAACGTCTATAATGCTGCCGGACAGCTCGTCCGTAGGGGGGCCACCCTCAACGAGGTGCAGCAGCTGCCCAGCGGCCTCTACATCCTCAACGGGGTGAAGGTGCTGGTGAAATAAGTGCTCATTTGAACCTGTAAAAATCCTTACGATATGATGCAGCAGATGCATAATCGTCATCGTCCAGTACGGCGAGTCCTCTCTGGAGGACTTGCCCTGCTGTTTCCCATTCCCGTAATTACTACTTCAGAGACACAAAATAACTAACGCATAAAACCTGTAGAATGATGAAACGACTACTCCTATCCGTCTTTTTCCTGGCAGCAGTCCTTGGCGCACATGCTCAGTGGCGCAGGAACCTGACACCTGCCGACACACTCAAGTCCATAGAACAACTCAGCGATGGCTCCACAGCCTTCCGCATCTACGCTCCCAAAGCCGAAGCCGTGGCGCTGGGAGGTGACCTGGCTGGCCTGAAAGCTCAGTTCCAAAAGGATGCCGACGGCATCTGGACGGCTGTCGTCCCCAAAGTTCCTACGGATGCCTATCGCTACCATTTCATCGTCGATGGCGTGCGCGTCATCGACCCCCGCTACCGCTTCTTTTCTGAAATCACTCCGGTGGCAAAGATCACCAACGGCGAGGACATCTTCTGGGCACAGCGCGATGTGCCGCATGGACCTGTTTCGCAAATCTTCTATAAGTCCACCACCACGGGCAGCACACGCAGCCTGCATGTATGGCAGCCCGCCGGCAAGGCTGCCAAGGAGCCGCTGCCTGTGCTCTATCTCATTCATGGCGCCGGAGACAACGACGGCTCCTGGACTTCCATCGGATGCGCCGGTCACATCCTCGACAACCTCTATGCCGAGGGGAAGATTGCTCCGATGATTGTGGTGATGCCCCATGGAGGCATGGACACGGAGAAATTCGTGGATGAGCTCGTCGTCGATATCATGCCGCGCGTGGAAGAGCAGTTCCACATCAAGACGGGTGCAGACAACACCGCCCTGGCAGGACTCTCGATGGGAGGACTCGAAACCCTCAACACATTCATGGCGCACCCTGAGATGTTCGGATACATCAATGTGATGAGTTCCGGCTGGTTCCGCAGCAACGATGCCGACCGGCAGGCCAAGACCGAGCGCCTGCGCCAGATTGCTTCCACCTTGAACAAGACCGCGCACGTGCTGCGTTTCACGATGGGAGGCAGGGAGGACTTCGCACACGCCAGCTGTCAGCAGACGCTGAAATGCTTTGACGAGGCTGGAGTGAAATACGAGTACAGCGAAACACCTGGAGGCCACAGCTGGCACGTCTGGCACTATGACCTGCGCGACTTCGCTCCACGTCTTTTCAAGTAAACGGAGGATGGAGCAGGTACGAATTTTGGGAAATATTCAAGCAAAAAGACCATACACACATGAGACAGAGACGAATCCTACACTTGCTGTTGTTGCTGCTGCTCTGCGGCAGCGCATCGGCTCAGGACACTCCCCAGCGCTCTGCTGAGGCAGAGGAGCTGCTGCAGTGCTTCCATCAGATCTTTGGAGAGAAGATACTCTCCGGCGCCACGGCCAACGTGAACTGGAACCTCAACGAAGCCAAGTGGGTACACCAGCACACGGGCAAGTGGCCTGCCGTGAACTGCTTCGACTACCTGCACCATCCCTTCGCCTCCAAGGGCGGGTGGATTGACTACACCAACGTGACCGAGCTCGTCAACTGGCACAAGGCTGGCGGAGTCATCGAGATCATGTGGCACTGGAACGTGCCTGCCAACAAGAGCGGGCAGTACTCGTTCTACTGGGGGACGGAGGACGACAAGACGACTTTTGATGTCAAGAAAATATTTGACCCTACGTCGAGCGAATATAAGCTAATGATGAAAGATATCAACACCATTGGAGGCTACCTGAAGCTGCTGAAGACCCGCAAGATTCCCGTGCTATGGCGTCCGCTGCACGAGGCGGGAGGTATGTGGTTCTGGTGGGGGCGCGACCCTGAAGCCTGCAATGAGCTCTGGAAGGTCATGTACCGCCGGTTCCAGGAACTCGGACTGGACAACCTCATCTGGGTGTGGACGCAGTCGGCGGCATGGGGAAAACCGTACAGCGACGGCTACCGCTGGTACCCCGGCGACGAGTATGTGGATATCGTCAGCATCGATGTCTACAACAACACCAATGCCTCCAACATCTACAGCACCTGCTTCAACTTCCTGAAGAAAGCCTCGCCCACCAAGCTGGTGGCTCTGACCGAGTGCGGAAATCTCTCCAAGATCAGTCAGCAGTGGAAGGCGCGCGCGCGCTGGCTGTACTTCGCGCCCTGGTATGACTATGGTCGCACCAGCAATCCCAACAGCTCGGAATTCAAGAGCAGGGACCACGGCAGCTGCAATGCAGACTGGTGGGACGATGCCTTCGCCCAGGACTATGTCCTCTCTCGCGAGGACTTCAAGGCGTTGCGACAGGAACTCGTCGGAATCGGCGATCTGCAGGACGACAATTTCGTGACTCTCAAGCCTGAAGACGATAAGTCCTTCGACCTGAACGGACGCCCCTGGCAGCCGGGACAGAAAGGACTGGTCATCCGTGGAGGTAAGAAATATTTTGTCAGATAGAATCCGCCGCTCAAATAGCATGTCTGGAATGACAACTGCCTCTGAAGTGAACCTAAGATAACATTTGAACTCTATTTAATTAAGGAATACACATGCAAAAGTTCTCCCTCATTTCTTTCCTCATGGCTGCCGCCCTTGCCACGAGTGCACAAGCCCAACCCCTGCAAGTCAGTGCCACAGCCTCCGGCAAGGCATTCGACGGTATTGGAGCCGTCAACGGCGGCGGTGCAACCTCTGTGTTGCTGCGTGCCTACCCAGAGCCGCAGCGTTCACAAATCCTCGACTTCGTCTTCCGCCCGAAGTTCGGAGCCAGCGTGAGCACCATGCTCGTGGAAATTCCCGGCGACGGAAACTCCACGCAGGGTTCCATGCCCACCCATGCCCACTACCGTGGCGATGCCAACTTCGAACGGGGCTATATGTGGTGGGTGATGACCGAAGCCAAGCAACGCAATCCGCAGTTAGCCATCGACGCCACAGGATGGAGTGCACCTGCTTGGGTAGGAAATATCTGGTCGCAGGAGATGGCGGACTACTACGTCGACTGGCTCACGGGGCTGCGCGAGCACTATGGACTGGAGCTCGATGCCCTGGGCTGCCACAACGAGAAGGGCTACAACTACGACTTCGCCAAGCGCCTTCGCCGAACGATGAACGAGCGCGGATTCAGGAATGTGAAGCTGCACGGCTTCGACAACTGGGGCAAGAACAAGATGGACTTCCTCGCAGAGATGCAGCGCGATCCTGAACTGGCTGCAGCCATCGATGCCGTCAGCGCCCACACCTTCAGCGAGATACAGCTCACACCCGAGCAGCGTGCTGCTACCGAGGCGCTGGGAAAACCCATCTGGAACAGCGAGGACCACGTCTACCGCAAGGGCTTCGATGTGCTCATCACCATCGTTAAGTGTTTCAACGAGAACTATATCATCAGCGGAGCTACACGCGTCATCAACTGGTATGACATTGCTGCCGTCTATCCCTTGGAACCCTATGGCGTAGACCCTGCCATGATGATTGCCCACGAGCCCTGGAGCGGACACTACAGCGTGCGTGAGTCGCTGTGGGGATATGCCCACTACGGCCAGTTCACACAGATAGGATGGCGATATGTCGACTCCGCTTGTAGGAAGCTGCCTGGCGGAGGCTCAGTCATCACCATGCGCGACCCTTCAACAGGCGACTACAGCATCATCATAGAGACCAAGGAGGCCAAGGCTCCGCAGACCCTGAAGTTCGAGGTCGCCAAGGGACTCAGCCGTGCTGACCTCTGCGTCTGGCGCAGCATACCCGAGCAGCTGTTCGTGCAGCAGCAGGACATCCATCCCCGTCGCGGTCGTTTCGAAATCACACTCGAGCCTGGGGCTGTCTACTCGCTTTCCACCACGCGCGGACAGCAGAAGGGTTCCTTCGCCAACGTCCCCGCTTCGCAACCCTTCCCCTTCCCCTATGCTGATGACTTCGAGAAGTACCAGCCAGCCTCTGCCTATGGCTACCTGCCCAACTATCTCGCGGACATCATCGGTGCCTTCGAACTCACGGAACGCCCTGACCACCAGGGACAGTGCGTGAGGCAGGTGGTGGGCGACCACACCCTCAGCTGGGCACCCGAATGGCATCACTACACCATCGTGGGCGACTCTGCCTGGCGCGACTATGAGGTCAGTGCCGATGTCTACCTGAACCCACAGGACGAAGCGGCTGTGATGGGACGTGTCATCGACGTGGGCTCCGGCTACGGCGTGTGGGTCAAGGGCTACTACCTGAAACTCGACGACCAGGGACGCGCCAGCCTCGTCATGAGCTGCGGCAAGCGCAACAAGCAGGAACTCATCGGCGATGCCGAGCAGCAGGCACTCATCCGTGCACGCAAAGACATGGAAGTGGGTGGGGAATTCGTGCTCGACAGTGCACAGGTGGAGGGCATCCGCCCCTGCAAGTGGCACAATCTCCGACTGCGCATGCAGGGTTCCACACTCACTGGTTTTGTCGACGGGCAACAAGTGGTCAGCACCTCCTCAGACCGCTACCATCGCGGTATGGCTGGTTTGATGGCTCCGCTACAGCAGCGTCGCGTCTGCACTCCCTACTTCGACAACCTCAAGATTACCCCTCTCAGTGGGCAGTAATTTAACTGATAAAGCGTAACGATACTTTTTTACCTCCTCAAGAACTCCTTCGATATGAAACGCTTGCTACTGCTATCTGCGCTCGTGCAGGCTCTCTTCATGCCAAGAACCTTCGCCCAGGGAGAAGTCTCCCCGCAGCCCATCGACCGCGAGGCCACAGGTCCTACGCGGCAGCTCTACCGCTATCTCCGCGACAAGGTGTGGGGCAGGCAGGTGCTGGCCGGTTGTCAGGCTCGTTGGGACTACAACACCACGGACGCCGACGTCATCCGCGAGTGCGCAGGGAAGTATCCTGCCGTGAATATCTTTGACTTCCAGCACTTCCGCCAGCGCAACCTCAACTACCTAGCTCCGACGGCTAAGCAGTGGAACGACGCTGGCGGCATCGTGGGCTTCATCTGGCACTGGAGCGTGCCTGTGGATCCGGAACTGACGCCGAAGGACGGCTTCGCCTTTTACACTCCCACGGGTGCAGAGGGACGTCGCCCGGGCACCCTCTTCTCTGCTCGCAGAGCGGTGCAGGAGGGCACGCTGGAGCAGCGCATCATCAACGAGAACCTCGACACCATCGTGCGCTATCTCCTCCACTACCAGGAGCAGGGAATCCCCATCCTCTGGCGACCCTTTCACGAGGCAGCAGGCAACACCAACCGCGGCGGAAAGGCATGGTTCTGGTGGGGAAACGATGGTGCCGAAGCCTTCAAAAAGCTCTACCTCTACGCACAGCGCTACCTCATGCAGCGAGGCGTGCACAACCTCATCTACATCTGGACCTCGGAACTGGATGACGACGACTGGTACCCCGGCGACGAGTACGTGGACATCGTGGCTCGCGACCAGTACCGCGTGGCTTCGGACCACGGCTCCTTCAAGCAGCAGTTCAACCTCCTGCGCAGCAAGTATCCCACGAAGATGCTGGCGCTGGCGGAGTGCGACGTGGTACCCTCGGCAGCTGCCATGGAGCAGGACGAGGCACGTTGGCTCTTCGTGGCGCCGTGGACTACGCCTTTCGTCTTCAGCCGTCAGAACGACGATGCCTTCTGGAAGCAGTTCCTGGGCGAGAAGCTCATCCTGACGCGCGACGAGGTCGACCGCGCAGGCACCTACCGGCTGGACATCGACCACGCCAACGGCATCTACGCCAAGGGCGAGCGTGCCGTGGTCACCTGCCATGCAGAGGAAGTGCCGCTGGACTCCGTGCGCGTGCGTGTTTACCTCAACAATATGCTCAACCGCGAGTTCAGCCTGATGCCTGCCAGCCACACCTTCACAGCGCTGGAACTGGCGCTGGACAGCACGTGTGCCGTCAGCGTGGAGCTGCAGGAACGCCATGGCAAACCCGCCTCCATCGGCTATGTCGTGGCTCCGGAGGGCTTCCGTGCGGGCTACGAGGAGCCAGCAGACCTGATGCAGTACTGGGCAGACCAGAAGCGACAGCTGAAGGCGCTGCCCATGCAGGTGAAGACCACTCCGCTGGCTGTTCCCGCTCAGTACCAGGGAAAGTACGTCTGCCAAGACCTGGAAATCAACTGCCTGGGACCTGCACCCGTGCGTGGCTACATGGCCAAACCCGTGGGTGCGAAGAAGAAGTCGCTGCCCATCATCATCCTCTGCCGCGCTGCAGGCGTCAGTGGCTACTGGTGCCGCTGCCAGGTGGGCGAGTGTGTGGGTAATGCTGCCCTGGGCGGAGGAGCCCTCAGCCTGGACCTGAACGCCCACGGTATGCTCAACGGGCAGACGGACGACTACTACCGCATGCTGGAGAACGGCCTCCTGCGCAACTACTGGGAGCACAACGCCGCCGACCGCGAGACCTATTATTTCCGCGGTATGTACCTGCGCCTGCTGCGTGCCATCGAGTACATGGCGAGCCAGCCGGAGTGGGACGGCAAGCGCATCATCGTCATCGGCGAGAGCCAGGGCGGAGGACAGGCCATGGCGGCTGCCGGGCTGGACGAGCGCGTCTCTGCAGTCTGCGTCCATGTGCCTGCCATGCAGGATCTGGGCGGAGCGCGTGCGGGCCGACGCAGCGGCTGGCCTCAGCCCATCGAGAACCACCCGCAGCTGGATGCTTCCATGCTGGATGCCACGCTGCCTTATTTCGACGGCGCTCTGCTCATCCGCCATTCGCGTGCAGAGATATTCTGCGAGATGGGACTCATCGACCCCACCTGTCCGCCTGCCAGCGTATGGGCATCACTCAACGCCGCTCCGGGCAAGAAGACCGTCAACTGTGTGCCCTATCGCACCCACGCCTGGCCATCGAACGAAGAGCATCCCTCCTGGCGAAATGATTACCTCCAGCCCCGTCTGGACTTCATTGAAAACTACCTGAAATAAGTTCATAAGAAAGATTATACCTTATGAAACATAAACGATTCATGCACCTGCTGATATTCTTACACCAAGAACAAGAAGAACAACAATAAAAATCATCTTCAAAAATGAAAAAGATTCTATGTATCCTTCTCTGCGTCGTTGCCTGCCAAGGCCTGATGGCGCAGAAATGGGAAAAGATCGGAGACCGACCACAAATGGGATGGAACACCTGGAACAAGTTTGCCGGAAACATCAACGAGGAACTCGTGCGGGGAATCGCCGACGCCCTCGTGGAGACTGGCATGCGCGATGCCGGCTACACCTATATCAACCTCGACGACTGCTGGCACGGCCAGCGCGACGCCGACGGCTTCATCCAGGCTGATCCTAAGCGCTTTCCAAGCGGTATCAAGGCACTGGCGGACTACGTTCATGCCAAAGGCCTGAAGCTGGGTATCTACAGCGACTGCGGCACGGAAACCTGTGCTGGCAAACCCGGAAGCCTCGGACACGAGTATCAGGATGCACTCCAATATGCCCGCTGGGAGGTGGACTACCTGAAGGAGGACTGGTGCAACACCACGAATATCAACGCCCGCGGAGCCTACAAACTGATGAGTGATGCCCTGCGTGCTTCCGGACGACCCATCTTCCTGAGTATGTGCGAGTGGGGCAGCAACAAGCCTTGGGAGTGGGCTGCAGAAATCGGTCACAGCTGGCGCATAGGTCCTGACATCTGGTGCAACTTCGATTCCACACGTGTGCATCCACAGGGATTCACGGACATCGGCGTCATGCAGTGCATTCGTCTCTGCGAGCCGCTGCGTAAGTACGCCGGTCCCGGTCATTGGAACGACCCAGACATGCTCGAGGTGGGCAATGGCATGACGGTGAACGAGGACCGCGCGCACTTCGCCATGTGGTGCATGATGGCGTCGCCACTCATCCTGGGCAACGACCTCCGTGCCATGAGCGAGGAGACCAAGGCAATCCTCATGAACCGAGAGATGATAGCCGTAGACCAAGACGAGCTGGGAGTGCAGGGACTGCGCTATGCTACCGAGCAGGGGCTGGAATTCTGGTTCAAACCCCTGAAAGGCGGAGACTGGGCGTTCACCATCCTCAACCCCACCAAGGCGCCCGTCAGCTATGACCTCAACTGGCAGCACTTCAACCTCATCGACATGGAGGTGAGTCGTCTGGGCACCTATTTCGACCAGGTGACCTATTCCATCCGTAACCTCTGGACGCACGCCGACGAGGGCCGCACGCAGACCGCCGACAAGGTGTGGCGCACGTTGACTGTGCCTGCCCGCGATGTCATCTCCTACCGCCTCTCGCCTTTGGCTAAGAATGCTTCCACAGCTGCCTCGCTGCTGCGTCAACGCCTGCAACGACTTCAGAAGCGTGGCATCATGTTCGGACATCAGGACGATCCCTTCTATGGCTTAGGCTGGAGCTATGAAGCGGGTCGCAGCGATGTGCGCGACCTCGTGGGTGACTATCCGGCAGTAATGGGCTTCGAGCTCGGAGGCATCGAGTTGGGCGACGAGAAGAATCTCGATAGCGTGCCTTTCAACCTGATGCGTCAGGAGATGATTGCCCAGTCCCGAAGAGGCGGCATCATCACCATCTCCTGGCATCCCCGCAATCCTCTGACGGGAGGCACGGCATGGGTCAACAACGAGGAGCGCAGCAAGAACACCGTCGCTGCCGTGCTTCCTGGAGGCAAGGTGCATGGAGTGTTCCATATTTGGCTGGGACGTCTCACCAGCTTCCTGGCATCGCTGAAGGACGAGCAGGGGCATCAGATTCCCATCATCTTCCGCCCCTGGCACGAGAACAGCGGAGCATGGTTCTGGTGGGGACGCGGGCTGTGCTCCAGCGAGGAGTACCGTGCCCTATGGAATATGACGCAGGACTTCGTTGCCAAGACGCTGCCCTACAACATCCTCTGGAGCTGGAGCCCCAACTATGGTTTTGAGCCGGACGAACTCGACACCTATCCCGGCGACGAGCGCGTGGACATCATCGGACTTGATGCCTACCAGCAACGGGGAGGCGAGGAGGCATTCGTCAGTCAGCTGAACAAGGACCTCACTACGCTCTGCAACATGGCAAAGAAGAGCGGAAGACTTGTGGCTCTCACAGAATGCGGATTCCTGAACATCCCGGATCCCACGTGGTGGACGCGTGTGCTGAAGCCGCAGATTGAGAAATACCCCATCTGCTACTTCCTCGTATGGCGCAACGCCGACCGCAGGCAGTACTTCGCTCCAGCGAAGAATACCAAGGACGCAGAAGACTTCTGCAAGATGGTGAAAGACAAGAGAATACTCATGCTTAAAGACATTATCAAGTAAGCAAAAAAATACAAGCATCACATGAATAGCCAGACTTTTACAGAAAGAATAAAGGAAATACGGGCACACCACGAGCAGCTGCTGACGCGCACCAACGAGCCACTGACATGGGGGAACGGCATCTATGAGAAATACCAACATCCCATCCTCACCGCGGAACACACACCCCTGGAATGGCGCTACGACTTCTCGGAGCAGGACAACCCCTACCTGATGCAGCGCATCATGATGAATGCCGTGCTGAATGCCGGAGCCATTAAACTCAATGGACGCTACCTCGTTGTCTGCCGCGTGGAGGGAGCTGACCGCAAGAGCTTCTTTGCCGTGGCTGAGTCGCCCAACGGAGTGGACAACTTCCGATTCTGGGATGAGCCCATCACCTTGCCCGAAGACAGCATCCCTGCCACTAACGTCTACGACATGAGACTCACCCAGCACCAGGATGGATGGATCTACGGCGTCTTCTGCGCTGAGCGCCACGATGACTCGCAGCCCGGCAACCTCAGCGCCGCCACAGCTACAGCAGGAATTGCCCGCACCAAAGACCTCATCACCTGGCAACGACTGCCAGACCTTCAGAGCAAGAGCCAGCAACGCAATGTTGTGCTGCATCCAGAGTTCGTGGAAGGCAAATATGCCCTCTACACCCGCCCGCAGGACGGATTCATCGACACCGGCAGCGGTGGAGGCATCGGTTGGGCGTTGGTCGACGACATCACCCACGCTGAAGTGAAGGACGAGGTGATCATCAACGCGCGCCACTACCACACCATCCAGGAGGTGAAAAACGGTGAGGGGCCTGCACCCTTGAAGACCCCGAAGGGCTGGTTGCACCTGGCTCATGGAGTGCGTGGTACTGCCGACGGACTGCGCTATGTACTATACATGTATATGACAGCTCTCGACGAACCAACCCGTGTCATCGCCCAGCCTGGCGGGTGGTTCCTCGTACCCGAGGGGCAGGAATACGTGGGCGACGTGATGAACGTAGCCTTCTCCAACGGATGGATTCTCGATGACGACGGCCGCGTCCTCATCTATTACGCCACAGCCGACACACGTCTCCATGTAGCCGTCAGTTCCATCGACCGTCTCATTGATTACTGCCTGAACACTCCGGAAGACGGGTTGAACACTGCAGCAAGTGTGGAAACCATCAAACAACTCATCCGCAAGAATCATGGCACACTTAAGTGAAAAAATCGGCTACGGCTTGGGCGACATGTCGTCCTCGATGTTCTGGAAGGTCTTTTCATACTACCTCCCTTTCTTCTACAGCAACGTCTTCGGACTCTCACTCATCGATGCCGGAGTGCTCGTTCTCGTCACACGTATCTGGGATGCCGTCAGCGACCCCCTGATGGGAGTCATCGCCGACCGCACCCAAACGCGATGGGGAAAGTACCGTCCCTACCTGCTTTGGATTGCACCCTTGTTCAGCATTTGCGGTATCCTGCTTTTCACCACACCCGACTGGACCTACAGTGCCAAACTCATCTACGCCTACGTCACTTACATCTTGATGATGACCGTCTATACCGCCATCAACGTCCCCTACGGCGCCATGCTTGGCGTAATGACAGCCGACCCACAGGAAAAGACCGTATTCTCCTCCTTCCGTATGTTCTTCGCCTATGGAGGCTCCTTCATCGCGCTGGCCGCTTGGGAACCCCTGGTTGGCTTCTTCAAAGCTAACAGTCTTTGCGGAGAAAACGCCGGGAACACCTCTGCTGCTGTTGCCTGGCAGCACGCGATGATGGTCATCGCTACAGCATGCCTCATCCTGTTCATCCTTACTTTTCGCCTAACGCGTGAGCGACTGAAAACTGTCAGCACCGTCTCCGTCGGCAGCGACTTCAAGGCCCTCCTCTCCAATCGTCCATGGTGGATCCTCATCGGCGCCGCCCTCTGTTTCAACCTTTTCAGCACCGTCCGCGGTGCCACCGTAGCCTATTACTTTGCCGACATCATCGGTTTCGATGCGCAGCTCCATCTCCCCTCCCTTGGGGAGGGGCAAGGGGTGGGCTTCCTGTTCTACGCAGGTCTGTTCCTTAGTGTAGGCGAAGTCGCCAATATGGCAGGCGTAGCGTTGACCGTCGCCTTAGCCCGTCGTTTCGGCAAAAAGTCCCTGTTCATGGGCGTTAATGCGGCACTGGTCGTACTCAGCACCACATTCTTTTTCATTCCCATTTCACAGACAGGCTTCTGGCTCATGTTGCTGTTCCAAATACTGATTTCCATACTCACTGGAATCATGTCGCCACTCATCTGGTCGATGTATGCCGACGTCAGCGACTACGCCGAATATCACTACCACACAGCCTCCACAGGTCTCATCTTCTCCTCGTCCTCGATGGCTCAGAAATTCGGAGGTGCCTTCGGCGGAGCTGCCGTCCTCTGGCTACTCTCGGCCTGTGGCTACACCCCACGTACCGATGAACAATTAGCAGCCCAGGCCCTCATCACCCAGCCCGACTCCGCCCTCCTCTGCCTCCGCTATCTGATATCCTTCATCCCCGCTGCCGTCGCACTGATCGCCATACTTGTCTGCTATTTCTACCCCCTCACGACTGCTCGAGTCAGGAACATCAGTGAGCAACTGAAAAGCATACGCTGCACGATCACCGCAGACAACGATGCTTAGCCATCAAGTATTCACTCACCACCACTTGCCTAAGGCAAAGATAATAGATAAAGACAGACAGAAGCGTCCGCTTCCTATCTCGCCTCTCCGCCACCCTCGGAGAGGCTTTCTTCTGCCCTATTCTTTGCCTTTACGACGCTCTACACCTCGTCGCGCGGGGAAGTAGTACTTGGTCGCGCGTGGAAGTATAGTTTGTCGTCGCAGGAAGTATAGTCTGTTGACTGTTCCATTAGTGGGACTGCTGTGTTCCACTGGTGGAACTCGCTGAGACATATATACGTGAGGGCTGAGACACTTAAGTGCGATCAGCGGTTCTGATACACTCGGACGTAGTCGACTTCGTAGATGAGGGGGAAGGCGGTGTCGTCAACTTCGCCTCCGCTGCTGCCGATGGCCAGATTCAGGAGGATGTAGTGGCCGAAGCCGGGGCGGTCGGTAGAGAAGGGATTGAAGTTGCCGGGTCGGGCAGGAGCAGCCTGCGTTGCTTCGATTTCGTTGAGGAGTTCATCGTCGAGGTAGAGCCGGATGCTCTCGGGTGTCCAGTCCATTCGCCAGACGTGGAATTTCGATGCCCAGTCGGGGTCGCGGTCGGTGAAGTGGGTGAAGGGAACGCGCTGGGTGTCCCATGCGTCGCGCCCGTCGGCTCCTTGCCAGCAGGCATTCGCAAGGATTATGGGCATGGTGCGCTGGCGACTGGCCTGATCGTGGTGAATACCCATTGTGGCAGGCGGCACTCGGTAGAACTCCATCACATCGACCTCGCCTCCTGCTGGCCACCCTCCCTGATTCCCAAGTGTCCAGATGGCAGGCCATGAACCTGAGGCGATGGGTATGCGGGCGCGGACTTCGAGGCGTCCGTAGAGAAAGTCGAATCGTCCGCGGCTCTCAACGCAGGAACTGGTGTATTCCGCAAACTCCTGATTGCGACGCCAATCGCGGCTTCCGGCCTGATAGCGGGGATTGCGTACTCGCTCGCGCCGCCCTGTGATTTGCAGCACTCCGTCGGTGACACGGGCATTCTGCGGCTGGTACCATTGTAGCTCGTGGTTGCGCACGAATCCGTGTTCAAACTGCCAGCGTGTGGAGTCGGGTGCTCCGGGCTGGTCGAACTCATCGTGCCAGACGAGTTTCATGCCTTCGTATTCGCGCACGTCCGCAGGTGCCTGCGCGTAGATAAAAAGAGGTGTGAGAAGGGCTGTGAAGAGGGTGTAAAGGGTCTTTTTCATACTTGTTTGTGCTTTTTCTGCGGCAAAGTTACAAAAAAATTGCCTATTTCGATACAGTATTGCGGACTTTTTTGTATTTTTGCGCCGTAATCAAACAACATTTCAAAGAAGATGAACTTAAAGTTTAGACTTACATTACTCAATTTCATCGAGTTTGCCGTTTGGGGCGCATACCTCACCTCGATGGGAACCTATCTGGCCACCGTAGGTTTAGGTCAGAACATCGGATGGTTCTACTCCGTGCAGGGCATCGTGAGTATTTTCATGCCGGCACTGATGGGAATTCTGGCCGACCGATGGATGGAGGGACAGAAGGTGCTGAGCCTCTGCCACGCGCTGGCGGGCCTGTTCATGATTGGTGCCTCGGCGTATGCCTACAACGCTGGCGACAGCGTAGAGTTTGGCCCGCTCTTTGCTCTCTACACCGGTTCTGTAGCATTCTTCATGCCTACCATTGCGCTGAGTTATTCGGTGGCCTATTCGGCTCTGGAGAAGGCGGGCTTCGACTCCGTGAAGGCCTTCCCGCCCATTCGTGTCTGGGGCACCGTAGGTTTCATCGTGACGATGTGGATTGTGGATTTGTGCGGTCTGCAGGCAACGCCCGGTCAGTGGATGGTGAGCGGCGCTCTGAGTATCGTTATGGCAGCCTACTCGCTGACGATGCCGAAGATGAAGATTGAGAAAGGTGCAGCCAAAAAGTCTTTGGCCGAAGCACTTGGGCTAAATGCCTTCAAGCTCTTCTTAAATCCAAGGATGGCAACCTTCTTTGTGTTTGCTATGCTTTTGGGAGTCTGTCTGCAAGTGACCAACGGCTTCGCCAATCCCTATATCACCAGCTTCGGCGCTGTTCCTGAATATGCCGACACCTTCGGCGTGCAGCATGCAAATATCCTGATTTCGCTGTCGCAGATGAGCGAGACGCTGTGCATTCTGCTCATCCCCTTCTTCCTCTCGCGCTTCGGAATCAAGAAGGTGGTGCTCATAGCCCTCATCGCCTGGGTGCTGCGCTTCGCCTTTTTCGGCCTCGGCAACCCTGGAAGCGGCGTGTGGCTATTCATCCTCTCGATGCTGGTTTACGGCGTAGCCTTTGACTTCTTCAACATCTCCGGTTCGCTGTATGTCAACCAGGAGACAGACGAGAGCATCCGCTCGAGTGCTCAGGGTCTGTTCATGATGATGACCAACGGTTTGGGCTCCTTCACGGGTTCACTGCTCGCACAGCATGTCATCAACAAGCGCGTCTTCAGTGCCGGCGTGACGGGTGAAGAAGCCATTGCCGGCTGGCAGACCAGCTGGTTTATCTTCGCCGCCTACGCTCTCGCGGTTGCTGTGCTCTTCGCCATCTTCTTCAAAGACGGAAAGAAGGAAACGTTGAAAGGTTGAAAAGTTGAAAAGTTCTCCAAGTGTGGAGCGTCGCAAGGCGCCGAGCGCTTGAAGTATCAAGCGACCAAAGGTCGAGCTGAAAGGTGGAAAAGTTGGGGCGGCCGATAACATGACGGAATAACGGAATGACGGAATAACGGAATGACGTGATAACATGATAACGGAGGCCGCTAAAGTTGAAAAGATAGTATGTTTGACAATTCTGAAAATAAGACAAAGGTAGAACTCTTCATCCATGCAATAGCAAGGACCAGTTCAGACGACTCACAGAGTGTGCTGCTGTTGAAGGAAAAGAAGGGGGAACGAATACTGCCCATCATCACCACATACCACAAGGCGGTGAGGATGATGGCGGGGTCGCAGATTGCAGAATTCATGCTTCTGCCGATGTCCCCCGCAGATATTGGCAGCCAGCTGATGAAGAAGTTTGGCATCCGCCTGACTTCTGTGGAACTGACGTCCCTGCAGGACGGGAAGTTCATCTGTGCCGTCAGGGCAGAACGCGACGGCGAGGTGCAGTCGCTGGACTTCTGCAAAGCAGAGGACGCACTCATTATGGCAATCTCTGCCGGGTGTCCGATTATGATTGATGAGAAGTTGCTGGAGGCTCAATATATGCACCCCACGGGCGAAAACTCATTTGCCCTGAATATCAGCACACTCAGCCGCCAGATGCTGGAAGATGCCCTGAAATATGCCGTGGAGAACGAGAAATACGAGATCGCCTCGCGTCTGCGCGACGAACTGGCCAAGCGAAACGCCACGAATGCATGAAAGAACTCCGTTTCTTCTATACTCCCGACCCCTCGGCAGGCCAGCTGCCTGCTGACGAGGCGCAACACGCCCTGCGCGTACTGCGACTGCAGATGGGCGATGAGCTGCATCTGATGGACGGACAAGGAGCATTCTATCGGGCCGTCATCACTGAGGCCGGAGGCCACCACTGCCGCTATCGTATAGAAGAGATACTGCCGCAACATCCTGAATGGCAGGGCACTATACATCTCGCCGTAGCGCCCACAAAGAACATGGACCGCATGGAGTGGTTCACCGAGAAAGCCACCGAAATCGGCATCGACCGCCTCTCGCTGCTCGACTGCCGCTTCTCCGAGCGCAAGGTGGTGAAGACGGATCGGCTGGAGAAAATCATCGTGGCAGCCATGAAGCAGAGCCACAAGGCCTGGAAGCCACAACTCGATGAGGTGCAGCCCTTCAAGCGGTTCATCGCTCGCGAAGACCTGCCTGCCCAGCGGTTCATCGCCCATTGCTATGAGATGGCAGACGTGCGCCCAGCGCCAGAAGACTCCTTAGCGGGCAACAAGCCCTTCCTCCTCGACCTCCTTCAGCCTCACACTCCCGCCCTCGTCCTGATTGGCCCCGAGGGGGATTTCAGCATCGATGAAGTGCGCGAGGCAGAAGCCGCAGGATTCCGTTCCGTATCCCTCGGCACCAGCCGACTGCGCACAGAGACCGCCGCCCTCGCTGCCGTTCACATGATGCGCCTTGCCAACAGATAAACCCAACCTATTATGAATAAGTCAAGAATCCTACTCATCATCACCATCGCCATCGTTGTCACCCTCGTGGCCATAGCTGTGACGTTCTTTTCCCTGCGCAAGTCCAGTGATGCTTACGCAAGCTGCCTGCCCTACGATGCCACCTCCATCACGCGACTGGATGCCAAGTCTTTCCTGAGTGCCGCCAAGCTGGGACCCAAGGACTTGCTGGACCTGCTGCGTCGCACGCGCGACAATCAGGACTCCCACGACACGCAGTCACTCGGCATCGACGTGATGCGCCCCATCTATGCCTTCTCATCGGCCACGGGAAACTTCGGAATCGTGGCTGCGATGGACGACATCGATGACTTCGAAGCCTTCCTCGAAGAAGAGAGCAAGGCAGGCCGGGCCTCGGAAATAACCCGTCAACGCGGCTTCTCGTGGGCTACGATAGGAGAACAATGGCTGTTGGCTTTCGACAAGGAGAAGGCTTTGGCTATGGGACCTGCTGTCGGAGCGGCACAAGACCAGCTGCGCAATGAGATGGCACGCCTGATGGAACAGGAGAAAAAGGACAGCGGGCTGCAATCTTCCATCTATGAGGAACTTAAGAAATCCGACGAACCGCTGGCAGCCGTCGTGGCACCTGAAATACTGCCCGACGCCACAGACAGCTTCCTGAAGCAATTCAGTGTCAGTTCGAAGAACGACGCCCTGCTCCGCATCTCGCTCGAGACGGATGATAATGAGCTGGAAATGGATGCCGACATCATCGCCAAGTCTCCTGCGGTGAAGGATCACCTGAACCGCATCAACCAGCTGATGCGCCCCATCAAAGGCTCGCAGTTGAACTATGCTCATGCTGACAATGTGGCGTGGATGGCGCTCAACGTGCAGGGCAGCGAGCTGCTGGATGTACTGCGTTCCAACCAGACCGTCCGCACAGCCCTTATCGCCCTGAACCTGGTCCTCGACCTCGATCGCATCATCCGAGCCATTGATGGAGATGTGGCACTGGAACTGACCTCAACAGATATCTTCGACAGCTCCGACATCCAAATCAAGCACCTCTATCTGACAGCCGATGTTGCAAACAGCGACTTCCTCAGCAACGCTTCCACCTGGGGCAACCAGCTGATAGGCGTTCAAGCGCTGACGCAGCAGGATTTCGCCGTGAACCTCGGCACATCGTCTGTTTACTTCGGCGTGGACAAGAACACGCTCTATATCAGTGGCGAACGCGGACTGACCAGGGGCGAAAATGCCTACCTGAACGATGAACGCAGCGACATTCGCGACTCCCGCTTCTATGCTACAGTTGCCCTTCCACAAGTCATCAGCCGGCTGGGAGCAAACACAGACTTGCCTGCTGCCGTCAACAATTTCCAGCGTCTGGTCTTCGAAATGGAAGATGCCGGTGAGTTCAAACTAAAGCTCATAGCCCCGCGCGGCATGAATATTGCCCGCGAGCTCCTGCTGGCAGAGTAGCATTCAATGGGGACAATGGGGCCTATGGGGCCAATAGGGCCTATGGGGCGAATAGGGCTTAATGGGCAGCCTTCAATTTTCAATAATTCAATATTTCAATAATTCAATTTTCAACTTGAATCAGATTTCCCTCCATAACACCTTGCCTCTGGTCTTTGCCCAGCGCTCGGACAACACGTCTGAACTCTGGCTGCAAAACGTCAGCTTCGAACGCGGACACCTCTATCTTATTGAGGCCGCCTCGGGAACAGGCAAATCCTCGCTCTGTGCCTACCTCACAGGCTACCGCCGAGACTACAGCGGCGCCATCACCTTTGACGGCCGCGACATCCGCGACCTCCACAACTTCGAATGGACAGGCATCCGCAGGCGTTCGCTCAGCCTGATGTTTCAGGAACTGCGACTCTTTCCTGAACTGACGGCGTGGGAGAACGTGGAAATCAAGAACCAGCTCACCCGCCACAAGAGTGAGGCCGAACTGACAGCATGGTTCGAGGCACTCGGCATCGACGAGAAGCGCAACACTCGCCTCGGACTGATGAGTTTCGGACAGCAGCAGCGCGTGGCCCTCATTCGCGCCCTCTGTCAACCTTTTGACTTCCTGCTGGCGGATGAACCCGTGAGTCATTTGGATCAGGAGAACAGCCAGGTCATGGGCGAAGTGATGATGCAAGAGGCTCAACGTCAGGGCGCTGCAGTCATCATCACCAGTATCGGACATCACATGGAATTACCCTACGAACGCGTTTTTAAGCTATGAAACTCCTCTGGAAACTCCTTCGTCAGCACGTCAGCATCGGGCAGTTGGCCGGCTTCTTCCTCGCTAATCTGCTGGGAATGCTCATTGTGCTGCTCTCGTTGCAATTCTACGAAGACGTCGTGCCAGCCTTCTCTGGCGAAGACGGCGTGATAAAGAATACTTATGTCATTCTATCTAAGCGCATTGCTGCCGTTTCCGCACTTCGCGGCGAGGCACAGACGTTCTCTGAAAGCGACATCAGCGACCTGAGCCAGCAACCCTTTGTGCGCAAGGTTGGAGTCTTCACCGCCTCGCAGTATCAGGTCTACGCCAGCCTCTCCACAGGGGGAATAGGCATGGGAACGGATATGTTCTTCGAGAGTGTGCCCGACGATTTCGTGGATATTAAATGGCCAGCGTCGGCCACCTCCCACGATGCCGGACAGATGAGCGAAGTGCCTATTATCTTGCCGCGCACCTACCTGGCGCTCTATAATTTCGGCTTCGCTCAGACCAAGAACCTTCCTAAGCTCTCCGAGGGCGTCGTATCCATGATTCCGATGGACATTCGGCTGCGCGGAGAAGCGGGGAAAGAAATGCGCTTGAAGGGACGTGTCGTGGGCTTCAGCACCCGTCTGAATACGGTCCTCGTGCCCGAGTCGTTCATGCAGCGCACCAACGCCGACCTGGCTCCCAGCGCCTCTGCCGCACCCACCCGCCTCATCGTCGAGGTGAAGAATCCTGCCGACGATGCTATTGCCAGCTACGTGCAGGAACGGGGTTATGAGTTGGAAAACAACAGCCTCGAAGCGGGCCGAGCCACCTATTTCCTGAAAATCACGGCAGCGATTGTGATGGCAGTGGGGCTGCTCATCAGCGCGCTGTCGTTCTATATTCTGATGCTCAGCGTGTTCCTGCTCGTGCAGAAGAATGCCGAGAAGCTACAGAACCTACTCCTTATAGGATACTCGCGCGCGCGCGTGGCCCTACCCTATCAACTGCTGACCATCGGGTTGAATGCTGCCGTACTGCTTCTCGCCATCGCTGTGCTCTTCTGGGTGCGCGACTGGTACCTGCATCGCCTGTGGCAGATGTTCCCCGCTCTCAGCGAAGGCAGTGTGAACAGCACATTGCTGATCGGGTTGGCGCTGTTCTGCCTGGTTTCGTTCCTGAACGCACTCGCCATTCGCAGAAAGATCACCTCCATCTCACGTCCAAGATAATGCAACAACTCACCGCCCTATATACCGCTTTCACAGGCCAGGCGCCCAAGACCACGGAAGTCATTGCCGGCTCAGGAAGCAATCGTCAGTACGTACGTTTCACCTCCTCCGAAGGACAGAGCATCATCGGAGTCGTGGGCACTTCGCTGGAAGAGAACCACGCCTTCTGCTACCTCGCCGACCACTTTTCCGGAAAGGAACTACCTGTGCCTCACGTACTTGCCGTCGCAGAAGATGGTCTGCGATACCTTCAGCAGGATCTGGGCTCGCGCTCGCTCTTCGATGCGCTGAAAGGCGGACGCGATGCCGGAGGACAGTACAGCGAGGAGGAGCGACAGCTGCTGCGCCGCACCATTGCAGAACTGCCGCGACTGCAGGTTCTGGGAGCCCAAGGGCTGGATTTCTCCAACTGCTACCCACAAGCTGAGATGGACGAGATGAATGTCTTTTTCGACCTCAACTATTTCAAATACTGCTTCCTGAAAGCCACAGGAATCGACTTCCACGAGGTGAGGCTGGAACAGGACTTCAGGGCGCTGGCAAAAGATTTACTGGAAGGTCAGAAGAACGCAATCCCCACCTTCCTCTATCGCGACTTCCAGGCTCGCAATGTGATGCTTGATGCGGCAGGGAATCCTCATTTCATTGACTTTCAGGGAGGCCGACGCGGGCCCATCTATTACGACCTCGCCAGTTTTCTTTGGCAAGCCTCAGCCCGTTATCCCCAGGACCTGCGCCAAGAGTTGATAGACGTTTATCGCGAGAGCCTCAACAGGACCCTTGCAGCGCATAACCTCCCCGTTTTCGATTTTCATTTTTCCATTTTCAATTCCTTCATCCTCTTCCGCCTGCTGCAAGTGCTTGGTGCCTACGGCTTTCGCGGTTACTTCGAGCGCAAACAGCACTTCCTCGACAGCATTCCGCCCGCCCTCAAAAACCTGCGCGACCTGCTGGCAGAAGAAGGCAGTTGCCCGTATAGTGAACTGAGAAAGGTGCTCGAGCAACTGACACAAGAGTCGGCGGACGCCCACTCTACACCTACCGCTCCCCTGCCCGCTCGGCTCGAAAAGACGCAAGCCCCCTCAAGAACAGGGGGAACGGGGGAAGAGTCCGCAACGAAAGGAAAACCCTCACTCGTTGTCCGCATCTTCTCCTTCTCCTACAAGCGCGGCATTCCCGAAGACACGTCGGGCAACGGAGGCGGCTACGTCTTCGACTGCCGCAGCACCCACAACCCCGGGCGCTATGAACCGTACAAGCAGATCACCGGTTTGGATGCTCCTGTCATCAAGTTCCTGGAAGACGACGGCGAGATACTGACCTTCCTCGACAGCGTCTATCGGCTGGCAGACGCTCATGTGGAACGCTACCTCCAACGCGGCTTCACCGACCTGATGTTCTCCTTCGGTTGCACGGGCGGACAGCATCGTTCTGTCTACTGCGCGCAGCACCTGGCCGAACACCTGAACAAGAAATACGGCATCGAAGTAGACCTCACCCACCGCGAACGGGGTATTCATACCCTCTTACCCTCCGCCGCCAAAGGATAATAGGCTTTATCAGAGGCTCAAAAGGCAATTTTCTCTACGTTTTGGCACTCTGCAGTATCTTTTTTTGCGTTTTATTTTGCGAGGTGGCAAAGAATAGCTATCTTTGCACAGATTTTAAACGCATTTGACTATGAAACGCATTCTTTTTATCCTTTCCGTCTGCCTGTCGGTGGTGGCCAGCGAGACCTTTGCCCAGAAGCTGCCGCAGATTGTCCTGAAGGATATCAACGGAAAAGCCATCAGCGTAGACACCCTCTCCAACGGCGGCAAACCCTTCATCATCGACTTCTTCGCCACGTGGTGCAAACCCTGCAACCGCGAACTCGACGCCATCGCCGAGGTTTATGAAGAGTGGCAGGAGGAGACGGGAGTGAAGCTCTTTGCCGTGAGCATCGACCGCGCTCAGAATACCAATAAAGTGAAACCCCTCGTGGACAACCACGGCTGGACCTACGATGTGCTGCTCGACCCCAACAGCGAACTGAGGCGCACCTTCGGAGGCGAACTCATCCCTTACGTCGTCATCTGCGACGGCAAAGGAAATGTTGTCTACAAGCACAACGGTTACACCGATGGCGCTGAGAACGAGTTGATTGAGAAAGTACGTGAGCTCGTGGCAGAGGACGGCGACAAGGACAAGGAGAAAGACCAGACAAAGGAATAAATTGTAGCACCACGAATCTCTCGAACTATGGCTTCGCTGGTTAAGAACCTGTTATTGTCTGCCTGCGCCTGTGTGCTGGGGGCTGTGTCTCTGCCGGCTCAGGAAGAGCAGAAGGAGCGCGCCACCCTCAGCGGCAGCATTCAAGCCGACATCCTTGTGCCGCAGGAAGACAAAGCAATAGGCGCCCAGAAATACGATGAATGGGCGCTGGCCAACACGTATGCCGACCTGCGCCTGCAAAGCAAATACGTGGATGCAGGCGGCCGCTTCGAGTGGAACCAATTCCCCCTGCCCGGATATGAGGCAGACTTCAAGGGCTGGGGACTCGGCAACTTCTACACGCGTGCCCACTGGAAGAACGGCGCTGTCACCTTAGGTGACTTCTACGAGCAGTTCGGCTCCGGCTTCATCCTCCGCACCTACGAAGAGCGCTCATTAGGCATTGACAACAGCCTGCGAGGACTGCATTTCGCGTGGAATCCTTTCAAGGGAATCGCGCTGAAGGTGCTCAGCGGCCGTCAGCGTCGATATTGGGAACACAACGAAGCGTGGGTCAGCGGAGGCGACGTGGAGCTGAGTCTCGACGAGTGGATTCCAGCCATGAGCGCGCGCGGCCGCTACCTTACCATCGGTGGGTCGTATGTCAATAAATATGAGGAGGATGAGGACATCTTCGTCGATGCCACCCACCGGCTGAACCTTCCAACAATGGTGCATGCATTCGACATTCGCGCCCGTTATCAGTCAGGCGGCTGGAACCTCCTGGCAGAGTACGCCCGCAAGGGTCAGGACCCGAATTTCGACAACGGATACATCTACCGCCCAGGCTATGTCGCCATGATCTCCGGCAGCTATTCCCAGCGCGGACTGAGCATCCTGCTGCAAGCCAAGCGCAGCGACAACATGTCGTTCCGCAGCCGTCGTGCGATGCTCGGAACCTCATCAATGATCAACCACCTGCCCGCCTTCACCCTCGATCACACCTATGCACTCGCAGCCCTCTATCCCTACGCCACAAACGCCAACGGCGAGTGGGCCTATCAGGCAGAATTCGGATATAACTTCAAGCGCAAGACCGCCCTCGGAGGCAAGTACGGCACCACGATAAAAGTCAACTTCTCGCACGTTCACGCACCCGCCGTAGAACAACAGCTGCTGAACGGCAACGTGAAGGGCAGCAACGGCTACACCTCACCCTTCTGGAGTTGGGGCGATGAGGTTTACTACCAAGACCTCAATGTGCAGTTCGACAAGAAGCTCACCGCCGACTGGAAACTGAACCTCATGTACATGTACCAGCGCTACAACAAGACGGCCGTGGAGGGCGAAGGCGGCATGATCAACAGCCACATCATCATCGGCGAAGCCAAATGGCGCATCTCCAACAAGCTCACCCTGCGCGGCGAGGCACAGTACCTCTTCACCAAGGACGACGAGGGAGACTGGGCTTTCGGACTGCTGGAGCTTTCGCTGAATCCCCATTGGATGTTCACGGTCAGCGACATGTATAATGTGGGCACCACCCACAACCACTATTATCAGATTGGTGCCACCTACAACGTGGGAGCCCACCGCATTCAGGGAACCTACGGCCGCACCCGTGCCGGATTCAACTGCACAGGCGGCGTCTGCCGATGGATTCCGGCCACCCGCGGCTTCACCCTGAGCTACAACTTTAATTTCTAAAGGCCCAACGAATAGTATGATAAGAACCATTCGAAGACAGCTCGCAAAAGTGAATACTCCCTCCCTCACAGGGAGGGTGAGGGGTGCGTCTGTGTGTGTCCTCTTCCTCTGCCTGCTTATCTCCTGCACCGGTATCTCGGAAGAAGAGCGCTATATCTACATGCCGCCCGTTCGGAGCGCCCACGCCGTGCTCATCGAGGACTTCACGGGGCAGCGCTGCATCAACTGCCCCAACGCCGCCCTCGAAATCGAGAAGCTGAAAGAGCAGTACGGCGCAGACACCATCATCGCAGTAGGTATTCATAGCGGCCCGCTCGCCGTCTACTCCCGAGGCAATGTTCTCGGCCTCAGGACGGAAGAGGGCGACGAATACTACGAGCACTGGAAAATAGAACAGGAGCCCATGGGGTACATCAACCGCCGCGGCTCACCCGCCACCCCCGACCAATGGGGAACCCTCGTACGCGAGGCCATACAAGTGCCCACCGATTTGAAAATCACCCTCGCACCCGTCAAGGACAGCCTCGACAGCAAGCTCCGAGTCCACCTGACCATCGTCAACGGCGAACCCATCAAAGGACGCCTGCAGCTATGGCTCACGGAGTCGAAGATCACCGCCCTGCAGATGATGCCCGACGGCACCGCCAACCCGTCCTACGTCCACAACCACGTCTTCCGCCGCAGCATCAACGGCACGTGGGGCGAGGACTACGTGGCCGCAGAGGGCGAAATCCGCGACCTCGACTTCGAGTGCGAGCTGGACGAGACGTGGAAGCAAGAGAACCTCGCCGTTGTAGCCTTCATCGAGAGCGCAAACGGTGTTGAACAGGTGGCAGAAAAAGTCATAATAATCCAATAAACAAAGAATCACCCAACGTATATTATAACAAAAAAACAATAAACGTACGCCTATGAAAAGAATCTTTACATCACTCGCACTACTCTGTGCAACCCTCTTCACCCTCCACGCCCAAGACTGCGTCTTCCAGTACGAAGGCAAACCCTTGGAGGACGGAGCCACGGTGACCATCAATGCTGCCCCTGACGCCCTCTTCGGTGAGCCAGAGTGCAACACAAACCCCGCAGACGACATTGCCAATGGACTCTTCATCGTCAACAAGACCAACAAGGCGCTGTCCGGCTCTGCCAAAATTACTATCAGCGACAAGACCCTGCAAACGGGTAATATCCAATGGTGTATGGGTGGCACTTGCCAGATAGTGCAATCCACCACTATGACAAAGAGCTTCTCCATCGCAGCCAACAATAAGACCGCCATTCAGTACGACTGCGCTGTGGAAGGCGAAGGCGGTGAGATGACGACCAAGCTCGAAGCCACCATTGGCGGCAAGACCTACACCGTCTTCATCCACTTCATCAACGACCCCAACCTCCACGTCTCCAGCACCACCACGACCGCCAAGCCCGTGGCCTACTACACCCTCGACGGCCGTCAGGTCAGTCAGCGTCCTCGCGGCGTCTGCCTCGTGAAGTTCAGCGATGGTCGTGTCCGCAAAATGGTCAGCAAGTAACTCCATTACTTTCAGCAAGTTACTCCGCCCCAACAAATAGCTTTTCCCCTCCTGCCCTTTCTGAGGCAGAGAACATGTGCTTGTGCGTGTGTGCTTCCTAATATATATATAAAGGAAGCACGCACGCACATCATTCACAAGCACGCACAAAGCCACAGAGTCGTCTGTTCAACAACTACAAACCATTGTGCCGCTAACCTCAGGACGTCCTTCAGTTTGTACTGGGACGTCCTTTCGTTTACACCAAGTCATCTTTTCGTTTACGTCAAGACGTCCCGTCGTCAGCACTGAGACGCCCATACACAAAGGCCGGGACTGATATTCGTCTCGGCCCTTGTGTCCTATTGTCTCGGGCATCACGTTCTGATGTTTTGCCCCTTATTATTCTCTGTCAGCCAGGTCTTCGAGGATTTTCCAGACGTTGAGGAGTCCGCGGGGGACGTGGAAGCAGCCTTTCCACTTGCCACCCTTCAGGGGCAGGAGGACTTCGCCCTGACGGTTGAGGTAGCCGTACCACTCAGGATATTCGGCATCGCGGAAATGGCTCCACGTGTAGTCGTGAACGCGCTGGAACCAGTCGAGGCAGCGCTGGTCGCCAGTGAGCTGGTAGCCCTTGATGAGGGAGATGAGGGTTTCGAGGTGCACCCACCACAGCTTCTGGTCGAACTCCAATTCATGACGTGGTTTGCCCAGACGATCCATGAAGTAGAAGACGCCTCCAAACTCCTTGTCCCAGCCGTATTCGACTTCTTGCAGGCAGATATCCACTGCTTTCTGGATGAGCTCAGGTCGGCCGAGCCGCTTTCCGAGATCCATGACAAACCACATGGCCTCGATGGCGTGACCGGGGTTGAGCTTGCGACCGTCGAAGCAATCCACGAGGTTGCCGTCCTTGCCCAGTGCCTCTACAATCAGCCCGATTTCAGGGCGATAGAAGACATCCATGACCTCATGGAGGCAGTCGTCAATGGCCTTTTGCAGGAAGGCAGGCTCCAGCAACGCTTCGATTTCAAGAGAGACATTGCAGAGAATCATTGGCAGGTCGAAGGTCTTCATGGCGCGAGCACCTGGCGATGCTTTGCTCCAGCGCCCCTTGGGATTATCGACCTTGGAGAGAACGATGTCGAAAGTGCGCTTGGCGATAGAGGCATATTCAGCAGAGAGCTCTGCCGCTGACACTCCGCCACACACGCTACCGGAGGCGGGATTGTTCTTGGCGAAAGCTGCAAGCGCTATGGAGAGCTGGCCGAAAGCGATGACGGCGAAGGTGTAGGAGAAGATGTTGTAGGGTTCCACGAGTGGGCGGCCTTCGCGGTCGAGGGCGAAGTACCAGTTGAGGTTGCCGTCGTGACCATACTTCTTCAGGAACTCGGCGCCCTGAATGGCGGCATCGAGCCACTCCTGACGGGGCTCCACGGTGTTGTAGAGTTTCGCGAACATCCATACTTCGCGGCCTTGCAGCCAAATGAACTTATCGGTGTCGTAAACCGAGCCGTCGCGGTCGAGGCAGGTGAAGTAGCCACCGAACTCGGTGTCTTGGGATTTGTTGAGCCAGAAGGGGACCACGCGAAAGAGGAGCTCAGAGCGATACTGCTCCGCTAATAACTTGAAATCAATCATATAAGTATTCTGTTAAGTTGACATATAATATTTTCTACTGCTAATGGCTAATGTTTTTTTACATCTAATGGCCATGAATGGGGACATATAATGGTCATGAATAATATGCTGGTTAGGTTTCAAATATACAGGTTAGGTTTCTTCCTCCAAGCCATAATAATCACTATTGGGGTCATCATAGACTGGGTTCATATTACGGTCGAGCAGTACACATTCATTCGTTTCTTCATTCAACCAGTAACGTTCTCCTTGCAGAAGCGGCTGGCCAAAATTGATGAGCAAGCCGATAGGAGTACGTGTGAGTCGCATGTAGTTGAAGAGTTGCGCCCGATGTGCCGAGATGAGCTCCGACACGGACTTCAGCTCTATCATAATATCACCTGCCATAATGTCTGGCTGATAGAATTTCGCCATGAGTTTACCTTTATAGTAACAGGGAACCTGGGCCTCCATCTTGTTTTCGATACCTCTTTCAAGAAGTTCCACGTGCAAGGCCTCTGTGTAGAAAGCCTCTGCCAGCCCCCAATTCAGTTCGTCCTGAACGGTCATTGCTGCACCAATAATACGATAAACGAGATTATAGTATGATTTAGGATCTGTCATCTTATCTAATAATTCATGAGCATTTATATATTCATGAACATTATATGTACCCATTCATGGATATTCGTGTGAAAAAATTCCAATTCAAATTTTAGTTCATTTTTCATTCAATGTCTTCCATGTCAGCCCCTTCTGTTCCTCCCTTTGTGGAATAAACACACTGAGGAGAAGGGCGACGAGGACACTGACGAACATCGAGACAAAGCCGAAGAGGAGGAAGTTGGCCTGCGTGTAGAAGTTCATATAGAAGACCGTTGCTGTGCCGCACAGGAAACCAATGAGAGCCGCACGCGACCCTATTCGCGGGAAGAAGATGCCCATGAGGAACAGACCGCCAATGGCTCCGCTGAGGAGGCCGAGAATGGTGTTGAAGTAGTCGAGAAGCGACTGAATATCAACGGTAGCCATCAGCCAAGCGATTGCCATTCCAAGCAGACCGGCACAGATTCCCGCAATGCGAGCGGTGCGGACTCCCCCTTCGCCTTTCCACTTCGACCATAGATCCACGGTAAAGGCGGTGGAGATGGAGTTGATATTGGAGGCGATGGTGCTCATTGTGGCAGCGAAGACGGCAGCAATGAGAAGTCCCGCGAGGCCGGCTGGCAGCTGGCTCATCATGAAGAAGGGGAAGATGGCGTCGCCTTTCGCCATTGTGATATCGAGCTCGGCGGGGTGCGTCTTGAAGAAAGTATAGAGGCCCGTTCCTATCGTGAAGAAAGCGATGGTCACCACGACAGACATCAAGCCGTTGGTGAGGATTCCGCGAGCCGCACTCTTCTCGTCGCTGGTGGTCAGATAGCGCTGGATAACCGTCTGGTCGCTGGTGTAGCTGATGAGGTTGTTGGCCAAGCCGCCGAGGATGACGACCCACCAAGTGGCATTGACGAAGTCGAAGGGATTCTCGGAATTGAAGAGGAAGAGGCGGAACTTATCGTGCTCGGTGGCAATCTGCCAGAAGTCCGAAGCACCGTTATCGCCCGTGTTCACAATCAGATACACCGCCGCAAGAACAGCTCCCCCGACAAGAATGATACCCTGAATGACGTCGCCCCACACAACTGCCTCTACCCCACCCATTGTGCAATAGAGAATGGTGATGAGAGCCATCAGCGCTATACAGATATATATATTGATACCCGTGACGGCAGTCATGGCGAGGGACGGCAGGAAGAGAACCAGTGCCGTGCGGGCCACCATGAAGACGATGAACAGGATGCTGGCCATCAGGCGCGTGGCCGAGTTGAAGCGGCGTTCGAGGTACTCATAAGCGGTGGTGACGTTCAGCCGGCGGAAGAAAGGCAGATAATACCTGATGACGGGGAACGAAACCAAAAGGATACAAATCTGCATGGGATAGTACGTCCAGTCGGTGGCGTAGGCCTTGGCGGGAATACTCATATAGGTGATGGCGCTGAGCATCGTGGCAAAAATGCTGATGCCCGCTGCCCACCAGGGAATGCGACCGCCCCCCTTGAAGAAGTCGTCGGAGGAATTGGAAGCACGCTTCATGAAGTAGTAACCCAGATAGACCATTCCTAAGAGATAAACGATGAGCACCGTCCAGTTCAGCCAACCGAAATGAGCCGTGTAGGTGATATCCACCCGTGTGGCATCAGCAGAACGCACTCCCGGCTTCTCCTCGCCGCCAATAACGAGGGCAGAAAGGGTGCCGGAGGGCGACACCAGCGGCACCACGGCAGCTCCGGCGCGAGCGATGAGGGGCGAATCGAAGACCTCGGCCCAAGAGTCGGTAACGGTGTGATAGACAAGGATACTGCGGCGAAATTGATACCACTCGGGCTCCTGGGTCATGTAGTAGTAAACTTCCTCGCGCAGTTGTGCCAGTCGCTGGGCGGTCTGAATCGTGGTATCAGAGAGCTGGTAGTTGCGATCAAGTGCCTGCTCGAAGATGCGTTTGTTGACACCGCCAAAGCAAAGGACGTGGGCTGCGCCGGAGGAGATGGCAGAAGCGCCGACTAAAGAGAGAAGACCCTCTCCCTGCTCACCCGTAAGGGGGAGAGCCTCGCTTCGTTCGGAAACTGACGCGCTGCCACTTCCCTCCCTATCGTGAGGGGGCTGGGGGTGGGTCTGCATTAAACTGGTAGCAAACCAATTCCCCTTCCTGGGATCGTAGTAGACGCCGTTGGCAACGGCCTTGCGGTAGCGCGGGTCAAAGCCTCCGAGGAGGTAGAAATTGCTGCCGATGGCACCTTTCTGCACCACCGCACAGGGTTGCACACGAGCGGGGCCCGGCACATCAGGCAACTCTTCCCAAGCAGCACCCGTCTGTGCCTCGAACCAGGAAGAGGGTAACGGCCACTTCAGGCGGAAAGCCTTGCGGTTGGGAGTCCCATTATGCTGACCTCCAGCGGCGTAGATAAACCCGTCGCCATAAGCGGTAGCAAAGTTATCGAGGCTGACTGGCAGTGGCGGAAGCGCACTACTGACCACGGCCCCTGTAGCATCAAGGGTCAGGAGAGCCGCAAAATCCTCGCTCTTCTTGCCGTCGGACGTACCACCCAGACATACCACACCCTCGGGAGTAGAAACGCTGGCGCCATAAGCGAGAGCACACGGCAAGGAACCCACGCGAGACCAACCTGCCGACGGAGTCGCAGCATCTGCTGCAATGGCATAAATGTCGGTGTAGAAAACTTTTTGGCCGCCCTCTGCCGCTGGCGTTTCAGGGAAGTTACAGCCACCAGCCACAAGGACATAATCACCCGCCGCCCCAGAAAAAGCTCCGCTCACGCCCTGACCGCCAAAAGCAGAAAGAGAGGGAACGGGCAAGAAAGAGGCATCATTGAAGCGATGAGCCGACCCACCCCCCTGCTCCTCCTGGGCATGGAGGGGAGTAGTATCCTGAGCTATTGAGAGGCCAAAGGATGAAACATAAGCCAAGAGAAAAAACAACAATTTCTTCATTGGGCAAACAACAAATTAATTCAACCAACTGATTTGATTATACAAAGGTATCCACCCTCTCCCTTACAGGGAGGGCGGGGGTGGGTCTTTTACTTGTTACAATGATTGAAGAAATCAATGGCTTCAAGTTCTGCCTTCAGACGGGCTTCCTCTTCATCGGTGATGTTCTGGAAGGGCGTGCGGTTGGGACCGAGGTCGAGGCCAATAAGCTTCATGATTCGCTTGCCACCCACGATGTTACCGCGGAAATGACAGATGACATCTATAACGTCCTGAGCATAATTCTGAAGCCTGCGGGCACCTTCGAGGTCGCCCTCTTCCCACGCTTTCTGAATTGCCGTGAGGCAGCGGCCGTTGTAGTTCGTGGTGCCGCCGATACCGCCTTGTGCGCCGCCCATTGCCAGACACGGAAGAATCGTCTCGTCCTGACCGTGGAGCATATCGAACTTGCCGTCCTTGTAGCGGCGGCAGCGGTTGTACTCATAGAGGCTCTCGAACGTATACTTGATGCCAGCAAAGTTGGGGATGCGGCCGTCCACTGCCTGAAGGAAGTCGTACATCGAAAGGAACGCGCCGTTGAAGGCGGGAATGTGGTAGAAATAGAACGGAAGCTTCGGTGCACCACAGGCTATCTCCTCGCAGTACTTCACCAGTTCCTCGATCCGGCCCACCTTCGGGAAGGGAGGTGCCATGGCCCCAATACCAAAAGCCCCTATTGCTTGGGCGTGCTCAGCCAGTTTCTTGGAGGAACGCACACACGTACTTCCCACATGAACAATAACTTTGAAGTCCTCAAAGCCTTTCGTAGCTGCCATCCAAGCCTCAGCCAGTTGCCGGCGTTCGTCCTCGGTGAGCATATAGCCCTCGCCACTGGAGCCATTGATAAACACGCCTTTAAGGCCATTGCGTTGTAGCAGGGCGGCATATTCGGGAATAACACTGAGATTGATGCTACCATCGGGGTACATCGGGGTGAAAGGGGCGTCAATGAGACCTTTGATTTTTTCCATAATGATTAGGGATGATTTAGAAGTTTAGGAGTTAGTGATTTTCCTTAAATGTTGGTGCAAAGATACGGAGAAATCATGAATGCTCCAAATTTCAGGTGATATATTGTCGTAAAATCACGAAAAAAAGACGGATGAAACAGAGATGTAGCCCTAAAATTTGGTCAAGTCGCAGAAAAGCAGTACCTTTGCCGCCGTTTAACGCATAGGGGTACCCTAGCCCACCCCCTTTAACAAAACAAGGAACAATGAAACAGAAAGAACCTGTCAGCGTGACGTTCATGTTGCTCGGCGTCACGTTCTGCGTTTGCCTCATTCTGGCAAACCTTCTCGCAACAAAGCAGATACAATTCGGCCCACTCAATCTGACGACGGGAGTACTCGTCTTCCCCATTTCGTATGTCGTCAACGACTGCATCACGGAAGTATGGGGCTACCGCCGCGCCAAGCTCATTATCTGGACGGGCTTTGTCATGAACTTCGCCTTCGTCCTCTTAGCGTGGCTGGCAGACCTCATTCCCGGCGCCCCCTACTGGACGAATCAGGAAGGCTTCCACGCCCTCTTCGGCCTTGCACCGCGCGTAGCTTTGGCTTCTTTTATCGCCTTCCTCGTGGGTTCACTGTTGAACGCCTACGTGATGAGCCGCATGAAGATCCGCGATAAAGGTCGCCACTTTTCACTGCGTGCTATTGCCTCCACCATCGTTGGTGAACTCGCCGACTCCCTCATCTTCTTCCCCATCGCGCTGGGAGGCATCGTACCTAAAGAAAACCTTGCACTAATGATGGTTAGCCAACTGGTTATCAAAACGCTATACGAAGTCGTTATCCTACCCATCACCATTCGTATCGTAGCCTGGCTGAAGAAAACAGAAGGCCTTGACACTTATGATGACGATGTCAAATACAGCCTGATTTAACGCCAACCCCACATAAGTCTCATTAGCCCCATAAGCCCCATAAGCCCCATCCACCAATGAAACCCATGAATAAAGAAACCGCCCTTGTTATCTTCAGCGGCGGTCAGGACTCCACCACCTGCCTCTTTTGGGCACTGAAGCACTTCCAGAAAGTGGTTGCACTGACCTTCACATACGGCCAGAAACACATCGTAGAAGTGGAGAAAGCACGCGAAATTGCAGCCATTGCAGGCGAAACTGCCCGGAATAACGGCCTGAACTGCGGCGGAGGCGATGTGGAGTGGCACCAGATGGACATCTCGTTCATCAGCCAGCTTTCGCACAACTCACTGACAGACAGCAGCATTGAAATGGACCAAGAGAAACCCGCCGACGGCCCGCCCAACACGTTCGTGCCCGGCCGCAACCTCTTTTTCATCGCCGTAGCAGCCGTCTTTGCCAGGGAAAGGAACATAAACCACCTCGTCACGGGCGTATCGCAGACCGACTACAGCGGCTACCCCGACTGCCGCGATGCATTCATCAAGTCGCTGAATGTCAGCCTGAATCTCGGAATGGAAGAACAATTCGTTATCCACACCCCACTCATGTGGATTGACAAAGCACAAACGTGGGCCAAAGCCGACAAAATGGGCGTACTCGACCTCATTCGAACGCAGACGCTTACTTGCTACAACGGCATCGTGGGCGACGGATGTGGCCACTGCCCCGCCTGCAGGCTGAGGCAAGAAGGATTAAAGGCGTACCTCGCAACTCGCTCGAAGGCTGACGATTAACATTTTTTATACCAACACAAACGAGAATCACATGATGTAATAGGCCCAGAAATTTGGTCATTTCATAGAAATGAACTACCTTTGCACCAGAAAACGATAACAAAACACTATGAAGAAGTTTCTTTTCTTAATCCTAACAGCGTTCTCGCTGAATGTCAGCGCACAAGAGCTGCAGGCTGTATCAGATAGTGTAGACCACAGCTTGAGCATCATCCGCGATAAGCAAGACGAGCTTATGATCTACCTACGGGCACAGGAGCTCACGCCCGAACGAAGAGCCGTGGCAGACAGTATTGCAAGGACCTACATGCAGCTCTACTCCCAGACTACCGATTACCTTAAGCAGCAACTCGAGAGTCATCGCGAAAGCCCCGAATGCGCGTCGCTCATCAACAAATATCAGCGCATGCTTGGACTGGATTACCTCGAAGAATACATGGACACCTACCCTCATGCTGCCCTGCCCGAACTGGAAGAATTGCGTCAGCAAATCGCCATAAATAAAAGGTTAAAGCCGGGCTCAGAACTTATTGACTTCGAGCTGCCTGACGAAGTTGGAGTAAAGCATCACTTGAGCGAATATATTGGCCACGGAAGATACGTCCTCGTAGACTTCTGGGCCAGTTGGTGCGGTCCCTGCATTCAGGAATTACCGAATGTGGTGGCCGCCTACGAGCGCTTCCACGAACGGGGATTTGACATCGTAGGACTTTCCTTCGACACCAACCGCCAGTCGTGGCTGAAGGCCGTGGCTAAACACAGTATGACCTGGACGCAACTCAGCGACCTGAAAGGTTGGGAGAGCCTTGCTGCCAAGACTTACAACGTGCGTGCCATTCCTTTTACCATCCTCTTTGATCCCGACGGGAAGATTGTTGATTCCAACCTCAGGGGAGAAGCACTCAGCCACAAGCTCGAAGAACTGATAGGGAAATAAATGAATAACATTTAGGATAACCTAAAATATTATATATTTTTAGGTAATCCTAAAATCACAAAGAATACGATGCAGCCTTTTGAAATCCATATCCTTGGTTGCGGTTCAGCGCTTCCGACCCCTCGCCATCTGCCTTCCGCACAAGTCGTGAATTTGCGCGACAAGCTGTTGCTCATCGACTGCGGCGAAGGTACCCAGATAGCCTGGCGCCACACGGGATTGAATTGGCAACGCATCTCACATATCTTCCTCAGCCACGCCCACGGCGACCATGTATTCGGGCTTCCCGGACTCATTTCCACGATGGGACTGATGGGGCGCACGTCACCCCTTTACATCCACGGGCCAGCCAACCTGCGAAACTACATTGAGTTCACAATAGCCCATTTCTGCCCCGATATGGATTACGAGGTGCAGTTCTGCCCTGTGGATACGACCAAACACGCCCTCATTTTCGAGGACCGTTCCATGGAAGTGTGGTCGCTGCCGCTTCGCCACCGCGTGCCCTGCTCCGGCTACCTCATCAAAGAGAAGCCTGGGCTGCCGCATATCCGTCGCGAAATGATTGACTTCTATGAGATTCCCACTTGGGCCATCAATAAAATCAAAGCCGGCGAGGACTGGCAGACACCCGAAGGAGACATCATCCCCAACAGCCGCCTCATCACCCCACCCGACCCTGTTCGCAGCTACGCCTACTGCTCCGACACGATGAGTGTTCCCGAACTCGCCGAGTGGTGCCACGACGTTACCTTGATGTACCACGAGGCCACTTACGCCACCTCTGAAATAAGCCACGCCGACAAGTACGGGCACTCCACAGCAGCCCAGGCAGCAGCCTGCGCAAAGAGTGCCAACGCCCAACGTCTTATGCTCGGGCACTTCTCGGCACGCTACGAAGACGAAAATCTGTTGTTAAACGAAGCAAAAGCCATCTTCGAAAACACCATTTTGGCACAAGAACGACTAAGAATAGCACTATAACCAACCTTTTTGAGAGATTTTTCCTAAAAAAATTTGCAGGAATCAAGGAAAAAGCATACATTTGCCCCAAATAAACGCAAAAAACGCTTCATTATGAAGAAAAACATACTCCTTTTGGCATTATTTGCCCTCGGAACAGCTCTGCCCCTCATGGCCAGCGAGCCCGAAATCGGAGTTGCTTCCGACTTCGAATCGCCCGCTACATACATCAGTGAGGCAGATGCAGAGATGCAGAACATCAAAATAGAAGTCGAAGGTACTCAGGTACACGTCTCTAATGCTGAAGGACTCACCCTTGAGGTCTACAACCTCACTGGAGTCCGAGTTGGCAACTACAAAATCGACAGCGACGATAAGGTCATCAACCTCAACCTCAAGTACGGTTGCTATATCCTCAAGGTTGGCAAGGTCGTTCGCAAAGCACCAATCCGCCCATAATTCATCATTATCACAAATCCTTTCCTCACATCTTGCACGATTAGGAACTAAGGGTCGGACACCAACCGCGGTTCCGGCCCTTTTAAAATAGAAGAACACTTTACCTTACCGAACGAAACGTTCACCCAGCCAAGCCCAGCAATGAAAGCAACGCAGCAAACCATCCAGCAAATCCAGCGCGCCATCCACAAGGTGGCCTCCAAGTTCCCCAAAGACGCAGAACCCGTGCTCACCGACATTCACATGCAGGTGAAGCCTGAGAGCGCAGAACTGCTGACCTACAACGACGATATGGAGGAACTCGACCGCGCCGTCATTGGACAGTGGCTGGAACCCACGGAAGAAGACCTGTACGAAGTCGCAGCACCTGTCATCAAGCAGTGTCTCGGCCAACTGCGCAAGGAAATCGATGCCATGAGCATTCTCCACCCCTTCTCCTTCGTACTTATGGGCGAGGACGGCGAAACCATCTGCGACCTCTACCTCGTTGATGACGATGCCATGATGCTCGACACGGAACTTCTGAAGGGACTGGACAAAGAACTCGATGCCTTCCTCGAAGAACTGATGAAGGAATAGCATGTAGCCAAGGTCATCCCAGACAAGGTTTTCTACATTACAGGTTCCCAACTGCTCATCCTATCCATTATCTTAGGGTTCGTGAATCTTATGCTATCACGTTAAAAACATTCTTTTGCAAGAGACAATAGCACAAAAGGAGCCCTGATAACATCATTTTTCCCAAAAATACACATCTTTCCCAACAATCCATCAATCTTTTCGCGCGCATTACCTTATATAAGAAAAGAAAGTATTACCTTTGCACAACAATTGATGATCATATCGAATAGCGTCATCGGATTTAACATAGCAATCAATAATCATTATGAAAAAGAGAAATGCTTTACTATTTGTTCTTGGACTGGCTTTAGCCTCCCCTGCAAGTGCACAATGGACCGGTTATGACACCTCACGCACCATTAGCGGTATTCTCGGTATTGCTCGACAGAGTATAGAATCAGCAGAAAGGAAGAAAGAGATGGAGATCCTTGCTCGTCAGAAGTTGGAGTTCGAACAGAGTTACAAAGACGCCATGAATGAGGCAAAGGCTTTCGAGAACGAAGAGAAGTGGGAGGAAGCACTGGAGAAATATGAAGAAGCGGCAAAGCTCAACTGCCAGTACGAATACTCTGAACAGCGCATCCTCTCGCAGAAGATTACCAGCCTTTACGTCAAAAGTGGTCGCGAGGAGGACGGACCAAGCATCCTGAATAATGCAAAAACAATCCTGCCCGACTATTCTGCATATCGCTATGTGAAGGAGAATCCTGTGTTCACAAACAAAAAGAAGGCAGCAGGTATCACTATCTGCCGCGTGGCCTGTTCTGATAAGGAAACACGCATAGAGATGGAAGTAGAAGCTTTCTCGTCCAATATGTACTGCAGCATCCAGGGAACCACTTATATCAAGGGCAACAAGGGTGGCAAACTGGGATTGGAAAGTTTAGAGAATGTCACCTTGGAGCCGGCTCGCACCTACATACCCTGGCCCTATCAGAAGTTGCGCTTCGCACTCATCTTCCCGCCCCTGACCGAAGAAGCCAAGGAATTTGAACTTATCTTTCCAAAAACGGCTTGGCAGTTCAAGGACATCAAATGCAAGTAGCGCAAGCAAATCTTGACCAGCAAGTATGATGTCTGCCAGTAAAACTCAGCAAAAACAAACCATTTTTATTAACTGTTTTTTATAACCCAACAATGAAGAAAAATCTTTTATGGATGTTCGCCGCCATCCTTCTCTGCGGCCTCACGATCACAATGTTCACCGCCTGCGGAGGTGATGATGAAGACACCAGACCCAATTCCGAACAACAGGGCGGCGATGAAGGAGACGATCCCGCAATCCCGGAAGCGACTGCCTACGACATCACCTTCACCGTTGTGGCTCCGACCAACGCCTTTGACATCACTTCATACGACTTCACATACGCAGACAGCAAAGGCAACAAAATCACTAAGGAAATCGATGCAGACATGCCCAACGAACCCTTATCAGAACTGGAAAAAAATGGACTGGATATGTATATAAAAACATCAAGCATGACGAATTCCAATTTTGCTGAACTACTTTCCGACACCCGCGCACAGCATTTCACCCTCACGAACATTCCAGCAGGAAGCAAGGTACAATACCAACTGGTCATGCATCCGAGCCCCGAGTATAAGCCAGCAGAGGGAACGACCATTTCGTTTGCGACTCCAGCCGTCAATGTGACACAGACCCCCAAAAATGGTAAAAAGACAATTACCAGCAGCTTTGAAAATAAAGTATACACCTTCAAGGATACTAAATGGGAGGATTTCAAGACGAGGATGGAAGGTCGCGTGCTTATCGACAGAGAGATTACCGTGGGGCTTCCCAGAGAGTAACTCCATTTTTCCAAGAAACCACAGTTTCACATAGAAAAGAGCGCACCCATTTCGTAACGGGTGCGCTCTTTTATTCTGTTATAACCTGAAAGGGACTTCAGTGAGAGCGGATGTTATTGCTTCGGTGCGCGCGGACCACCTTGTCCTCTGCCAGCACCGCCCCACCGGCCTCGCGGTCCCTGTACCATGCGACGGTGGAAGTCGTCCTCAGCCTTCATGACCTTGAATACTTTGGAGGCAGGAACTACCTCAAGGAGGCGACGGTAGTAATTCTGTTCCAATTGTGCCGACTCGACCAATAACTGCTTAATCTTAGTGATAGTCGTAGTATAGGCAGCCTCATCGGGCTGGCATTGTTTCTTCAGCTGATGAATCTGAACACCTATCGCACGCTGCTTGTCCTTCATCTCCTGATAGATAGGAAAGAAGGCCTTGGCCTCATCGGCTGTCAGTCCTGCCTGACGCGTCAATGCCTCTTCCATACGCTGCTGGAACTCCTGAGGATCGAAGCGGGGCTTGCCTGCCCCTTGCGTTTGCTGAGCCCATAAATTCATCGTGAATAGCGCCATCAGCGCCACAAAAGCTATTCGTTTCATCGTTCTCATTAGTTTTCGTTTATAAAGAAAGTGCGCAGGTCTTAATAGGCCTCGGTCAGATAGTATTCAATGTGCTGGTTGTCGACCAGCTCGTAGTCGAGTATTGCATTGATGTCCTCCTCTGAGTAGTCGAAGGCCGGTGTCTCCGTCTGGGCAGCCAGCTGTGCACCATCGCCCGCCGGATTACGCACTCCGTAGAGCCATGCTCCGCCTACGCAGACTGCCACGGCAGCTACTGCTGCAGCATAGCGCAAGGTCCGACGCCAGAGCGGAAGTTTCACCACACGAGTCTGGTGCTCAACGGGTTCTGACAGGAGCCCCTCATCTGCCAAACGATTCATCATCCGCTCCGTGAATCCCTCGAAATAGCCTTCGGGAACCTTGAACGGACGGCGACCGCTGTCGTGTTCTCTTATTATTTTCTCTTCCTGTATCATATCTTTTATGTTTTGTTTCACTTGTTTGACTGCAATAGAAGGAAAAAGTTTAATCGCGTGCGTGGAAAAAATCAGATATTTTTCTGACTGCGTGGTGATAGGAGGCTTTCAGCGCTCCCACACTGGTTCCCAACAAATCACTCATGTCCTCATATTTCATCTCTTCAAAGTACTTGAGGTTGAAGACCTGGCGCTGGCGGTCGGGCAGCGTGGAAATAGCTTCCTGGAGCATACGTTCTGTCTCGTCGCCGTCAAAGTAGGGGTCACTCTCCAAGCGTGCAGCCACCCCTTCTGCCGCCTCTTCGTCCAAGCTCGTCGTTTGGCGGTTGCGATCGAGGAAGTTCAGCGTCTCGTTATTGGCAATGCGGAAGAGCCAGGTGCCCAACTGTGAATCGCCCCTGAAACCAGACAGCCCTGTCCAAGCCTTCAGAAACGTATTCTGCAGCACATCGTCGGCATCGTCGTGCGAGAAGACCATACGACGAATCTGCCAGTAGAGCTGTTCCTTGAAGTGCTCTACCACCGCCGCAAAGGCACGTTCGCGGGTGCGCTCGTCGTGCAGTTGTGATATTATTAGATTCTCATTCCACATAAAATAATGTTCACGCGCAGGCGATAAAGGTCTTTTTCACACTGCAAATAAAGATTTCGGGCGCAAAGATAGTGTTTTCTCGTCGAAAAACAGTAATTTTGCGCCCGAATTTCAATGAAAACGGTATTTCGTAGTACGAATTCCGCTCTCCATAAACCTCAATTCGAATTTTCGTAGCTATGCAAGGATTTCAAACCATCCTACTTCTGCTCACAAGCAACATCTTCATGACGCTGGCCTGGTACGGCCACTTGCGCCTGCAACAGGCGGGCATCAGTACCCACTGGCCCCTCATCGCGGTCATCGCGTTCTCGTGGGGCATTGCTTTTATTGAGTACTGCTTCGCCGTACCTGCAAACCGAATAGGCTATGATGCCAACGGCGGCCCCTTCTCTTTAGTGCAGCTGAAGGTGATTCAGGAAATCATCTCTCTAGTGATTTTCACCCTTATTGCGGGCTTCCTCTTCCAGGGACAGAGCTTGCATTGGAACCACTTGGCAGCTTTCATCTGCCTGGTGCTCGCTGTTTATTTTGTCTTTAAATAGGAGGCACTAAGCCAGGGCCGTCAAGGCCTCTTCGCCAATACTCTTGAGGTTATTGGCCTTGATGACCTGAGCTGCGCTTTCGTTGTTGTCTGTGCGGAAGATCAGGATTCCCTTGCCGCGCAGCAAGAACGAATACATATAGGTGATGCTGATGTCTGCCTGACTGAACATCTTCACGGCATCAGCAGCGCGGCCGGGCTCGTTGTCGAGTTCGAGGGCGAAGACTTCGCTGAGGGCCACAGCCACACCTGCATTCTTCAGTTCGTCGCAAGCACGCATGGGCTCGCTACAGATGAGACGATAGATGCCGTACTCGGCCGTATCGGCAATAGTAGAGGCAATAATTTGAATACCAGCCTGTTTCAGGGCGTCAAGAACCTTGATGAGTGTGCCGGAACGGTTCTCAATGAAAATGGAGAGTTGATGGATAGTCATAGTTTTATTTTACGATTTGACGATTTAACGATTTGGCTATTTGACGATTTAACGATTTGGCTATTTGACGATTGGGCTATTGTGTGATTTAAGAGCAATTGATAATCTGCAATTTTCAATAATTCAATATTTCAATTTTCAATTCTCAATATTTCTATTTTCAATTACTGATACACTTTGCGCTTGTCGACTACACGAACGGCCTTACCTTCGCTTACGGGCAGCGTGCCACGAGGAACGAGCTTCACAATGGGCGTAAGCAGTATCTCATCCTTCAGCTGACGGCGGATTTCGCGCTCCAGAGCCTGCAGCTTCTTGTAGTCGTCAGTGGGTTCGGCGAGTTCTACTTCTACGGTCATGTTGTCGTTTTCTTCATCGGTGGTCAGCGTGATGAGGTAGTTGTTGCCCAGCTCCTCGAAGTGCATCAGGATCTTCTCTATCTGAATCGGGAAGATGTTAACGCCTCGCAGCACCATCATATCGTCCGAACGGCCACGCATGCGATCGAGGCGGATGTGGTTTCGGCCACAAGGACAGGAACGGCCCAACACGCGCGTGAGGTCACGGGTACGATAGCGCAACAGGGGCATAGCTTCGCGACACAGGGTGGTCAGCACCAGCTCGCCAATCTCGCCGTCGGGCACGGGTTCCAGTGTCTCGGGGTCCACAATCTCTACGATATAATAATCTTCCCAGAAATGCAAGCCGTTCTGTTCGGGACATTCGAAGCCCACACCAGGACCGCACATCTCGCTCATTCCAAAGCTGTTGTAGGCCTTCACGCCCATCATTTCCTCAATGCGCCTGCGCTGTTCCTCGGAGTGAGGTTCTGCGCCGATAGCCAGCACCTTGAGTTTCGTGTCTTTGCGAGGATCTACGCCCTGTTCCTTCATCACCTCGTACAAGCGGGTGACGTAACTGGGAACTGCATGTATGGCAGTAGTACCGAAGTCCTTGATGAACTTTATCTGCCTCAAGGAGTTACCTGCTGCGGCAGGCACGGTGAGCATCCCCAATTTCTCAGCTCCATACTGGAATCCCAGACCGCCAGTGAACATTCCGTAGCCAGAGGAATTCTGGAAGACATCATCGGGACGCAGGCCTACCATCCACAGATTTCTGGCCACCTGGTTTGCCCACTCGTCCAAGTCCTTCTGGGTATGGAGAATGACGGTGGGGTTACCCGTGGTGCCGGAAGACGAGTGCAGACGAACGCAGTCGCGCAGGGGCACACACGCCATCCCGAAAGGATAGGTCGAGCGCAGGTCGTCCTTCGTTGTGAAAGGCAGTTTCCGTACGTCGTCCAACGTCTGGATATCCTCGGGGGTGATGCCTGCCTCAGCAAACTTCTTGCGGTAGAATTCATTGTTCATGCAGTGGCGCACAGTCTTCTTGAGGCGTTCCAGTTGCAAAGCCTCAATTTCTGCACGCGACAGCGTTTCAGTTTCAGGATTGAAGAAAAGACCCACCCCATCCCCTCCCGTGAGGGAGGGGTGAGGCTTGCGCATTGTTTCGTTTTTGTCCATATTTTATCAGTTTTTTACCCAACCCGCAGGTCTCCCCTCCCTCACGGGAGGGGTCGGGGGTGGGTCTACAGTTTACGCTTATCTATCACATGTGCGCTCTTGCCCTGACTGCGTTCAATGGTGTTCGGAGCCTTCAGCTGCACCTTGGCAGCAATGCTGAGCACACTCTTGAGCTTGGCTGCCAGCTTCTTCTCGAGCTGGTCGACGGCGGCAGGAGTATCGAATACACCGGTGAAGAACTCTTGGCGGATTTCCACCTGCACCTGCAGGGTATCGAGGTTGTTGACGCGGTCCACAACCAGCATGTAGCGAGGAGCAAACTCCGGCATCGACAGCACCACACTCTCCACCTGAGAGGGGAAGACATTGATACCGCGAATGATGAGCATGTCGTCCGAGCGGCCCTCAATACGGCTCATGCGAATTGCCGTGCGGCCACAATCGCAAGTGCCCGGCATCAAAGAACAGAGGTCGCGGGTGCGATAACGCAAAACGGGCATTCCTTCCTTCGTCAGGGTGGTGAAGACGAGTTCACCTGTTTGACCTACAGGCAGGGGTTCCAGCGTCACGGGGTTTATGATTTCAGGATAGAAGTGGTCCTCGCAGATGTGGGAGCCGTGCTGCATCTGGCATTCGTAGCTGACACTGGGTCCCATGACCTCCGAAAGCCCATAGATGTTATATCCCTTCAAGCCCAGACGCTCCTCAATCTCCTGGCGCATGTTCTCTGTCCAGGGCTCAGCGCCAAAGGCTCCGACATGCAGCTTGATATCTTCCTTGCGGATTCCCAGTTTGTCCATTGTCTCGGCGAGGTACAAGGCATAGGAAGGGGTGCAGGCAATGCCTGTGATGCCGAGGTCGCGTATGAGTTTCAGGTGCTTTTCCGTGTTACCCGTTCCCGCAGGAATGCAGGCGGCACCCAAGTGTTCCACTCCGTAGTGAGCACCCAGGCCGCCCGTGAAGAGGCCATAGCCGTATGCTACAGAGAACGTATCGTCGCGAGTGACACCAAAAGCCGTAAGACAGCGGGCCATGCACTCGCTCCATATACCTATATCTTTGCGTGTATAGCCCACAATGGTGGGATTGCCCGTGGTGCCACTGGACGCGTGCACGCGGATAATCTCGCTCTGCGGAGCTGCCTGCAATCCGAAGGGATAGTTGTCGCGCAAATCCTTCTTGGTGGTGAAGGGGAGCTTCCGGATATCCTCTATCGTCTGGATGTCATCCGGACGGATATCCATTTCCTGTAGTTTGTTACGATAGAAGGGCACGTTGTGATAGACGTACTCCACAATCTTGTGAAGTCGTTTGCCCTGGAGCGCGCTCATCTCGTCGCGACTCATACATTCCTTGTTAGGGTTCCAAATCATGTCGTTTTGTGTATTTTTGTGTGACATTTGGGTGCAAAGGTAAGAAAAAGAAGAGCATTAAGTGCAGGAAGTCGGAAGATTTTGCAGTTAGACGCACAAAAAGCTATCATTTTCCCCTTTTAAACACCAAAAAGTAACGAAATCGCACCCCGAAAGGCTCTTTAACCGGTTATTGAGGCACACCGAGGAAGGAGCGGAAGTAATCGATACACGTCTGGCGCCACTCGCGGGCGTTCTGCTGCTGATGCTGCAACCGGTCCTCCACTTCCTGCCAACGGCGGGAGTCATCTTTATCCGCAAGGAGTACGAGGGGGCGCATCTGCTGCCAGACCTCGTGGAAACGGTCCACCTCTGCCACACCGCGGTCGTAATGAGCGCAAAGTTCCTCCCACAACGGGCGGCCGCTCTTCATCTTGTAGTCCCAAGGCACATGATGGAACCAGAGCAACAAGTTCTCAGGGCAAGTGGAGAGATCGTCGTACTGCGAACGGTAGGGCTCGCGATACTGCGAGGTGGCATTGGTGCCTGTGGAACTGCGGTTGAAGCCTACTCCGAGGCTGTCGGCCTGATGATAGTAGACGGGGCACCACTCCAGCGGATAATCTGGCTTGAAGCCCCCGGGGTCGGGACCATAGTGGTGGTCGAACTGGAAGATATGATGCAACCCGAGAGGCATCATGTAATCCACGCAAGCCTCGCGGCTGGCCATCATCACTTCGGTCATGGGGTTCACAAAGGCTTCGTCCCGGGTGAAGGTCAACTTCAGCCACTCGCGCGCTATGGCCTCAGCAGAAAGTCCCGGATTCCAGGCCAGACGGCCGAAGGCATACCAGTTGGCCTGCGAGAAGTGGTGGCCGCACCAGTTGTCGTCCAAGCCCACATTGGCCACACCGGCAATGCCACGCAGGCGCTGAGGGCTGACAAAGGAGAAGAACTCCTTCCACATCGGAGCCAGATAGACCAGGTGGCGCGACTGCCCCAGGTATTCCTGCGTAATCTGCAGCTCCACCATGTTGGGCGTCTTCGTAATCTGATCAAAGACAGGACTATAGGGCTCACGGGGCTGGAAGTCCAGCGGCCCGTTCTTGGTTTGCAGGATCACGTTGGGCAGGAACTGTCCATCGAGGGGCTGGAACTCCGACACAGCCTGCTTCACTCGATCCTCGCCCTTGTGATTGGCCCCATAGACAAAGCATCGCCACATGACAATGCCCCCATGAGGCTGCAACGCTTCGGCAAGCATATTCGCGCCGTCGGCATGAGAGCGCTGGTAGTCGCCCGGCCCAGGCTGTCCCTCGCTGTTGGCTTTCACGAGGAAGCCTCCGAAGTTGGGCATCAGGCGATAGATGGCATCCACTTTCTCGCGCCACCACTGTCGCACTTGCGGATCCAGCGGGTCGGCTGTTGGCAGACCTCCCAGCGCCATAGGCGAGGCGAAATTGATGCTCAAGTAAGTGCGTATTCCATAGCGTTCGAGATAGCTGTTGATCACACACACCTTCTCCAGCCACTCTTCCGAAAGCATCTTGGGCGAAGCATTTACATTATTGATAACGATTCCGTTGATACCCAAGCTGGCGTTGGCACGGGCATAATCGGCCATCCGGTCAGAGAGTGTTGGATAGAGGATGCTCTTGCCCGCATAGCCGCGCTCCACACTGCCATCGAGGTTATCCCAGTGGTTGATGAGCCGGAGGTCAAAGGCAGGATGCTCCTCCTTGGAACGGATATCGCCCAGCTGCTGCATCCGCAACAGGTCGAAGGCGGCATAGAGCAAACCGTTGGAAGTCGACGCCGTCAGTTCTATCTGTCTGGTAGTAACCACTATACGGTATGCATCACCCTGCAAGGCATTCTTCTCCAACTTCATCCTTACGGGCATCGGTCCCTTGTAGTAGGTCCTCAGCTCATCCAACGCCGTCCCCTGGGGACCGCGCACGAGCGTACTCGCCACTTCATTCTTCTCTCGCGGCAACCACAGCGATGAGCCGTCATTGGCTCTGGCTGCAACTATCAGCTGGCAAGCCACCAGCAACACCATACCTATTCTTTTCATTCTGCGTATTTATCAGTTATACATTATACTATTAATAGAAAAGTGACTCAACATTCATTTGAAAGAACTCTTCAAGGGGGATGCCATCAGTACCAATGACTAATGCTCGTTTGGGGTGAAATCGTTCACAGAAATGGGGCAGTCCGCTGTTCATTCCACGTCGTCCACTCTTCACCTCTAAAGCAACAACCTCACCCTGTCGTAAAAGAATGAAATCCACCTCATCTGAACGTTCTCTCCAGTAATGCACCTTGTAGTCCCCCTCCTCAACGCCATGAAGCAGATAGCTGCCGACGGCCGATTCCACCCAACGTCCCCAGGCCCGAGTGTCTATCCGATCTTTATCAAAAGACGTTCCGCTATAAGCCGTCAGTAACGCGTTGTTATAGACCTGATATTTGGGAACAGACTGATACCGACGTGCTTCATCATTGGCATACTTCTGCAAGCCTGTCAGCAAATTACATGCTCTAAGGATTTCTAAATAGGAGGCCAACGTGGTAACGTTCCCAGCATCCTGCAACTGTCCCAAAGCCTTGGTAAGTGAAAGTTGTTGTGCTGAATAAGAACAGCCCAATTCAAACAACTGTTTCATCAATGCAGGCTTATAAATGTTCGAGGTAAGAATGACATCTTTCTCTATAGCAGGGGCAATAAGAGAATCTTTCACATATTTTTTCCATCGCGACATGTTGCCGATGAATCCTGTTGTGCCAGGGTAACCTCCATAGTAAATCCACTCGTCAAGCGTCCATCCAAAAGCATCCGCCATTTCACGCCAAGTCCAATGTCCCATGCGTATCAGTTCAAAACGTCCGGCCAATGACTCCGTTAATCCTTTGCGTAACATCAGTCTGGATGAACCTAACAGGAATAATTTCAGCTGTCTTCTTTTTCGCGTGTCATCATCCCATTCCCGTTTGACGATTTCGCTCCACTGTTTAATCTTCTGAATCTCGTCAATCACAAGCACGGCCTCATCCTGATGCTTGACATCCATCTGCATTCTTACGCTCTCCCAAACTCGGCGTATCCAGTCGGAGTCATTCTCGTCAACACCATCTGCGTTATATAAATAATGAGGTATAGTACACTCTGCCAACACCTGATCCATGAGTGTTGACTTTCCCACTTGTCGCGGACCTGTCAGCACCTGAATGAATTTCCGAGGCTCTTTTATTCTCTCGAGTACTTCTGCAAATTGAGGTCTCTTATAATCCATAATACTCATAAACAGTAGACTATATGTTCGGTTGTGATTGACAAATTGCTCAATTCTGCTTGACAAAATGTTCAATTCTATATCACAAAATGTTCAAAAGATGCCGCAAAGGTAGTATAATTCGTCGAAACTTCCAAATTTTAGCCCGAAAAAAGTTTGTTAACGTAGAAAAACAGCAGCCCCACGTCCCTTCGTCTCAGCCTTTATGTATATACGTAATCGCCTTTATGTATATACGTCTCAGCCCCCACGTATATACGTAAACGTCCCCACGTATATACGTCTCCGACCTCATGTATATACGTCTCTGGCCTGATGACCATACGTTCGGATTATGCCCCATAGGGGCATGACTTTACCTGAAATAGGATTATGCCCCATAGGGGCAAGATAAGGGTAGCCAGCCAATTCATTGGCTGGTACCAAATAGCAATGAATATGCGTGCCTTTAGGTACGCGACATCGAATCCTTTTCCCTCTCCATGCTTCTGTAATGATCTCATGATTGAATAGCTTGGTTAGTTTTCCGTTAGATTTTGTTAGGTTTTTGTTAGGTTTTCGTTAGGTTTTGGAACTAAAAATAGGCTTGTAATAAGCTGTGCTTTAATACATTAGCACCATCTATGTTAGGTTTTGTATCTTTTTTCCGAAAAAAAAAAATTTTTGAGAGGGGGTCTGTAGAAAGTTTTTGGAGAAAAACATGCAAAACCTAACGAATAATGGTACAACTCCATGTGTATTAGAACGTTGCACCCATTCTTTGCATTTCAAAACCTAACGAAAAACTAACAGAAAACTCACATGGTAGTTTCGCCACGGTCATCGCCGTCTGCCGATAACAGATGCCTATGCATCACTTCCGGCACTTGAATTTCTGATTTATCATTCAAAAGCCAAGGTCCAGTTTTATGTAGTGTGTAGTGTTTTTGAAAAACTTTTCCGTTTTTTCAGGGCAACAAAGACAACAGCCACATTCTCAATGGAATATGGCTGCTGCGATGGTCATTAAGACGTAATCTTATTGAATATCTACTTCACCACCACCTTCTTCTTCGTTCCGTCGCTCATCACCACCACATTCACCCCGCGCTGCAACTTTCTGAGTCTCCGGCCGTTGGCATCATAGATGGCTTCCACGCCTTCTGGCACACTTACCAGCCGGCTCACTCCATCGACGATATTTGCATGATACTCGATGTCATGTGCCGGCATCGTCTCATACTTCTCGCCATCCCATCCGATGAATGTGTAGCGGGCCGCATCTTCTGGTGTGTAGTCGCGCAGCACGACCTCAGCCCCATACTCCACCTCATCTTCAGCAATGAGCTTATCGCCATCATAATAGCGAATCTTGTACTTATTGACGGTGAATGTTCCCTTTACTATGACATCCTCTGCAGGCATCACCCTGGGAATAGCACTCCATCCATTGAACACACAGCCGACCAACACAGGATCCGGTTCAGGGGTTACCACTTCGCCAGCCTGAATCTCATACGTCTTATACTCCTCATCATTAAGGTAGTATGTCATTTTGTACTTCATGTCGTTCTCTTCTATCTTCAGGAATGTCTTCCAGCCATCAATCATTTCGTAGAAAGACTTTCGGCCGCGAGGCACATAGAGCGTAGCACCATAATAGATGCTATTAGGATCATAATCCTTGTTGTAATATGTAAAAGCTGTTGGGTCAAGCTTGAAGGGAGAATTAATAAGAGAAGTTACAGAATACAACCCTATACAGTTCGCGAAAGCGTTCTTGCCAATACTCTTCACACTATTGGGAATCACCACAGATGTCAGTCCAGCATCCATAAACGCCTCCTTGCCAATCGTTTCTACACCATTTGTTATCACCACTTTCGTCAGGTCTGCGCAGCCCTTGAATGCACAATCGCCAATTTCCTTCACGCTATTTGGAAAGGCAACGGAACGAATATTTATACCACAAAAAGTATATGCTCCCACCTTCTCTTGTCCCTCAGGTATCACCACATCTTTCACCTCCTCTCCTTTCAACAATAGATGTTTTCCCCAAGTATTTTCACCCATTTCTATCTGACACCACTTATTGAGATCCGAAATATAAAGAGTATCAATATTGCTATCTTTGAAAACACCTTTGCCTAAAGAGACAACACTCTCCGGCATGTTGATGGATGTCAGGCCACTGCAATTAGAGAAAGCACCCTCGCCGATACTTGTCACACCCTCAGGTATGGTGATGGAGGTCAGGCTGCTGCAATTAGAGAAAGCAGAAGAGCCGATATTGGTTACACCCTCAGGAATCTTGATGGAGGTCAGGCCGCTGCAACCCTTGAAAGAAGAAGAGCCGATACTGGTTACACCCTCAGGAATCTTGATGGAGGTCAGGCCGCTGCAACCTTCGAAAGCAGAAGAGCCGATACTCGTCACACCCTCAGGTATGGTGATGGAGGTCAGGCCGCTGCAACCATAGAAAGCAGAAGAGCCGATACTCGTCACTTTATTCCCTAAAGTTATCTCTTTAATAGAAGTTAAACCACTAAACCAAGAACCTATAGTAGGGCAGTTAATAGTTACGGATGCTAGGCTGCAACCCCAGAATGTTTTAATTATTGATAATCAATGGCTTACACATTAAACGATAGAAAAGTGGATTGGAGTTGTGGAATGTAATAATTTAGAGGACAGATTTAACGTATTTAACCTTTATTCAAGACTCTACAGGTATTTCTATGAATTCTCAGAAAAAGAAACATACCAAGTATTTCTACGAGGAGACAGAAAAACTTGGTATGTTTCAAGAGGGAGATTACTTCACTAAAACCTTCTTTATAGTGCCATCATTCATACGGATTATATTAATACCCCGCAGAGGGGCGTTTAACTTAAGCCCGTCAAGGTTGTATCGCTCAGTTATTTGTGGTAAGTTTGTCTGAATCTCGCCGATTGCTGAAGGGTCAAATGCATTGATGGTGCTTATGGCGGCATTGATATAATCGCCAGTTTCCGCATTAAGTAATAAAGTTATTATCTTTAACTTTGACTTGTCTTGGATGATTTTATTGTTACTGATATCTGCAAGATAACGGTATGTTTGTGGTACGCCTGCTTGAATAGTACTATTCACAGAGCCTTCTACACCATAAAGAGGTTGCCACGCTGCTACTGCTACATGGTCAAAGACCACACCAGTAACGGATCTTGGTTGAGAGCACCAGTATTGCATGTCGGGGTCGGAATCACTCTCACCACTATAGAAATTAGACTGCGCCCATGCCGAGCCTGTCCCTGTCAATCCATCTGCTGTCAATACGTATGCTATTGCATAATTACCAGACATGTTAAGTTGGAATGTGGTCTTTGTATCTACTCTAATTTCTGTTTGTTCGACATTTGCCCAACAAGCATCAGCCTCAATGGATGCAGGTGTTACGTTATGTATGGTACTTTTAATGGAATAGTATACGGTATTGGTGCCAATACTTGTACGTTCCGCCCTGTTTGCGACACCAGATGGGTAACCATTACAGAAAGATTCAATGACTGGCATATAATCATCAGTTCCCATTGAATTGTCGTTATGAACGGCTATGATAGCAGCCTTATCACCATACTGTTCATGTGCTAGGTTCATTGCTACAATACCGCGTACACACCAACCGCACCATGTAGCAGTAAATTCCTCAAAGAGGGGCATAAACTGGGGTTTCGCTAGCAGATTGTACTGTTTTGTGTCCATTTGGTTTTTATTAGACTCGTTGATTTGACTATTCACCTCTGTTATAGCTATAGTACGATTATAAATGGTAGCATCTACATCTGTAGGTATGGGGATGGATATGGTTGACATAGACATCATGTCCTGAATTGACACTTTACTTGTTCCACTTGCCACCATTTCTCCATCTGTTTCAATTACATAACGTACGCTCTTTACGGGCGTATTGCCGACATTCTGGAGTTTTACGTTCATTGTTTGCTCAGAGCCTTGTATTGTGTAAACATGGTCATCTGTAAAGACATTTACGGCATTGTTTTTGAATTGTCCGCTCGATAAAATGCGTATCATGAGGTCACCGCTGTGATTTTTCCATGTCGTATTGCTCGTTGTAGAGATATAAAAACCAGCAGTGCATGGCGTTGCTGACGTACGATAGCTGACAGGATAACTAGTATCAGAAATTGAAAAAGAATAACCTACATACAGCCCGCCACTCGGAATGACGTGTGATTTTTTGAATTTCACTTCATTAAACTGAGAGATTTTGAGGTCGCTCATAGGTAGCTCTATTGTTTCAAGATCGGCCTGTCCGTCGAATTCTGGCAAGTTGGTAGAAACCCAATATTGAATATCAGAAACATCAGAGTTCAAGAAATAGAGAGAGAGACCGTCTATGGTAACATTCTCGCCACAAATGTATCCATACGGCACGTATGTTGCAACATAGTAGCGTTCGGCTTTGGAACTACCGTCAACAAACCACAAACCTTCATTATCGTAGTAATTCCACCATTTCTGCTTAGGATTGTTGGTAAAGAGAATGTCCACACTTTTTGTAATTCCCCCTATGGTAACAGATAGAGTAGCATCTATGCTCCCTTCAGCCTGTATATTCGTGGCATCGAACTGTACCTGCTCTATACTGTTGGCAGTGAAAGTTTTGTATTTGGTAGAAATACCATTTATGGTGGTACAATTACCACCCATACACCATTGCATTAAAGATGGATTCAGCGTATTAGTCCGAACCCGTAACGAAGCGGAAACCTCTGCGCTAGTGGCATCTATTAATTTTAACACAAGTCCACTGTTGGGGTTCAATGGAGGGTTGGTCTCACAGGCAAGTTCTCCAAATTCATTCTCCTTTGCATCAATGGCTACAGTAGAGCCTTCATCAAGGATGCGGTCTTGATACAAAATATCAAAACTCTGTGCACTTACTGCCACAAAAGTAGCATATAGTGCTGTTAATACGGTGTAAAGTCTTTTGCTCATAACGCTATAAAATAATTAATTAGAAATTGAATTGTTTTGCTTGAATAACGCCTGCATCTGTATAAACAAAAGCCACAACAGAAATCCGTTCGGCATTCCAATCTTCTTTCAGCGGAATGTTGTGTTCTACACTTACAGTTTGGTCTTTACCCACTTTTATTTCCTCTCCCCAGTCACCATTAATTGCAGCGCGGAACACGTGTCGATGATGATAATCGTCTTTCCGCGTACCATCTGGCATCAGTTGGAATGCCGTAATATCATCCTCTATGAGCCATAGTTGAAGATGTCCAATGGTCATTTCCTCCATTCCTGTTACAACCGCGTTCAGTGTAATGGCGGTTTTGTCATCAGTCATCAAGCCATTGAGACTGATGGTTAAAGGCGAAGTCTTCTGAAGCTCCTCTCTCACTTTGGTCGCCCAAAGGGTATAATCGACAGGAGCAGAACGGTTTATCAACCCTATAGGTTGGTATTCCAGATTCCAGTGATTATAGTATTCGTCACCTGTTTGGGTACGAAGGCCAAGAAATTTTGTGTTAGTGTAGAAAGCCAAAGGCCCTGCGTGAATGGCAACAGCAATCACGCTATCTGCGCCGAAGCTATTGTGCAAATCGGCAATCACATCACTGGCGTTAGGGCAGTTGATGCAACGTTGGCCTGTATAGTCTTCCAACAGCACAACTCTTTTGGCCGCCTCTGGTGCTACATAGATGAGCTGTTCATCCTCTCCTATATAGCTGCAAGCAGCAGCCATCAGCAGTGTGAGGAACAAGAGGATATATTGCTTAATGCTCATGGCGTTAAAAATTATAGTTATATGAGAGGGTAAATCCTGTATTGGCAGGAACGTAACGACACACGCCGCCTGAGCAGTTTTAACCGGCTCGTGTACGACCGTAGCCAGCCTGGATGCGGTGCGATTTGATATTGTAGGTTATCAGACCCTTGTAATAATGGGTCTTGGTAGAACCGTTATTCCACATGTCGCTGAAAGTAATCATCCAATGTGGTACCAGCGACAGCTCCAGCAGCCCGAACGACCAATCACCATAATCATCGGCAGAGGCTAAATATTGCAGTTCTGTCCGCATTTTTATCTTTGGCGCAATTTGACAGAGTCCATCAGCGATGAAGATGTTTGAGCGCACCATCCCTCCCTCACCTTCAACGACAGTCTTGTTATATTTCTGGTTCATATACATCAAGTTCAGTTTGAAGTTCCTGGTCAATCTTCGTGTAAACTGTATATCAATGTCTTGGTAGTAATGAGGACGTTAACGGATAGCGTGCCGTAGGTACGCGACAGGGATTTGATGTCGCGTACCTAAAGGCACGCTTTTTCCTAGCTGCTTTATACCAGCCGTTGAAACGGAGCTGGTTGGCATACTTCCGAAACTTCAATGTATAATTAATAATGTATAATTAGATTTCATTCTTCTCCCACTCGTCCCAGTCTGTATCGGCGAGATAGTGGAGAACTTGTTCCAAAAGTTCAGGGATATTATTCTTGACCACATCCCAAACAACAATGTCGTCTATCTGGAAATACTCATGAACTATATAATTCCTCATCCCTTTTACCATTTTCCATGGCGTTTCTGAGTGGGACTGTTGAAATCTCAGGGTCAACATATTGGCTGCCTCACCGATGATCTCGATGTTTTTCACAACAGCATAATACATCATATCATCAGCAACCAAATCTTCAGAAGATTTATCCGATGTATAGCGAAGGATGCGATCAATGGCAGCCTTAATGTGCTCTAAGCGTTCTTTATCTCTAAGCGGTTCTCTCATAGACAAGACGTTTATCGTGATCAACACTATCCCGAGCAAACGGAGCGAGTGTTCGCTCAGAAACCAAATCTACATCACGTCCCAAGAGATCTTTTAAATCTTCATACATGCCGAAGAAGCGAAGACCTATGGGCTGATTGTAATCTAAAGCTACCAGGATGTCCACATCGCTATCTGGCCGCTGCTCGCCACGTGAATAGGAGCCAAAGAGCCAAGCCTTCAGGACGGGTTGCGTCTTGAAGTAATCAGCTATTATCTTTGTCATCGCTTCGGTAGTCATGGGCGAAAATCAATATAGAAAACACTCTTTTAAGCGGTTATCACGTTGCAAAGATAGGAATGTTTGGTGATTCAGCCAAAGAAAAACTGCAAAAAAGTGACGTTAGGCGCTCAAAAAGCATCAAAATCAAGCGTCAAGGCGAAGAAAAGGGCATAAGAAAGCCTCTCCGTGGGTGGCGGAGAGGCAAGATAGGAAGCGGACGCTTCTGTCTATATGTCTTTATCTGTTATCTTTGACTATAGGCAACTTGTTCTTAATGGATCATGGATAAGAAGATATTATCAGAATATGGATTCAATGATTTTATCAACGATATCCTTAAAATATATTTCTTTGATAGCCCCAAGCCGACGAACGACATCTCGTTCGACGTAACCTGCAATAATCTGGCACTTTACAAGACTGGGCTTCGCAAATGTATGACCAATGATCATTTCGTCTGTTAAAGGGTATGTATACTGCGGATTTAGCCAATCGTTGGACGTGATTAGCACGAGATATAACAATCCATCTTCTGCCTCCTGTAATTCGTCATTCGAAACGATAATGGCAGGATGTGGCTTGAACGTGCCATCAGGGAAGAGGAAGCTTACTTCAACGATATCTCTTTGATGATATTTCATACGTAACGTGCGATAATGTTGGCCATTGATCTCTTTGAATGTGTAAGAAATGCTTGCATTTCCGCACGATGTGAGTCAACTTCTTCAGAAGTCGGCTCCTCAAGAATGATGTCTTTTTTAATAAAAAGACCCGTAGCCAAAAGCGCAGCGAGTTTACGCCGGGCAAGTGCATTATGAGGATTGTATTCTAATGTAACCGTACACATAACGTCAAATATTTAAGGTTTTTCTGTGCAAAAGTAGGAATAAGTTGGGAATCAACAAAGAAAAACTGCAAAAAAGTGACGTTAGACGTTCAAAAAGCATCATAATTTGGCATCAAGGCGAAGAAAAGGGAAAAAGAAAGCCTCTCCGTGGGTGGCGGAGAGGCAAGATAGGAAGCGGACGCTTCTGTCAGCTGTCAACTCACACTGTCGCAACCATATCCACTGGATTACGCTTTATGACAAGCGGGTAGCGTTCAGGGTGTTTCAGGCTTTCAATCTCGAGGTCAATGTCCAAAGCCGGCCACTCTATGGCATTGCGTCCACTCATGCGGACATCCAGTACGTGACGGAAGTCAGGCCGCTGCAACCATCGAAAGCGTTATTCCCGATGCTCTTCACGCTGTTGGGAATCATGAAAGAGGTCAGACCGCTGCAATTATAGAAAGCATGACTTCCTATTTTTGTTACCTCATCGCCAACAACTATTTCCTTTATATTTCCGTTGCCATAAAACCAAGCTCCGATTTCTGAACAATGCAAAATGACGGAAGTCAGGCTGCTACAACCATCGAATGTATTAAGCGTTGATAATCAGCAACTTCCTCGTTAAATGGTAGAAAAGTGAATTGACGAATTTGAAATGTGCAAAAACGGGAGCAGATTTAACGACTGGATAGGTTGGCATGGCTCCATTCTGTGTGCAGACGTAGGCGGAGACCTGAACGGCGGTACGATGGGCCTCAGGCACGGACTTGCCGTTGAGGATGCTGCCCACAAAGGAGCCGGTGAAGGAATCGCCTGCACCCACGGTGTCGGCCACCTTTACCTTAGGCGTTTCCTGGAAGGAGACGTGACCGGGTGTGAAGACGTAGCTACCATTGGTGCCACAAGTGAGCACCAACATGTCGAGGTTGTACTTGCCGAGGATGAGCCAGCACTTGTTCTCGATGTCGAGACCAGGATAGCCGAACATACGGCCAATGAGTACCAGTTCCTCGTCGTTAATCTTCAGGATGTTACAACGCTGGAACGACTCTTTCAAAATTTCCTTCGTATAGAACTGCTGGCGCAAGTTGATATCAAAGATCTTCAGACAGTCGGCAGGCGTAGCATCGAGGAACTTCTGGATGGTCTCGCGACTGACCACATTGCGCTGGGCTAATGAGCCGAAGCAGACGGCACGGCAGTTGCGGGCAATCTGGGCAATGTCATCATCGAAAGGGATGTTGTCCCAAGCGACGTTCTCTTTGATGTCGTACGTGGGGATACCCTGCTCGTCGAGCTGCACCTGGACAGTTCCTGTTGGATAAGGTACGCGAGGCAGCAGGTCGTTCAGGCCGTGCTCCTTCAGTGCCTCGATGGTCTCTTCGGCCAGTTTGTCCTCGCCGAGTGCGCTGACGGCGATGGTGTTGTCCATACCTAAGAACTGCCCGGCATGATAGGCGAAGTTAGCGGGTGCACCACCCAGTTTCTTACCTTCGGGAAGTACATCCCACAGGACTTCTCCGAGTCCTACTACATAACGTTTGTTCATATTCTTGATGTTTTAATGTTTGACTTGTGGAATATATGTAAAGAGGTAGATGACACCAACAGCCATCACGGCAACTGCTCCGGCCTGCCCCATAGCGTCGCTCATGAATCCCATAATGAGCGGGAAGATGGTGCCACCGAAGAGGCCCATAATCATCAGACCAGACACCTCGTTCTGCTTGTCGGGCACAGAAAGCAAAGCCTCGCTGAAGGCCATCGAGAAGATGTTGGAGTTACCGTAACCCACGAGGGCAATAGCGGTGTAGAGCACAGCCTTCGACGTGCCGCCAAACATCAAAGCCATCGAGGCGGCCATCAGGCAGACGCTGATGATGAAGAACCAGCGGGTCTTTAACACACGAAGGAAGAACGACCCCGTCAAGGCACCGATGGTACGGAAAATGAAGTAGAGCGACGTGGCAAAGGCAGCCTCGTTAAGGGTCATGCCCACACGTTCCATCAGCAGTTTCGGGGCGGTGGTGTTGGTGCCTACGTCAATGCCTACATGGCACATGATGCCGAAGAACGACAGCAGCACAATGGGTTTGCTCAACAGCCGGATGCAATCCATGAACGACGAGGACTTACCCTCATGCATTTCTTCGTAAATCGGCGTCACCCACAGCAGTGCCGATGCTAATATGCCCACCACAAAATAGACAAGGAACAACACGCGCCAACCGTAACCGAACGACGGCATCATGGCTGTGGCACCCCACATGGCCAGATAAGGAGCGAGAAACGAGGCGATGGCTTTAACGAACTGGCCGAAAGTTAGCGTCGATGCCAGGTTCTTGTCACCTATTATCAGCATGGCCAGCGGATTGATACTGGTCTGCATCAACGCGTTGCCGATTCCGAGCAGCGAGAACGCTACGAGCATTACGCCGAAGTTCTCGCCAAACAGCGGGATGAACAGCGACACAACGGTGACGATGAGCGAGAGCAGCACGGTCTTCTTACGACCAATCTTGTTCATCAGCATACCCGTGGGCACACTGAAGATAAGGAACCAGAAGAACACGAGCGAGGGGAACACGTTGGCTACAGAGTCCGTTAGCCCCAGA
>CACZAN010000011.1 GCA_902779165.1 uncultured Bacteroidales bacterium
GATTGCCACAATAATCAAAAGAACAAGAAACTTTTTTTTCATAATGTCATGCATTTCGTATTTTCAGACTATAATCATATCAATAAATTCCGATTTATCTGTCTATATTATTAACCTTAGCCGATTTCTTTACCTCTTCATGGTAGAAATAATTAACCACGATGGGCGGAGCATCGAAGGGGCGTTTAAAGCTGTCATCATCTCGGACATACGGAAGGCCAAGTCCTTCTGCGTATGCTTTCAGCTCCACATTCAGCTGCTCCCAGTAGTCTCTTTTGCCTTTTACATAGATTTCCTCATACAACGGAGTGAGTTCAGGCTTCTTCTCCCGTATATACTCCATAATTATCGGCTTGAAAGTTCCACGCAGGTTCAGGTTCTCCAGCCAAATGAGGTTACACTGATCCTTGGCACGGTCGATGATGGCCTTCACGTCGGTAATGCCGGGAAAGATGGGCGATATGAAGCAGGTGGTTCTGATGCCGGCATCATGAAAGGCTTTCATGGCGGCAAGCCGTCGCTCTATGCTCACGGCTTTATCCATGTCGTCCTTGAACGATTCGTCCAACGTGTTAACCGACCAACTCACTCGTGCACCAGGGAATGTCTTGATGAGATCCAGGTCGCGTAGCACCAGGTCGCTCTTCGTGGCTATTGAGAGCTTGATTCCGCTGCCCTGAAGCTGTTCCAGCAAAGTCCTGGTACGCCGAAATGTCTCCTCTTCGGGCAGATAGGGGTCGGTGACAGAACCGAAAAACAGCTCCTTTCCACGCAATTTTTCAGCATTCTTAATCTCTGGCCATTGCTTGATGTCGAGAAACTCGCCCCACGGTTCGGTGTGGCCCGTAAAACGTTTCATGAATGACGCATAGCAGTACTTGCAAGCGTGTGTGCATCCCACGTAGGGATTAACGGAGTAGTCGCTGACGGGCAAGTTTGACTTGGTCAATACCGTCTTCACTTCTTTTGTATTGATAATCATATCTTTCGTTTCTATTTATAATTTCAAATCCACTAAAAGTTGTCCTTCCCAGCTCCAATCTCAAAATGATATTTGGCACTGTGCCGCTTTTGAAACGTAGCGGAAAAAGAACTTTTGCAGGTTCACGGCTGTAGGAAAATCAGTTCCTTATTGAATGGTCAGCAGGAACTTCAACATTGTTCCAGGCTTTCTTCTTTCTCTTGGATTTTGGTTCGGGAAGAACCTTGCATGTTTCCCTAACCAACCTTGAAAGATAGTCACGATTATCCACATCTGCAATGTAGAAATAGTCTTTTGCTCCATCATAGGGCGGACGAAATTCTACTGTCCTAAGCAACGAGCGTACTTCATCAGTAGGTTTCAGATAGAACTTGTCTTCACATATTAGACCAAATATCTTTCCATTACAATAGATTCCATAGTCGCCAAACATTTTCTTTGCGACTACTTCACCCGCTTCTGAGCATTGGTCAACAATATACTGTACGAAATCGATACTACTTGCCATGTAACTTCCGATTTATCTGGCTACAAAGGTACACAAAATCTATGAATCTCATTTTGAAGAGTATGTTAAACTACCTTTATATACCTTATTTCATCATCATTTTATTATGATAACTCATCATATTGTGTCTTTTCGCATCAAAAGCTGTTACCGTACTTTTGCAGTATGGAAACAGCTATTACTTTTTCTCTATCACTCCCCAAGTCATGGGCTGAGCTGACTTCAGCGCAGCAGATTTACGTCTATTTCCTCCTCTCGGAAGGTTATGACGCTGCTCCCTGTATCAGATTCATTTAATGTGTGTTTATAAAAAAACTCCACATATTGATAGGCTTGTGTCTTGAAAGCCAGAAAGCTTTTTACAACAAATATGGGAACCTCTTTCGAGATTCCCATTGTAGCGCCTACGGGAATCGAACCCGTGTTCCATGCGTGAGAGGCATGTGTCCTAGCCGCTAGACGAAAGCGCTTTTATGTAGTGAAGTAAAAAGTCTTTTGCGGAAGCTGGGGGATTCGAACCCCCGGTACGGTAACCCGTACGTCAGTTTAGCAAACTGGTGGTTTCAGCCACTCACCCAAACTTCCTAAGCTTCTTTTTGTGCAAAAATCTGTCATTTTTTGTGGCAGAAGAGGACTCTTCCTCTGTTTTGCGGTGCAAAGGTAGATGTTTTTTGCGAATTGTGCAAGAAATTTGGAAGAAAAAATATATCTTTGCACCAAAATCTGATGAAAAATGGAAAAAAAAGGTGTTTTGCCACGTGGAGTGACGTGGATAGAGCTGCCAGAACGCAAGGATGTCCGAGGGAGCCTGACGTTCGGAGAGGGGGGTGCTGAGATCCCCTTTGAGGTGGCTCGCGTGTTTTGGATCACGGATGTTCCCGTCGGGCAGAAGCGTGGTGGTCATGCGCATTGGACGTGTCACGAGGTGGTGTTCGCGGTGGCGGGCAGCGTTGAAATAGAGCTGAACGACGGTGAACGCAGCGTGGTGGTTCATCTGGACAGTCCCCAGCAGGGCATCACGATTCCCGCGGGAGTGTGGTGTGAACTGCGTTGCTTCGCTCCGGGCACGGTGTGCCTGGTGCTGGCGAGTGAGCGCTATAATGCGAAGGGGTATGTGCATGATGAAGAGCAATGGAGAGAAGAAAAATTGAAGCATTGAGATATTGAAAATTGCAATATTGAGATATTGAAAATTAGAAATTAAGAATTCATATTTGGGAATTGATGGAGATAAAACAATATACAGCGGTGCAGGCAGAGGAGTGGGACGCCTTTGTGCGTAGCTCGAAGAATGCGACGTTCCTCTTGGAGCGCAGCTTCATGGACTACCACTCAGACCGGTATTCAGACTGCTCGCTCATGATTTACGAAGACAACCAGCTGGTGGGGCTGTTCCCCGCGAACTGGGAGGAGGACCGGCGTACGGTCTGGTCGCACCAGGGACTGACCTACGGCGGCCTGTTGTTGTCGGAAGATGCCACCCAGGTGCAAGTGCTGCAGCTGATGCAGGCGGTGCTGTTCTGGTATATGGATTATCTGCAGGCGACGCATTTGGTGTATAAGACCATACCTTATATATATTATAGTTGTGCTGCGGAGGAGGATCTGTATGCACTATTCCGTGCGGGAGCCAAGCTCAAGTCGCGCGGAGTGAGCAGTGCGGTGATGATGCAGAATCCGCTGAAGATGCGTAAGCTCAGACTGCGTGGTGCCAAAAAGGCCATTGACAATGGGTTGTACATCGACCGAATGTCTGATGAGGACTGGCCTACGCTGCGCAGGTACTGGGATATCCTGACCGAGGTGCTGGAGCGCCATCATGGGGTGGCTCCTGTGCATACGGTGGATGAGATGCAGTTGCTGATGTCGCGCTTTCCCCAACAGATCAAGCTGTTTCTTGTGAGGCAAGAGAAGGATGTAATGGCGGGCTGCGTGGTGTTCCTGACGAAATATGTGGCACATATTCAATATATTGCGGCCTCGGACGAAGGCAAGGAACTGGGCGCGCTGGATCTGCTGTTCCGCCACTTGATTAACGAGCGCTTCAAGCAGATGCGTTATGTGGATTTCGGTATCTCGACAGAGCGTGGAGGCATGTACCTGAACGAGGGCCTGATATTCCAGAAGGAAGGGTTCGGAGCGCGTTCGGTTTGTTACGACACGTATGAGCTGGTGATGGACCGCACCGTGGTAGAACAGATGGCCGAGCGACATGAAGTGGAGCAGAAACCCGTGAAGTTTCTGGACCTGAAGCGGGTGACGGCGAGCTTTGAACCGCAGTTGTCTGACGAGGTGCTGCAGGTGGTTAGGAGCGGATGGTATCTTCAGGGAGAACGGGTGAAGGCCTTCGAGGAGCATTTCGCAGAGTATGTGGGGGCGCGGCATTGTGTGTTGTGCGGCAACGGATTGGAAGCTCTCACCCTGATGCTGCGCGCTTGTAAGCAGTTGAACCTGTGGGACGAACAGAGCGAGGTTATCGTCCCGGCGAACACGTTCATTGCCACCATTTTGGCCATCAAGGAGGCTGGGCTGACCCCTGTATTGGCAGAGGTCTCCATAGAGGATTATCTGCTGGATGCAGAACAGCTGGAGTCGCTGCGCACAGAGCGCACAGTGGCGGTGATGCCCGTTCATTTGTATGGAAGGGTATGCAACATGAAGGCTATCACGGCCTTTGCGCAAGAACATCATCTGCTGGTATTGGAAGATGCTGCTCAGGCCCACGGCGCTATGTACGGCGACCAGAAGGCAGGTCATCTGGGCCACGCAGCTGGATTCAGCTTCTATCCTGGCAAGAACCTGGGAGCGCTGAGCGATGCAGGATGCGTGACCACTGACGACGACACGCTGGCAGAACTGGTTAGGAAGATGGCAAACTACGGTTCGGCAAAGAAATATGTGCACGAGGTGGCTGGGATGAACTCCCGCTCGGATGAGATACAGGCTGCTGTGCTCGATGTGAAGCTCCCTCGGCTTGATGCCGACAACGAGCGGCGGAGGTGGATAGCGCGGCGGTATCTGAAGGAAATAGACAACCCGCTGATACTGTTGCCGAGTATGCCGAAAGATGAGATGGAACATGTGTTCTATGTCTTCGCTGTGCGCTGCTGTTATCGCGACAAACTGCAGGAGTGGCTGCGGAATGAGGGGATAGAGACCATCGTGCATTATCCGATACCACCGCATCACCAGCACGCATTGAGTGAGCTGGCAGGACTGAAACTGCCCATCACGGAGCAGATACACAAAGAGGTGTTGAGTCTGCCCATATCGCCGCTGATGACCGAAGATGAGGTGGAGAGAGTGATCTGGAGCGTGAACCGGTTTAATGTGTAAGGTGTGAAGATCATAGTCATCATATCCACGATTGATGAGGGACTTCGACGGGTGCCGCAGGTGATGCTACCCGAAGAAGAGGAGGTGAAGTATGTGGTGGTGTGGCAGAGGAGTTTAAAAGTCGAAATGTTGAAACATAGTGAGGAGGACGGGTTGAATTTTGAAACGTTGAAAGATTCTTTCGTAGCACAGAGGGGTGATGTGGTGGTGGAGACCATGGAGGGGAAGGGACTGTGCAGGAGCAGGAACCGTGGAATAGAGGTGGCTATGAGTCTGCTGTCAGATAGGTTGGAGGATGCGGTATTTGTGATAGCAGACGATGATGAGCGCCTGGAGCCCGGAGTGTTTCAGCAGTTGCGAAAGATTTATCAGGACAACTCGAAGCTGGATGTGGCGCTATTGAGGGTGAGAACAGCAGAGGGGTGGCTGAAGAGGTATCCTGCTGTAAGGACAGATTTCCGGAAAAGGGAGCGCTGGTACTATCCGAGCTCTGTGGAGATGACGTTCCGCAGTCGGGTGGCAGTAATGGGGCTGCGATTCGACGAACGGTTCGGACTGGGATCCGAACGGTTGTGTGCCGGCGAGGAAGAGGTATTCCTGGGCGAGGCGGTGAAGAAAGGACTTAGGGTGCAGATGGTGCCGGAAGTGCTGGCTTCGACTTCAGCTCAGACCACAGGACGAAGGGTGTTGGACGTGAAGGTGCTACGCTCGAAGGGCGCTGTGTATGGTGTTCAGCTGCCGCTGTGGAGGGCGCTGCTGAGGAGCCTGCGTGAAGCTGTGAGTCTGGCTGTGAGGAACAAGACGAACATGATGCCCATATTCAGAAATATCTGGTACGGAGTAAAATATATACGGTCTGTTTAAGTGGTGATTTAATGGTTTTGGGAGTATAAGGTGTTTAAGAGTTTAAGGTGTTTAAGGAATTTAAGTGGTTTTAGAGGATAAATACTATATGAAGGGATTGATTTCCATAGTTGTACCAGTTCGGAACCGGGCACATTGTGTGACTCGGACCTTGGATTCCGTTGTGGCCAGCACCTATAGGCCCATTGAGGTTATCGTTGTGGATAATGGATCTACGGATGATAGTCTGAATGTTTGCAACCAATGGGCGGAACGGCAGGCAGGAGAGCATCTGAATGTAGTGGTGTTGCAGGAACTGAATTCTGGCGGTAATGCAGCCCGCAACCGTGGACTGGCGGAGGTACGTGGGGAATATGTGGCATTCTTCGACAGTGACGACCTTTTCAGCGGCGAGGCGTTGGAGGATATTGCGCAGGCGGTAGGGCAGGAGAAAGCAGATGTACTGTTTCTGCCTGTGGAGCAGGAAGTAGATGGTGTGGAGAGCGTGAGGGCTTATGAGAAGTCCACAGCTCCGAAAACGCAGATAATGAATGGAATGTGGTCCACGGCAAGCATGGTCTTCAGAACGCAATGGCTGCGCAATCTGGGTGGCTGGGACGAGCGGCTGAGTGTGTGGCAGGACTGGGAACTGGGGCTGCGGGTGCTGCTTCATCAACCGCGAGTAGTGTGGCTGACATCGCGCCCCTATCATCATATCGACGTCCATTCAGACAGCGTCAGCGGCGTCAATTTCAGCGAGACGCTGGAGGGCACTTTGCAGACAATGAGGATTGCGGCAGAAGAAGTGAAGACGGCGGAATCGCTGACTCAGCGGGAGCGGGGACGATGTCTGCGAGCGCTGTATTTCAGGGCAAGAATCATGGAAGGACAGCTGCGGAAGGAGAAAAACAGCAAGGGTGCAGAGAAGTACAGAATTCTGGCGAATGAGGTGATAGCTCATCCGCTGAAGCCTGTAGTGATCTGGGGACATTTGCTGAGTAGCTATACGGCCGCTGGAGGCAGAGGTGCCTGGCGGCTGGCCTTGAGGCTGTTGTAGAAATCCAGATATTTTCGGGCCACAAGAATATGGTCGTGGTGGCGTCGGATATATTCGATGCTGTCGAGTTGCAGCTGGTGAATATCCTCTTTTCCAGAGAGGAGACGTTCGGTTATCTGGTCGTAAACGTCCTGCTCTGTGGGTTGGACGTTGATGATTGGGCGTAGCTCGTGTTCACCGAGGAGCTCGTAGTGCTCGGGTTCGCCTCCTCCCACGACGATGAGTCCTTTGGCCATAGCCAGAAGGGCATTCATAGCGGGGGTGTAGCTGTAGAGCTGGTCGAGGATGACATGGCTGGAGTTCATCATCTGCTGGTACTGGGCAAAAGGCACGTTCTCTGCAATTTGGATACAGACCCGTTCAGGCCCGAAATCGCGTTGCAGGCGGAGGAGGGCGGTGTGCATCAGGTCGGTGCCTTTGTAGGCAGATCGGGAACGCTGGATACCGAGGAAGAAATTGAGGGCGGAGGGTTGAGGGTTTAGGGTGGAGGACGTAGCGTTGAGTGTGTCTGCGGGAGTGATGGAGTTGCGGTTGATGGGGAAGGGGATGAAGCGGGTCTTGTCGGGGAAGAAGGGACGGTAGCACATCTCGTACTCATAGAGGCCGGTGGCGATGCCGTCGCAATCCTCAGCAATACGTCGGTTGAGGTCTCCCTTTGGGCCATGCAACCAGTCGCGGGTCATCTCGTCGGCAAAGGGATAATGGCGCAGCTCGCCGCCAAAGTTGAAGTCCGTATAGCGAAAGGTCTTACAGTCTGAACCCACCTTCACCCAATAATAATCGATGCCGAAGGCTCCGAGAATCATGAGACCGTTGTGACGGCGAAGGTAGCGATAGAGTGGCCACAGGCGCTCGGCCTTGAGGTCTACGAAGATGGGATTGATGATCTGCACGACATCATAGCCGCGGAGTTGCGGCCAGATGCGTGCAAGGTCAAAAAGGTAGCGGATGGAACCTGTTAGCCGCTGAACGCGGGAAGAACTGTCGAGACCGCGACGTCGTAAATCGATATCACGGGGATAGTTCTTCCAGCGGTCACCATCGGAGACCACAGTAACTTCATGTCCGAGGTCGCGCAGTCCTTCGGCAAGGGTCCAATGGACGTTGCTGTATTCTCCGATGAGCAGTATCTTCATTTGATGTATATTTTCTTACCGTTGAGCAGATAGATACCCGGACGCAGAACGTTTCCAGAGGAAATGCGCCTGCCGGACAGGTCGAAGAGTCCTGTGGCCTCCTTCGTGGTCGGGAGGGATTCTACTACTACTCGTTCAGAAGGAATGGTGACCAGTGTGAGGGCGAAATGATCTGCACTCCACCATGCTGTAGCGCTGCACTTTGCATCGAGACTGATGGTGAGAGACTGGCCGCGACGCACTTTGATGGAAGGAGTGGTGATGAGTTGCCAGCCGTTGGGATAGTCGGCGCCCGCAACAGATTCTGCTCCCTGACCCGTGAAGGATTGCTCTACGGAGGTGGAGGGGGTGGCAGCTGTCAGCGTCAGCGTTGCAGTGTTCTGCCCGCGCAGGAGGGCGCTGAAAGTGTAGGTGCCTTCGGGCAGTCCTTGAATAACCTGCTTCAGCGAGGAGTCGAAGGCTCCGTTCTTCCAGATATTCCAGTAGCTGTTGGAGGCCTGGCCATCGTAGGATTCTGCATCTGTCTTGTAATCCACATTGGTCGTTGTCCAGCCGTAACTTGACTTGCGGTTGCAGTCCGGATTGACGATGAAGCGGCTGGCGTCGCGAGGTACATCGATAATCGCTGCTTCAGGATTCTCGGCCGGCAGCAGACCATAGATAGCAAGATCGTTTTCGGCACGTGCGATGTTTACATTAAAGTCTTTGACATTTCCGATACGGCGGAGCTGGAAGTTGTCGGCTCCTGCCCATCGGGCGGTCATCACTCCCAGATTCCTCACGCCCACGCGTAGCTTGCCATCGGTGACAACGATGGTATCTATAACGAGGCGGGGCAGGTCGCTGATGTCCGTTGAGGTGGAAATCAGTGGGTGGTCGGGATCATGGGATGCGTCTGTGGTAACGGGTGCGAAATACAGCTGCATAGAGGTCAGAGCATAAAGCCCTACGGCTCCGTTGACGGTAGCCCCCACCACGTTATCTGCGGTATTGAAGACATTTGCCGAAAGCTGATAGACGCCGGACTCGAGTTCTGTCAGTTCCTGATAATAATCGAAATTGATGTTGGCGGCGGTGGCATCCCATACTTCGAAGTAGGTGTCGCCAGTTCCCTTGGTGAATCCGTTGGCAGCATCACGGGAGCAGTTCCAGCCTTCTACTTCATTCTGAGTAGAAGTCTCAATGATCGGGTTGTCGAGGTAGGAAGCATCACCCGAACCGCTGCTGACGGTCTTGCCGGAGAGGGTGGTGACGGTAACGCGGAAGAGGTCGGTGTCCAAATCCATGCCTGTGGCATCAATGCCATCGATAATCTGCGTCGTATTATCGAAGAGTTGGCGTTCTTCGGACTGGGCAATGATCTCCCATGTGAGGTTCGGCAGCTGATGTTCCACGACAATACTCTGGGTCAGGTCGCCGTTGGGATTGGTGATGGTGAACTTCAATGTTCCCTTGCTCTCGTTCTTCATCACCTTGAAACTCGGGGCTTTGGCAGAAGGCGTCCACCAGACCGGAGTCTTGGTGTACTTCGCATTGTAGGCGAAGGTGGACCGATGGTCGCGGTAAACCTGACCTGCAGGGGTGATGCCCTTGCTTGGGTTGGCGTCATAATAGAGGTAGCTGGTCCAGTAGTCGTAGGCGTAGATGGCATAGCGCTCTATCCAGTCGCATTCTTCCATGCGCTGCAGTAGCACCTGCAGGTACCTGCGATACTTCTCATTGCTGTCGAGGTGGTCGCCCCAGGAGGAGCCAACTTCCATTTCGGTGAGCCACACAGGACGTTTCGTGCTGTTCCAGATGGTCTTACATTGATCGACAAACCAGTTGGCGTAGGAGGTCTCGTCGCGACCGCTGATATTCCAGTAGGCATGGGTAATCACGAAGTCGCAGCGCGATTCGTTGTTGTTCTCATCCACGTACTTGCAGAAGTTCGACAAGTAGTTGAAGTCCGTTGGCTGGGGCGAACCGATACGTCCTCCTCCTGCTTGGAAGTCAGGAGACAGCTTGTAGGCAGACCATTCGTTGATGGTTCCGCCGCAGGAGCATTTGTCGCTTGTGTGCTGCTCGCTGTGCTCAGGCTCATTGAGCGACATGGAGGCTGTGGCCGTCTTGTAGTTTACGTCTGACGCCGAGGGCCAGTAGAGGTGCTGGCGACAGGGTACATATTCCATATCTGTTGTGGAAGTGTATCCTGCACTCCACGACCAGTACCATGATGCTCTGAGTTCTGATCCCTGGGTGGCACCGCCCGTATTTGCCCAGCCCTTCTTCGAGAGATACTGCCAGGGTTTCACATTAGCCGAGCTCACGCGCAAGGCCAGGGCTTCGGGTAGTGTTACAGTGAGGTCTGAGTGGTCAGCAACATACACGCGGCTGTGCCCGGAACCTTTAGTGCCTGCGGCGAGGGTAACCATGTAACCTCGGTGGAGTGTGAAGGATACCATTGTGTTGCTCAGATCCTTCAGGTCGCCATAGTTAGAGGCAGAGAGGTAGAACTCACCGATAATACTCTGACAACTCATGATATTCTTGGGCAGCGGGATAATGGCAGCACCATTCAGGAAGATGGCAATGCGGCAGTTGCTGTCCTTGGTTGCCTTGCGGCCGTTGATGGTGACGTATTTCAGATAGTTCGTGGCTGCAGATGGGGCGATGTTGTCGAGAATCAGCCACGTGGCTTCGCTGCCAAGGTTGATTCGCGAGGAGCCTTGAATGGGAGTCTCGTTCGCCGTAATGTGAATGTCCACGCTGTCAGAACGGTCGATGTTCAAGTCGCGTACAAGACAGTAGTCCACCTCATGAACTCCTTGAGCATTGGTGTATGTCTCTGAGACGTAGGCCGCACGTGCATCATTCCAACTGTTGCCAACAGCAGGAATGGCGGTGAACTGCGAGTGACTGCCTCGGGGTTTGTCGTAGAAGACGCTGACGTAGGTGGATTTCTTATTGGCACCGTCTACGCCGAGATATTTACCGCTCTTGCGGTTCTTGAGGTATACGTAGGTACCTTCATCCACTGCCCAAAGGTATCGGTCCTCGGTGCTGCGCGCAGATTCGAAGACTACGCTGTAGCCGTTGGCAGAGCTGGCAGCGAGGTAGCGTCCGGAACTCTTTTGGCGTAGTAGGACAAAACCCTCGCGGCCGGAGTCTTCAGCGGTGAACATGTAGGACTGGTTGTCGGACTTTGTTCCGAAAGCCGAGATGGCAGGACCCGTAGATTCTTCATTATCACCCAGCAGTTTCTCATAAATATTCAGCCAGATGTAATAATCCTTACCCGACGTGAGCGTGGCGGCATTTGCGATAGTTGACACAATGGACAACAGGGTAGCAAGTAAAATAAACTTTTTCATATCGATTGTTAGTTTGGTGAGGCTTTTTTGAAGAAATGGTAGGTTCGCTGCTGGAGGTCGAAGAGACGTAGGCTGAGGAAAAGCCAGTAGCCAGGCTTCCAGCGGTATTTGCGAGATAGTTGCGATGGCCGGAACGTGTGGAGAATCGTTTCGAAGCGTTCGAGCAGCGAGGCTCTGTCCTCGGGGGATATCTCCTCTTGGTGGAGGAGATAGAGGCGGTAGCAGGCGATGAAGTTCATCCATCGAGCACCCTCTGCCCGCTTCAGTATCTCCTTCGGCAAGCTCTCGCCCTTCAGGGCAAACTTCAGGCTTAGCAGCGCCTCCATGAAATCGAAGCGGCGAAGATTGAAGCCGAGGGTCATAGAATCTGCGTGCTTCCTATAATAATACACACCTGCGCACGCGCGTACCTCACGACTATGGAGATAATGGATGCGGCTGGTGTTGTCATCACTGTAGAGACGCGTGGCGGTATCAAAGGGGTACTGCTGGTGGAAGGCGGTTCGGGTGACATAGAGTCCGTGGAGCTGCCACTTGTCGAGACACAGCTCAAAAGCTTTGCGCCCCGTCAGCGCCTCGCCCATTTCCAGCTGCACGGGCAGTCCATAGTCCTCCTCGCGGCCGTCCTCATAGTGCTGCATCAGATGAAACACGCAGCAGTCAGTCTTCGGATAAGTCGCAAAAACATCGAGGGCACTCTGCAGGGCGTTGGGCGACAGCCAGTCATCCGCATCAACCATACACACGTAGGGTGACGTGGCCTCCTTCAGTGCCAGGTTACGGGCCACTGCCTGTCCGCTGTTCACCGGAGTCTGCAGCACCCGTATGCGTGAATCCATAACGGCGCGGTTGCGCAACAGTTCCAGCGTATCATCAGTTGAACAGTCGTTCACACAGAGTATTTCCACTTCCTGCAACGTTTGCTGACACAAGGAGTCGAGACAACGCGGGAGGGTCTGTTCGGCGTTGTACGCGGCAACGAGTATGGACATCTGGGGCTTCATAGGCGATGACGGATTTTATCAATGATGGTGGTCTCTGCAGCGAGGACGACATAGCTGCGTACCAGCGAGAGCACGAATAGTAGACCACCCATCAGCCAGCGCCAGACGGGTGGGGCATAGAGACAGACTACCAGTGTAAGTGCCAGCAAAATGGTCTGTTGGAGTGCAAGCAAAGTGGTTGAGGACGAAAGACGGAACCCGTAGTGGCGTCCGTAGCAGACTCCGATGAGCACGAGGTCGAAAAGTGCCGAGAGCGAAAGCCCTATACCAGCCCCCATGAGTCCCCAGACGAGGTAACATCCGAAGATGATGCCCAATGAAACGACGTCGTAGATGACTTCCATCAGCAGGAACAGCAGGGAGTCGCCGCAGGCAAGGGCAGTGTAGCCTATAGGGGTGGTTATGGCGCGAAGGAACATATAGAATGCCGCACAGACGGCCATAGAGACAGCCGGCAGGAAACTCTCGGTATAAAGAATTTGAACGATGAGCGGCATAGCGGTCATCATCGCTATCAGCAGTGGGGCTATCAGCAGCACACAGACGCGTATCTGCTGATTGATGACCAGGTTGCGCTGTTCCTTGTCGTGGTTAACACCCGAAAGGCGGGGGAAGAAGTCGGCCTCGAAAGCAGTGAAAACAATACCGGCGTAGGTCACCATCAGGTTGTAGGCTGCACGATACTGACCTAAATCATCCATGGAACCGTAGTTTTTCAGCAGGGCGGGCAGTGCCATTGCCACTCCGGAACCAGCGATAGCAGCGAGGACGAACGGGATGCCGATGCGCACCATGCTCCACCCCTGACGCATGACCTCCATGGAGAAGGGCTTCACGCGGTAAGGGAAGAGGGGGAGGGTGAAGGCAAAATGAATGGCTGTAAGGGCTATTGTTGAGAGGTTCAGGGCAATAAGTATTCCGTTGAGGCCCAGACTCCAGAAGAAGGGCACGGTCAGACAGAGTGTACTCACGGCGCCCACCGCTGAAATCGTGGCTACGCGCCGCAGGCGCCGCAGCCCCTTCAGTATGGATATCTCGCCGCCGGTGATGCTCAGCGCAAAGACCATCGGCGCCAGGAGGGAGATTGTCCACCATGGCGCTTCATCCTTGTCGAAGAACCACATGCTGAGGAGGGGAGAGCCTATCACGCAGAGGAGTGCAGCAGCCACCGCTGTCCACAGGCACCATGTGCGGATCACCATGATGAATGGCGAGAGTTCGGTTTTATCAGTTTGGTGGCTGTTGCCGACCTTCTCTGACAGCTCTCTGACCGATGAGAAGGGGATGCCAAAGTTCGATGTGCTGTGTATGAAGTCGGCAATGCTCTGATAAATGGCAATAAGTGCAAAGCCGACCGGTCCAAGAAAGTGCGAAGCCAACTTGTTTCGCACAATACTCATCAGTATGGTCAGTCCCTGCACACCACCGAATACTCCGGTGTATTTCAACACGTGGTCTAAGGCGTTTTCTTGCTGTTTAGGTGCTTTCATGCCACTTTTTTTGGCAAATAGTGCAATTTTTGGGGGCAAATATAGTGAAAGTAGCGGAGAAAAGTGTACTTTTGTGGCGAAATTTTAATAAAAACTTGTAAAAATGGCTGGATACTTAGTAGACGATACGCGAAAAGTGACAACGCACCGTCTCTTTGAAATGAAACAGAGTGGCAAAAGAATCGCCATGCTCACTTCTTATGATTATACGATGGCCCGCATCGTTGATGGTGCCGGAGTGGATGTCATTCTTGTTGGTGACAGTGCCTCAAATACGATGGCAGGTAATGTGACCACACTACCCATCACGCTTGACCAGATGATATACCATGCACGAAGCGTGACACGTGCCGTGAATCGAGCACTTGTGGTCTGCGATATGCCGTTCGGTACCTATCAGGTTGATCCGCAGGATGCAGTTCGCAACGCCATCCGCATCATGCAGGAAACGGGCTGTGATGCTTTGAAACTCGAAGGCGGAGTGGAAATCATTCCCGCCATCAAGCTGATTCTCGATGCTGGTATTCCTGTTATGGGTCATCTGGGCCTTACTCCTCAAAGTATCAATAAGTTTGGAACCTATGCCGTGCGTGCCAAAGAACAGGAAGAGGCTGATAAGCTTCGTTCTGATGCCCAAGCTCTGTCTGAGATTGGCTGTTTCGCTCTTGTGCTTGAGAAGATTCCCGCGAAGCTGGCCCGTGAAGTGACAGAAAGCATTCCCATTCCTGTTATAGGAATTGGAGCCGGTGGTGCCACCGACGGTCAGGTGCTGGTGATTCATGATATGTTAGGTATGAACCAGGGCTTCTCGCCGAAATTCCTTCGCCGATATGCGAATCTCTTTGAGATTATGACCGATTCCATCGGACAATACGTTACCGATGTGAAGTCGGGTGATTTCCCCAACGAGAACGAACAGTATTAATCCTCCCTGTCGATGAAATGGTTCCTTTTTGTCCTCTGGCTTTGGCCTCTGTTAGCCTTTGGTCAGCCGGGTTTTGTTGGCTGCTCCGGCGGTCAGTTGATGCTCGACGGAAAGCCCTACTACTACGTCGGCACGAATGCTTGGTATCTGCCGCAGTTAGCGAGCAAGGGAGAGGGGGGCGATTCTATTCGACTGGAGCGTGAACTAAACCAACTCAATAGTCTGGGAATAAAGAATATAAGAATACTCGTTGGGGCCGACGGACATCTCACCCCACGTAAAGTGCGCCCGATTCTTCAACCTAGTCCCGGAGAGTACAACGACACCTTGTTGCAAGCCCTCGACCGCCTGCTGGTTGAGCTCGACAGACGCCAGATGAAGGCTGTACTCTACCTGAATAATTCGTGGTCGTGGAGTGGGGGATATGCATCGTATCTTTGTTGGGCAGACGGTGATGCAGCAGAGCAGGTTGATTCGATGGAATGGGGCGCTTGGTGCCGTCATGCTTCTCATTTCGCCCAAAATGCGAAGGCTCAGGAACTTTTCTTCAACCATGTCCGCAAGATCGTCGGCCGCACCAATTCCATTACCGGACGTCGTTATTCGGAGGAATCGTCCATTATGAGTTGGCAGATTGGTAATGAACCGCGTGCCTTCTCTCAGGAGTCAAAGGAGCTCTTTGCCCGATGGATTGGTCAGACAGCAGCCCTTATCAAACAAATAGACCCCAACCACCTTGTGAGTGTTGGCAGCGAGGGAAAGATGGGCTGCGAGTTGGATATCGAATTATACACGCGCCTGCACTCAGATAAAAATATCGATTATCTGACCATCCATATCTGGCCTCAGAACTGGGGTTGGGTGAATCGTGGTGAGGTTGCGGCGACTAAACAAAAAGAGCTGATGCGTCGCCAGCTCGACCGTGTCTACCGTGAGACAGAGAATTATATTCGTCTTCATGAGGCCTTGGCGCGCGATCTCCACAAGCCGTTGGTCATTGAGGAATTCGGTTATCCTCGCGATGGTGGACAGTTCCTTCCTGGCACCAGCACTGTTGCCAAGGATGCCTACTACCGTTTTGTCCTCGACCATGTGCTCAGCAGCCATAAGTGCGGTGACGTCCTCTGCGGCATCAACTTCTGGGGATGGAACGGCAGTGCGCGCCCACTCCACACTTGGTGGCAGCCCGGCGATCCCTATATGGCCGACCCCGCGCAGGAAGAGCAGGGACTCTATGGTGTTTATGACAACGACAAGACCGTCCGTGTCCTTCGCCGTGCAGCCCGTGTCCTGCGATAAAGGCAATATATTCACAGAACAAACAACGCTTAAACTATATGAATATCAACTTTCTAAATCATCAGATTAAAAAGTATTGCAAGGGCCTCCATTTCGTGAGCTCCCTTCTTTTGGCTGGAGTCTTCCTGTTCGTTGCCTGCACAGAAAATATTGACACCAGCAACCGCTACACGTTCATCGATGAAACCGTACTCAGTTACATCGAGAAGCAACCAGAACTCAGTGAGTACGTTCGTCTTCTGGATGAGGTTTCTGTCAGCGATCTCTCGAGTTCCACTGTGAAGCAGCTGCTCTCTGCCCGCGGTCACTACACCTGTTTTGCACCTACGAACGCTGCCATCCAGCATTACCTCGACACGCTACAGCTCAACGGACTGGTCACCTCAGCCTCCTGGGAGGGCTTCAAGAGTGCTGAAGCCCGTGACTCCATCAAGCGTGTCATTGTCTTCAACAGTATCATCGACGGCGGTAACACCACCAGCTATTCTACTGCCAACTTCCCCACCGAAGACCGGGGTGAGTTTGTGCTTGCGAACATGAATGACCGCAAGCTCTACGTCACCCGTTCCAAGGTTAACCCCGACAGTATCTTCATCAACGGCGTTTCGCCCGTGGACCTGAAGAAGCGCGATATCGAGGCCATCAATGGTTATGTCCACGAGGTAAATACCGTTATCGCGCCGTCCAACAACACTCTTTTTGATGTGCTTGTGGACTTCGACAAGGAAGGCAAGACTCAGTTCTCGGTGATGTCTCGTCTGATACTTGTCTGCGGTCTGGGCGACACGTTGAGTAAGACCCGCGATGAATATTGGGAGACGCTTTACCTGACCAATCAGATCGAGGCTCCTCAGCAACCTCGTGAGAGCCGTTTGCCTGAGCACCGTAAGTACGGTTTTACGATTTTCGCAGAACCCGACCGCCTGTGGGAACAGTGGATTGGCAAACCAGAAGATGCGATTACTGCATCTGACGTTCAGGATTACCTTCAGGGACTGGGAATCTATCCCGGAGCGACTGTTGACGAGAACTACAAGGATGAGAACAACCTTCTTAACCTTTTTGTCACGTACCATGTGTTGCCCTTCAAGATGAGTCACGAGCGCCTGGTGGTCCATTGGAATGAGCTGGGCTACAATAAGAACGCTCGCAATCAGACCTTGACGATTCCCGTTTATGAGTACTATACGTGCATGGGTCGCCGTCGTTTGCTGAAGACTTTCGAGAGTGCCGAGTCCCACGGCATCTTCCTCAACCGCTTCCCGATCCTGCGTAATGGTCGTGGTGAATATGCCCCCGAGCATAAGAATGTCAACGACAACCACGAGAGCGGTCAGTTCCGTCCCCTCTTCGGAATGGCGCTCACTCCGAACGAGAACGAAGGCATCATGGTGCCGAATATCAGCGAGGGTGACGAGGCTACTGTCAGCTGTGTCAACGGCTACATTCACAGCATACCTCAGCTCCTCGTGTGCACCGATAATATATGTACTCAGCTTCAGCGCGAGCGTCTGCGCTTTGATTTTGTGGCTATGTATCCGGAGTTCACCAACAACGACCAGCGCGACCTTCGCGACTATGTAGAGCAGTTCTACTGGGGTTATCCCAACAACTACTCCTATTTCAATGACATTGAGATTAAGGACGGTTGCCGTTTCTATTTTCTGACAGGCTATAACTACGCGTGGCGCAACTATCAGGGTACAGAGCTGAATATTACCGGTCGCTATGACTTCACGATGAAGCTGCCTCCGGTTCCGAAAGCCGGTCATTATGAATTGCGCTTTGCGGTCCAGGTGGTGTCGAACCGTGGTATGTGTCAGATCTACTTTGGTGATGATCCCTACAACCTTCCGGCCGCTGGTATTCCTCTGGATATGCGTATGGCTGGCAAGAACCTTTATCTTAAAAGCGGTACCCTGAACGGCGCTTCTACTGTAGGCTGGGAGGAAGACACGGAGGACCCCTACTACAACGATCAGATTGACAAGCAGATGCGCTCGAACGGTTTCATGAAGGCTCCGAACTGCTTCACTCAGAGCTACGGCAGCAGCACGTCGTGCCGCTCTGATGAACAGGTTCTTCGTCGTATCGTTGTGAGCGAGTATCTCTATCCCGAGAAGACGTACTACCTGCGCTTCAAGAACGTGCTGGATGCTGAATATGCAGAGTGCTTCATGGACTACATTGAATACTGTGCTAAGGAAGTGTACGACAATCCAGAGGAGAGTGAGGATATCTGGTAATTCTCTCAAGCCTACCGCGCCAGTGCTATTGTGGGAGAAGGTCAACGTCCTTTCGAAATGTCAGTGACAAATATATGTAGAAGTCAAGATCTGCAAACCTGTTGTCCAGGACGAACCTATGTGTAGGCCACGACAGATATACGTTGTGAGCTTCCTGTGCGTCGTCAAAGCTGCAGTGATAGGCATAAGGATATAATTGAGATATGATAGTAAATATGAAACGTCTGCTCTTGTTTTCACTGGCGCTATGTGTATGTATGTGCACAATGTCTCAGCGGCACCAGCTCTTTGACAGTGATTGGTATTTCACGCGCAACGGAAAGACCGTTATCGTGAACCTGCCTCACGACTGGGATATCTACGAGGGTCCCGATCCTGCGACGGGTGCTACGAAAGAAGGTGGCGGTTGGTTTCCAGGTGGCAGGGGAGCGTATCGCAAAACGTTCAAGACTCCCAAAGCGGATGTCGTGAAGCTGCACTTCGAGGGCGTTTATCAGAAGGCAGTTGTTTTTGTGAATGGTCATGAGGCGGGACGTCACTCCTACGGTTATACGCATTTCACGGTTGATGTGACCCCCTATTTATATCATGACGGTCGTGATAACGAGGTTGTTGTTGATGTGAACAATAGCGATCAGCCCAATTGTCGCTGGTACTCTGGTTCGGGTATCTACCGGCACGTATGGGTCGTGACGATGAATAAGAGGTATATTGATGAATGGAGCCTGAGGGTAACGACGCCAGACATCCATACAGTGAACATCAAGGCCGAAGTGGTTATGGAAGACGGCGCGCGTAAGCCAATAGAGAAGACTGTGCATGTGGACAATCCACATCTGTGGTCTCCCGAAGACCCCTATCTATATAAGACGACCATTGAGGCAGAGGGTGATGTATTGCCTGTCACTTATGGGATCCGCACTATCGACTTTTCCGCTGAGAGGGGTTTTGTGCTTAACGGCAAGCCATTGCTGATTAATGGAGCCTGCCTGCATCATGATGACGGTGTGCTGGGTGCCATGGCTTTTGATGCGGCAGAGATCCGTAAGGTGCGGCAGATGAAGGACGCGGGCTTCAATCTTGTTCGTACGGCTCATAATCCTCCGAGTCGTGCTTTCCTTGATGCCTGTGACTCGCTGGGTATGCTGGTTATCGATGAGGCTTTTGACGGCTGGCGTACGGCGAAAAACCCTTACGACTATTCCACTCTCATCGACTCTTGCTACAAGGAGGATATTCAGGCGATGGTGCAGCGCGACCGCAACCACCCCAGCATCATCTGCTGGAGCATAGGCAATGAGGTTATTGAGCGCAAGGACATCCGGGTCATTACTACGGCGCGGCAACTGAAGGCGGCCATCATGGAGTTGGATGACACTCGTCCTGTGACAGAGGCTCTGTGCTCCTGGGACAGCGACTGGGAAATCTACGATCCTCATGCAGAAGTTTTAGGAGTAGTGGGATACAACTACATGATTCACAAGCATGAAAGTGATCACGTGCGCGCCCCCCAACGAGTGATGTGGCAGACGGAGAGCTTTCCGCGTGATGCCTACAAGAACTGGTCGCTAGTGAAGGATTATCCCTACATTGTCGGTGACATCGTATGGACGGGACTCGACTATCTGGGTGAGTCTGGAATCGGTCGTTATTATTATGAAGGGGAGCGTCCTGGTGAGCACTATGTCAGTGGCGGTCAGCCAGACTGGCATGGTGCGTTCTGCGGCGATGTGGATATCACGGGCTGCCGGAAGCCGATCAGTCGTTATCGCGAAATGCTGTGGAAAGAAGCATACGATGGAGGATGTCCTGCGGCGGTGATCCTTGCTGTGAAAGAGCCGGACGGGTATCATGGAAAAATTCACGAAACGGCTTGGAGTGTATGGCCCACTTGGTATTCGTGGAACTGGCCCGGGTGGGAAGGTAAACCCATCGATGTGGAGGTCTACACGAAAGCCAGTGAGGTGAAGCTTTATCTGAATAACAAACTCATAGGCTCCAAAGCTGTAGGTCCCGAAACGGAATACAAGGCGGTTTTCTCTGTTCCCTACGAAGTGGGCACCCTTTGTGCTGAAGCTGGCGGCCAGCGTGCGACGCTCGTTACCGCCGGTGAGCCTGCCCACCTTCGTCTGACAGCCGACCGGCGTGTCATCGCTGCTGATGGACAAGATCTTGCCTTCATCACCGTTGAGGTGACTGACCGTGAAGGTCGCTTCTGTCCTGATGCGGCCATTTCCTGCGAAGCCATCGTTAAAGGTCAGGCGAGTCTTATGTCTTTTGCCTCTGCCGACCTGAAAGACCGGGAGCCATACACTTCTGCTCGCGTGACCACCTGGAAAGGGCGCGCACTGCTTGTTGTTCGCAGCAATAACAAGGAGGGCAGTGTTAAGGTTAGTATCAAAAGTAAACTTCCTACCTCTTCTATCTCTTTAAAAACTCTCGCTCCGTAGATAAGAGTAGCTCCTTTGCAGGGGAAGGGGAAACGGCGGACGAACCGCCGTCCACAGGGCCAGACAGCTCTATAGTATGGTTTCTGAACAGATAAATATCGTGCACGACGTAATGTTAAACTAACTTAAAGTTTCAGATAAATCGCTTGCGATATAAATTGTTCTTCTTACCTTTGCCGCCGAAAACAAGAAGATGATAATTTTTTAACTAATAATAAAATAAGGTATGTCAAAGATTTATGATTTCAAGGCTCTGACGAGCAAAGGCAAGGAACTGGATTTCGCTCAGTTCGAAGGTAAGGTGCTGCTGATAGTGAACACGGCGAGCAAATGTGGATTCACGCCTCAGTTCGCAGGCTTGGAGACGATGAACCAGAAGTATAAGGACAAGGGACTTGTCATCATCGGTTTTCCTTGCAATCAGTTCAAGGAGCAGGATCCTGGTACCGACGGACAGATTGAAGAGTTCTGCCAGTTGAACTACGGCGTTACGTTTCAGATTATGAAGAAGACGGACGTGAATGGTGCTTGTGCAGAACCGCTCTTCGAGTACCTGAAGACACAGGCTCCTACGGAGGAGTATAAGGGCCTGAAGGCCAAAGCTACTCATGCGCTGCTGAAGACTCTGAGCAAGAGTGTGGAGAAGGAGAGTGACATCTTGTGGAACTTCACGAAGTTCCTGATTTCGAAGGACGGCGGTACCATCAAGCGCTATGCTCCCACGACAGAGCCGAAGGATTTTGAGAAAGACGTGGAGGCTATGTTAGGATTTTAATTCTTAAAGTTTAAGGTTTAAGGGCTCAAGGGTTTAAGGTTGAGGGTATGCACGCAGAGTTACAACTTGACAATCAGATTTGCTTCCGCCTGTACACGGCAGCAAGGCTGATTACGCAGGCCTACACGCCGATTTTGACGTCGTTGGGTATTACTTATCCTCAGTATTTGGTGCTGTTAGTGTTGTGGGAGAAGGACAATCAGCCTGTGAATGAGATTGCTCATCGGTTGCTGTTGGAGACAAACACGGTCACTCCTCTGCTTCAGCGAATGGAGAAACAGGGTATTGTCAGCCGCAAAAAAGGTGAGTCGGATAAGCGCCAGCAGATTGTCAGTCTGACTCAGAAAGGGAGGGAACTGGAAGACGAAGCCTATGCTCATGTCCCTACGGGCATGGGCGAACAACTGTCGGTCTGTCCGCTGAAGCTGGAAGACTATCATCGTCTGGCCCATGAACTGGACTGTATTATAAATGCATTAAAGAAATAATGAAGGTATGGCACATCAATGTGAACATTGCAAACTGCGCGCTAATTACGATAAGAAACCAAACTCGCTGATGGGTCGTTTTTGGCGTTGGCATATTAATTTCTGTCCTGGCTGGAAAGCTTATTTCACTTCTCTTCCTGCTGATGAGCAACAGGCACTGCGCGAGAAGTATCAATTCACTAAATATCAATAACCTTTTAAAAACATAACTATTATGACTAAAGAAGAAGCTTTGAAACAGTTTGCACAGCTGGGTGCTGTGTGGTTTGGCAACAGTAAGCAACATTTTGCATTCTCGGCATATTGCCGTTTGCAGGGCTGGAACAAGTTGGCGGACAAGTGGAAAGAAGAAGCCGAAGAGGAGTGGGACGAGGCCGAAGAGGTGTTGAACCGCTTGGTAGAACTGGGCTGCAAGCCTGCTGATCTGCAGGAGGCTATGAAGACGATAGAGTTCCCCTTCTACGACGATCCGAAGCAGCAGATAGAGTCGGACTTTCAGCCTGATGCGATAAAGGTGCTGAGTGAGTTGGCCGATGCCTTCAAAGATGACTATCCCACGCAGAAGTTGATTCAGAAATGGATTGACGGCGAGAAGGACCACATGGCTTGGGAAGCTCAGTACCTGAACTACATCAATAAGTTAGGCTATGAGAATTTCCTCACTGCGATGATGTAGAGATAACAAAAAACTTAAGAGGATATGAAAGAAAAGGTATTACAGGTTATGCGCGAAGCTGGCAAGCCGGTTTCTGCCGGCGACGTGACTAAGGCGCTGGGTGCGGACAGGAAGGATGTGGATAGGGCTTTTGCGGAATTGAAGAAAGAGGGTGCCATCGTATCTCCTGTCCGTTGCAAGTGGTCACCCGCTGAATAACGTATGACTTTAATCATCGGCTTATTAATCCCCTTATTGGGAACGATGCTTGGAGCGGCGTTCGTCTTTCTGATGAAGGACGAAATGCCGCTTCGTCTTCAAAAGACCTTACTCGGATTCGCCTCTGGTGTTATGGTGGCTGCTTCAGTATGGTCGTTGCTGATTCCGTCGATGGACATGGAAATGTCGAAGGGATCCATGTCTGTTGTGCCAGCCGCTATAGGCTTCCTGCTGGGAGTATTTTTCCTGCTGATGATTGACGAACTGACTCCTCACCTTCATCTGGGTGCAGACAAACCTGAGGGTCCTCGATCCCGTCTCTCTCGGACAGCGATGCTTGCGATGGCTGTCACCATCCACAATCTGCCTGAAGGGATGGCAGTAGGTGTGGTTTTTGCAGGAGCAGAAGATGGTCTCTCAAACATCACTTTAGCAAGTGCCGTTGCGGTGGCATTAGGTATTGGCATACAGAATGTGCCTGAAGGTGCTATCATCTCTATGCCGATGCGAGCTGCAGGTAACTCGAAGTGGAAATCTTTCCTCATCGGCTCTCTGAGCGGTGTCGTAGAACCTCTGGGTGCGATTGGCGTCCTGCTACTGGCTTGGCTGTTGATGCCAGTTCTGCCTTATATGTTGGCTTTTGCGGCAGGAGCCATGTTTTATGTGGTTGTTGAGGAACTAATTCCTGAAGCCTCTAATGGAGAGCATTCAAACCTCAGCACTATTGGTTTTGCGCTGGGATTTGTGTTGATGATGGTCTTGGATGTGGTGATGGGTTAGTGGACGTCACGTTCTACAGAATAAGATGTCACTTCTTAAAGAATAAGACGTCACGTCCTACAGAATAAGGCGTCACGTCCTACAGAATAAGGCGTCACGTCCTACAGAATAAGGCGTCACGTCCTACAGAATAAGGCGTCACGTCCTACAGAATAAGACGTCACGTCCTACAGAATAAGACGTCACATCTTCCTGAGAAAAGCACTTGAAAGATCGACAATAGATTAATCACATTTTCAAAGAACTTTTTGGTGGCTAGGCTTACGCGTTAGTCCTTATCTTGTTTTTTTAACGAACTATTGCTTCATCCCCCCAATCATTTACCGGCCATTTTCATTCTAATGGCAGTATTTTATAGTTTTTAACTGCAAAAATTTGGAAGCGAAGTCTCTGACGCGTAACTTTGCAGCCAAAATATGCATGTTGAAGATGAAAACTATTTCTTTTTTTAGAGCAAGCAGGCCCCTCCTCGCCGTGATGCTCGCATTTTTGATGATGCCGTCGAGTGCTCAGAACATTACAAAGGCCTTCAAGGACGCCGGCAGCGGGAATCCTATCAGTCCCAGTGTCTTCTGTGCCGACCCGACGGCTATAGACTACGAAGGAAGGCTCTACGTCTATGGTACCAATGACCATCAGCAGTATATCTTTAACAGGAAGACAGGCAGCAACGGTTACGGCAACATCAAGTCGTTGGTGGTCTTCTCAACGGATGATATGGTGAATTGGACGTTCCACGGAACGATTGATGTGGGTAAGGTGTGCGGCTCTTGGTGCGGCCAGTCGTGGGCCCCTTCGGCAGTGTGGCGCACCACGAACCGAGGTATTGAAGAGTTCTATGTGTACTTTGCCAACGGCGGTGGCAGTGTCGGAGTCATCAAAGGAAAATCGCCTTTGGGTCCGTTCTCTTCGCCGCTGAGCCAGGCGCTGATCCGTCACGGAATGCCTGGTGTGGATCCCTGCAACTGGCTCTTTGACCCGGGCGTGGTCATCGATGCGGACGGCACTGGCTGGATAGCCTTCGGCGGCGGCGACCCTCAGTCTTATGGCTCGAAGCTGATGCCCGGCAATTCGCGTATTGCCAAGCTGAAATCATCGATGCTTGCACTTGATGGCGCTGCTGTAAACCTCCCTGCTCCTTACCTCTTTGAGGCGAGTGAGCTGAATATCATGAACGGACGCTTTGTCTACACCTACAACACCTCGTGGAGCGACCGCAACGATTGGAGCAGCTATGCTGGCCGCAACGGGCAGTCGGCCCCCTCGTCCTGCAGTATGTGTTATATGGTTACTGATACGCCCCTGGACCCTGATTCGTGGGAGTATCGCGGCGAATATGTGCCGAACGAGGGCAGCTTCAGCGCTTTAGGAGCCGACTGGGGCAATAACCACACGCATCTACATAAGTTCCAGGGCGAATACTATCTCTTCTATCACGGCAATGTTCTGGAGAAGTCGATGAAGGGTGGGGGTGCCATGGACAGCGAGGCTTCTGGCTACCGATCTCTCTGCGTGAACAAGCTCACTGTCGATGAGAGCAGACAGAAGCTGAGCAAGGTCACGATGAATAAGACAGGTGTCAGCGCCATCCGAAACCTTGATCCCTATATCTTGCAGCAGGCAGAGACGATGTCCACCTGTGGCGGTGTCAGTTACGAAGACTTCACCAATATCATTAAGCCCACCAGCATCAGCACCTTGGGAAACGATGCATCGCGGAACCTGCAGGTGAAGATGGGCGCCGGATCATGGATTCTCCTGCGCAAGGTTGATTTCGGCGATGGAGCCACCTCTTTCTCGTTCCGCGCCAAGGGCACCGGTACCATTGAGTTGCGTCTGGGAACCACGACCGCTAAGGCTGCTGCCTCGATGGACTTCTCCTCCTCAGCCTTCACGGACCACACAATAGAGGTCAACCCCGAGACGTTCAGGGGTGTGAAAAACCTTTGTATCGTGTTCACCGCATCTGATGGAGTGCAGTTTGATACCTGGCAGTTCTCCAATGTCCCCACCTCCATCTCCAGCCTCCGTCCCGACGCGCCCTTCGGCAGCCCCTTAAATGGTGAAATGGTGAAATGGTCAGATGGAGAAATGGTGAAATCGTCAGATGGCGGAATCGTTAAATATTTTGATCTCTCCGGGCGCCTTCTCTCCAATCCCCACCAAAAAGGACGCATCATCATCGAACAATACACCGACGAGCAAGGTCGGGTCCGCACTCGCAAGAAGATCCTTAAGTAAATCAGTTAATTCGATAAATAATGAAGAATTTTCAGTTTTCAATTCTCAATTTTCAATTCTCCTTTTTCCTCCTCGCAGCTGTCCTTGCAATCTCTTGCGGAACAGCCCCGGAGCTGAGCAGTTCTATGCTCGCCACTCCCGGCAATCCTTTCCTCCCGCTTTGGGAACATATTCCCGACGGTGAGCCCTATGTATTCGAAGACCCCGACCAGCCTGGCAAGTACCGTGTCTATCTCTATGGTTCTCACGACAACCTCGTGACAGAATACTGTGGTCGCGATCAGGTAGTGTGGTCAGCGCCCGTCGAAGACCTCACACAATGGCGTTACGACGGGGTCATCTTCAGCGTCAGCAACGATGCACAAGGCCGCCCCCTTTCTCCCGATGGTATTGCGGATGTGCTCTACGCACCTGATGTAGCCGTGAGCGTCGCTCCCGACGGCACCAAGACTTATTACCTCTACCCAAACAACCAGAGCGCAGGTCGCAATGGTATGGTCTGTAAGAGTTCCAGACCCGACGGCCCCTTTGAAGTCTGCAATTGGAACCAGGATAATGCGACTGTCACCGATGGGCCACTCGCCTTCGATCCTGCAGTTTTTGTTGATGACGACGGAAGGGTCTATGGATACTGGGGATTCCAGCGATCCTTCGCAGCAGAGCTCGATCCAGCCACGATGGCTACTGTCAAGCCTGGAACCGAAATTATCGAGGATATGATTTCCGGCCGCGACCAAGAAGGGATCTTCAGTTTCTTTGAAGCTTCCAGTATTAGAAAGATCAAGGATAAATATGTGTTCATCTACAGTCGCTTCACTCGCGACGGAGAGTTTGGGCTCCCCATCTCCAACTATACTCTTGCCTACGCCTACAGCGACAACCCTCTGGGTCCTTGGACCTATGGCGGCACGATAATTGATGGTCGCGCCCGCGAGATCAACGAGCAGGGCGACACCATCGCCTCTGCGACCCCCGACGGAAACACCCACGGATCCATCTGCGAGATTAACGGGCAGTGGTATGTATTTTATCATCGTCAGACCGGCACTGATGAATATGCCCGCCAGGCGATGGTGGCTCCTGTTACCGTGGAGGTGGAGGAGGGGGCCGGAGGCAAGGTCATCATCTCCGAAGGGGAATACAACTCCTGCGGATTCGCTCTAAACGGGCTTGATCCCTTTGAGCCTCATTCCGCCGGTATCGCTTGCTGGTACACAGGTCCGCGCGTCGCTGAACACCACTGGCCCAACAACACTTTCTACGGTTCATACGTGGCCTCGGCCTATGGCACTGACGACAAATTCCAGATGCCCTACGACCTCCGCAACAATACGAACCCCGTGGTCAATAATACCGACGGATCCATTGTAGGATACAAATATTTCCAGTTCGATGCCCTGCGCTTGGCAGAAATAAAGGATCTCATGCTCGTCCTAACCCTGGAGCCCCAGGGCATAGATGGAACCATCGAAGTCATGATGGATCGGCCTTGGACTTCGCAGGGAGGTAAGAAGATTGGAGAGTTACAGCTGACGGCAGACATGGAACGGAAGAACTGGGACATTGCCATCGGCATCTCACAACAAGCGAAGGAGAGTACCCTCCAGGGACGTCACGCCATCTTCCTCAAATTCCACTCCGACGTCAAGGACGCCTCCCTCTGCACTCTCCACACCCTGCAGTTCCAGGACGCCCACCCTTAACCCCTTAAACTTTAAACTTTATCTCCTTACCCCGTATCTTCGTCCAATGCGCCGCAATTCATTGCCGCTCCTCCCATCCTAAACTCCCTTTTCCCTTTTCAATATTTTAATTTTCACACCCTATGCACCAGATTGAATACACCACCGAGGGCACCTGCTCAAAACATATATCCGTCACCATCGACGACAACGATACCATTCAGCATGTCACCTTCATTGGAGGCTGCAATGGCAATCTGCAGGGCATCTGCAGACTCGTCACAGGACAGAAAGTGCAGGATATCATCCGTAAGCTCGAAGGCATCCGCTGTGGTGCCAAGCCGACATCCTGTCCCGACCAACTATGCCAGGCTTTGAAATCCAGACAACAATAAACTTACCACTATGATGAATATCCAGGAAGAGGCCCGCCGATGCCTCCTATGTGCCGACGCCCCGTGCAGCAAGCAATGTAAGAACGGGGACCCCGCCCGCTCAATCCGAGCCATGCGGTTCGACAATTCCCAGTTAGCATACCAATGGGTCCAGGAGTGCACTCCCGATGAACTGCAGTCAGCGGAGCAAGCCTGCATTCACTATGACCGCCCCATTCGTATAGCCGAACTCCTTCGTGCCGTTTGCCCCGGTTCACCCTCTCCCCTTCGTGCCGTTGGTAGCGATTCATCCCAACAATCGTCTTCTCCGTCCCTCGCTATCGACTTCTGCGGCCTGCATTGCGAGAATCCCTTCTTTCTCGCTTCTTCCGCCGTTTGCACCAACTACGAGATGGTAGCTCGTGCCTTTGACATGGGTTGGGCTGGCGTCTTCTATAAGACCATTTGCATGCAGGACATCAGGGAGGTATCGCCTCGTTTCGATGCCCTTCACGAGTCGGGCACAGGTGATTTCTATGCCTTCCGCAATATGGAACAGCTCAGCGAGAATCCGCACGAAGTAGATTTCGATATTCTTCGTCGGCTAAAGCAGGACTATCCCAGCAAGATCGTGATTGCCAGCATCATGGGACAGTTCGAGGAAGAGTGGATAGAACTTGCCAAGCTGGCAGAGGGGGCAGGCTGCGATGCTGTGGAGCTGAACTTCTCCTGTCCTCAGATGCGTTTAACGGGGATGGGCAGCGACGTAGGTCAGAACTCCGAGTTGGTGCTCTTTTACACCGCCTTCGTCAAGCGCAACGTCAGCATTCCTGTCATCCCGAAGATGACCCCCAACATCACCCAGATCAACCAGCCTGCATTGGCCGCCTACTTCGCGAGCGCCGATGCCATTTCCGCCATCAACACCATCAAGAGTGTGACTATGCCCTCCCGAGTAGAAGTATCGGGAAGGAAGGCTATCTCGGGACTCTCGGGACGCGCCGTGAAGCCGATAGCCCTCCGGCACATTCTCGAAATGGCAAAGAACACACTTCTCATGGGTGCTCACGGAAAGCCGGTCGAGCTCAGCGGCATTGGTGGTATCGAGACTTGGCGCGATGCTCTTGAGTTCCTGCAGCTTGGATGTCGTAATGTTCAGGTATGCACCTCCGTCATGCAGTATGGCTATCGCATCATCGACGATCTCATACTCGGCCTGCAGCACTACCTTTCGGAACGAGGCTTATCCTCGCTCGATGCCGTCATCGGCGAAGAACTCCCTAATTTCGTTATGCCCTCTGAATTAGACAGGGACACCATTGTTTATCCCAAGATCGACCGCCAGCGGTGCATAGGATGCGGCCGGTGCTACACCTCCTGTTCCGATGGAGGCCACCAGGCTATCGCCTTCGACCCCACCACCAGGCGTCCACGGATCATCGGAACCAAATGCGTAGGCTGCCACCTCTGCCGCCTCATCTGTCCCACAGGAGCCATCAGCGCCGCCAAGCGCATTCCGAAAAGATCTACCCCCATCTGATTCACAACAGAACCCATTTAAACCCGACAAAACAAGTATGAAAAGAATGCTTTTCTGCCTCATGGCCACCATGAGCCTGCTGACACTTTCAGCCCAAAGTATTTATGATCTCAATGTCAAGGACGCATCAGGGCAGGACGTATCCCTCGCCGACTACAAGGGCAAGGTCCTTCTTATTGTCAACACCGCCACTCGCTGCGGCTTCACGCCTCAGTACCATGACCTGGAGGCCCTGTACCAGAAATATCATGGACAGGGATTCGAGATTTTGGACTTCCCCTGCAACCAGTTCGGGCAGCAGGCTCCAGGTACCATTCAGGAGATTCACGAGTTCTGCACAGCCAACTTCGATATTCATTTCCCGCAGTTCGACAAGATCGACGTCAACGGGCCGAACGCCCACCCGCTCTACCGTTGGCTCAAGGAGCAGGGTGGAGGTGGTGACATCAAATGGAATTTCACGAAATTCCTGATTAGCTCTGACGGGCGGGTCATCGGGCGCTACGAGCCGCGGGATGAAGTAGGGACTATTGATTCCAACATGCAGATGTACATGAACCCTGTGCTTTCCACCATCATGGCGCGCCGATCCGTTCGCCGGTATCTCGACACCCCCGTTGCCCACCAGCTCCTCGAGACCGTGGCTCTGGCAGGCATCAATGCCCCCAGTGCTATGAACCTCCAGAATTGGGCTGTACGTATCATCGAAGACCCAAGCATTATTGCTACAGTAAAGGATCTGTGTCGCAACGCTCCCAACCTGATTTGTGTCTGTGCCCCTGAAACCGGACGTTTCGACCTCGATGCGGGCCTACTGGGCCAGAACATGATGCTCGCAGCTCAGGCACTCGGTCTCGGCACCTGCATCCAGACAGGCCCGATACGCGCCCTCACCACCGACCCCAAAGCCCAGGCATTCCGCGACAGCCTGGACATTCCCGCTGATTACAAGCTCCTTTATGTTATCGCTATTGGATATCCCGACGAGCAGCCCGCTGCCAAACCCCGCGATGACTCCAAAGTAAAGTACATCCGTTAACCCAACGACGTACTCCGCCGTCGTCCCGAACTGCCCGCCGTCTACCGACACGTTGATGCTGCCCTCTTCGGCGGCGACCTCGCACACGTCGTCGTCATGGAGCACTTCACCGAGGAGGCCATAGATGCCTTCGTTGCAGAACTATAAAGAAAGGACAATGTATTTCCCTTCATTTTTAATTAAATGTGGAGTCTCCCTCCTATAAAAATTACAATTATGTTAAGGTATGGTTTTTACGATATTACAACAATAAGTGTTGTTATAGCCGCCATGTTCATTGGCAGCACCCTTCATGCGCAGACAAACGACCTGTATGACCGTGCTCTGTGGTGCAGCATTAATGGTGCGAAAGACGCTTCGCTGGGCGACTACCAGCAACATACAGGCAAGGTTCTTGTCTCATGGCGAATGTTACCAGGCGATGATGCTACTACGGGCTTCGATCTCTATCGCAAAATTGGTACTGGCTCGGAGAGAAAGATTGCATCGAATATTAAGAATCGCACGTGTTATCAGGATGCCACGGCCAGTAAGACTGCAGATAATCATTATCGCCTGACCTATGCGGGCAGCACAGAGACGCTGTCAAGCTTCACGCTGATGAAGGCGCAAGTCTCAGGCGGACTGCCCTACATCAGCATCCCACTGGCCGACACGAAGGATGTGTATGAGGACACCTCGAAAATTGTATATACGGCGAACGACGTGAGCGTGGGCGACCTGGATGGCGATGGCCAGTTTGAAATTGTGGTGAAGCGTCTGCAGAGCGTGAAGGATGAGCATGGGAACATCATTAGCGATGGATCGGGCGCCAGCTACTCGCAGCAGGATTGTCTTTGGGCCGTTATTTGGGATGCCTATGAGCTCGATGGCACGCTGATGTGGCGTGTGAAGGGCGGTCCTGGCATCATCCTCGGCAATTCGTCAGCCTTCGCCATTGCTGATTTCGATGGCGACGGCTGTGCTGAGATGGCCATCCGGACCTGTGAGGGAACTGTTTTCGGTGATGGAACGGAAATCCCCGACACTAACGGTGACGGCAAGATAGACTATCGCACGTGGGGTAACCTGTATTCAAGCAGTCCCGGATGGGTGGACCATTATAACTCCGCGGGACCGGAGTTCATCAGCATCATCGATGGCAAGACGGGTCGCGAACTGGCGCGCGATAACTTCATCAACCGCGAGACCTCGCAGTCGTGGGGCGATGACTACTGGAAGCGAGCCTGCTCGTTCCGAGTAGGTGTAGGCTGTTTTGATGAAACAGGTCTGCCGTCGGTCGTTCTTGGGCGTGGAGTCTATGGGCACTCGGTCATCGAGGTATGGGACTATCGGGTTCAGGACGGAGCACCCGCCCTGACCAAACGTTGGCGCTTCGATACGAACGACAAGGGAACAGGCAAGGACGGCAAGAAACATAGTACCTATGCCTCACAGGGCAACCACTCGCTGAACGTGGCCGACCTCGATGGCGACGGGCTGGACGAGGTGATGTACGGTTCGATGGCGGTGGATCACGATGGCCTCGGACTCTGGAACACGGGCTTAGGTCACGGCGATGCCAACCATGTGGGAAAGTTTCTGCCGGAGCGCGAGGGACTGCAGATGTTCCATTGCCTGGAGACGGGGAAGACCATGGTGGCGCTGCACGACGCCCGCAATGGCTCGGTCATCTGGAAGAAAGATGCGGCCACCGACAACGACATGGGTCGCTGTCTCGTGGGCGACTTCTTCCCCGAATATCCGGGCTGCGAGTTCTTCTACTATCAGGGTAACTACATCAAGCAGGATGGCACCGAGACGACCATTAACACCAAGGGGCAGAAGGGTGGCTGTGGCATGGCTGTGTGGTTCGACGGCAACCTCTCTCGCCAACTCATTGAAGACAACATCATACAGAGTCCAAAGTATGGCCGCACGTTCACGATGTACCGTTACTCCGAGACTTTCGTCAACGGTACTAAGTCGAATCCATCGTGGTACGGAGACCTCGTGGGCGACTGGCGCGAGGAGATTATACTGCCGGACAACACCCGCTTGAAGGACATTAAGATTTTCTCCACATGGTATCCAACAACGCACAAATTCCCGTGGTTGATGACGGACCACTGCTACTGGATGTCGGCTCTCAATGAGAACATTGGGTACAACCAGCCCACCCATACGGGTTACTACCTCGGTAGCGATCTGAAGAGCGATGCGGAGGCGTGGTCGGAGGCCGCGAAGGTGCAGAACAAAGACTTTCCGACTTCTGTCAACTCCATTGCTACACATGTGGAATCCCATGACAGCGGCATTTATAATCTGTCAGGACAGCGCGTGAATGCATCATACAAGGGAATCATCATTAAGGAGGGGAAAACATTCTATAATAGGTAGGCTATGAGAAAATATCTTCTAATGCTGATGATGATTGCCGCAGGCGTGCAGGCCACAGAGCGGCAGAAATTGAATTTCAACGCCGACTGGCTAATGGCTGTAGGCGATTATGCGGAAGCGTCGAAACCGGATTATGATGATTCCGCGTGGCAGCGCGTCACGTTGCCTTATGCCTTCAACGGTGAAGAGGCGTTCAGAAAAGACATTGTGGACTTGACAGACACAGTCTGCTGGTATCGAAAAGCGTTTATGTTGGAGAAGTCAGGTCTAAGTGACAGGAAATTCTTCATAGAGTTTGAGGGTGCCCGTCAAGGTGCCGACGTGTGGTTGAATGGCGAGAAAGTGGGCTTCAATGACAACGGCGTAATGGCTTTCGGCTTCGATGTGACTCCCAACATCAAGGTGGGGCGTAACGTACTGGCAGTGCGTTGCGACAACAGCTGGACGTACCGCGACCGCACGCTCAACAGCCGCTACCAGTGGAATGACCGTAACTTCAATGCCAACTATGGTGGACTGCCCAAAAACGTGTGGCTCCACATTACCGGCAAGCTTTACCAGACCCTTCCCCTTTACTCGAACTTAGGAACGACGGGGACGTATGTCTATGCCACAGACATCGATGTGGCCGCACGCAAGGCAATGATTCATGTGGAAAGTGAGGTGAGGAACGAAGACTCTCACGAAAGGACGTTTTTCCTAACAGTCGTGCTCAAAGACAAAGATGGCAACAAGGTGTTAGGCTTCAACGGCAACGAACGCTTCACCTTACTCCCAGGGGAGACCGTCATTGCCAAGGCTGAAAAAGAGGTGCAGGGCTTGCACTTCTGGTCTTGGGGGTATGGGTATCTCTACACGGTGGAGACGTATCTGTGCGATAACCTCGAAACTGCTACCGCTGAGAATGATCGGGTCATCACCCGGACCGGTTTCCGCAAGACACGCTTTGGCGAGGGCAAGATATGGCTGAATGACCGCGTGATGATGGTGCATGGCTATGCCCAGCGGACCTCCAATGAGTGGCCGGGTGTTGGCATCAGCGTGCCTGCCTGGCTGAGCGACTATAGCAATGGCTTGATGGTGGAAAGCGGCGGCAATATGGTACGCTGGATGCACGTGACTCCATGGAAACAGGACATCGAAAGTTGTGACCGCGTTGGACTGCCACAAGCCATGCCCGCCGGTGATTCCGAGAAGGATGTGGAGGGTGCCCGCTGGCAGCAGCGCACGGCCCTGATGCGCGATGCCATCATCTACAACCGCAACAATCCGTCTATTCTCTTCTATGAGAGCGGCAACGAGAGCATAAGCCGCGAGCACATGCTGGAGATGAAAGCCATTCGCGACCAGTACGACCCTCATGGCGGACGCGCCATCGGTAGTCGCGAGATGCTTGACATCGATGAAGCAGAATACGGTGGTGAAATGCTTTACATCAACAAGTCGAAGAAGCACCCCATGTGGGCTATGGAATATTGTCGCGATGAGGGGCTGAGGAAATATTGGGATGCGTGGAGCTACCCCTATCACAAGGAGGGCGATGGCCCCCTCTATCGCGGTAAGCCCGCCCTGGAGTACAACCACAACATGGACCAGTTCGCTGTCGAAATGGTGCGTCGCTGGTACGACTACTGGCGTGAGCGTCCTGGCACGGGCACCCGTGTTTCCAGCGGCGGCGTGAAGATTGTTTTTTCTGACACCAACACCCACCATCGTGGTGAGTCGAACTATCGCACGAGCGGCGTCACAGACGCTATGCGCATCCCCAAGGATGCCTTTTTCGCTCATCAGGTGATGTGGAACGGATGGGTGGATCCAGAGGCGGCGATGACGTATATTGTGGGGCATTGGAACTATTCTTCCGGCACAATGAAACCTGTCTATGTGGTTTCTACAGCCGATTCCGTGGAACTATTCCTCAACGGTCGCTCGTTGGGGTGTGGTAGGCAGGAGTACCGCTATCTCTTTACTTTCGACAGTGTGGTTTTCGAACCAGGCTTACTTGAAGCGGTAGGTTCCGACGGCAGCCGCTACAAATTGCAAACAACCGGAGAACCTTATCAGCTGAAGCTCACCGCCATCACGAATCCCGAAGGAACCAAAGCCGATGGGGCTGACATGGTGCTCTTCCAAGTGGAAGTTGTCGATGTTCAGGGTCGCCGCTGCCCCCTTGCCGATCAAATGATTCACTTCGAATTGCAAGGCGAAGCCACATGGATTGGCGGCATTGCTACCCGCAACAATCAGGCGATGCAGCGACCCGATGACTCCAACCGCGATGGGCTCCTCGATGCAGCCGCCACCAAGAATATCTCCGACAACTATGTCGGCGCGACGTCGCTGCCTGTGGAATGTGGTGTGAACCGTGTCCTTGTCCGCACCACGACTCAGGCTGGCGCTATCCGCCTTACGGCCTCTTCCACTGGTGTACAACCGGCCACGATCGAGGTCAATAGTTCTCTCCCTCCCCATGGGGAAGTTGGGGTCAGATGCTACTTCACTCGTGGAGAGACGCCCCTTTCAAGTTCCTATAAGGAACAAGCGCGCGGCATAGCCATCGTCTCTTCAAAGGCTGGTTACGACAGTGAGCACGCCTCCCTCAGTTTCGACGACAACGAGCTCTCTGAATGGAAAAACGACGGACGCCTCTCTACCGCTTGGATTACCTACGAACTGGCAGAAAAGACCGTCGTAGATGATATCTGCCTCAAACTCACTGGCTGGCGGCTTCGGAGCTATCCCCTCAACATCTATGCTGGCGACGAACTCATCTGGAGCGGCGAGACAAGCCGCAGTCTCGGATATGTGCACATCATCCCCGCCAAGCGCGTGGAAACCGACGAGATTACCATTCGTCTTCGTGGTGCCGGTAAGGACGAAGATGCTTTCGGAGGTATCGTTGAAGTGGCGGAACCCGCAGCTGGCGAACTGGACCTCTTCAAGGCTGAAGGCGGTGCGGACACCAACAATGAACTCCGCATCGTGGAAATCGAATTCCTAAAGAATGTCAATTAAAATAGACCAACACGAGAAGCTATAGACCAAACGGCTTCTTACCCTTGAATAACGTTGGTTAAAACAATGTTTTAAAATGGAGAAAAGAGAAGATTAAGATATTTTGGCGTTGCATGAATTTGCACTGAAATACAAAAGTTACTAGGGTCACCAATTAAGTTTGATGAGTAAATAATATCCGTACAAAGTCTACGTTCTTAGGAGAAGAGTCAATTAACAATTATTAATAAATGACGAGGTATAAAGTGTGGAACTGATATAAATGAATTAAGGACATTAATAATGAAGAGAATGAAGAGAAGAGATTTTATCAAGAAAGCGGCTGTGGCAGCAGCGGGAGCGGCTGTGGCATCGCCAGTTTCGGCTGTGTTGAACAGGGGTGAGGAGTTGGCTGAAAGGAAGTGCAGGGTTCTGTTGGTGAACGGTAGTCCTCGTGCAGACGGCAATACGTTTTGCTGTCTGGAGGAGATTGCATCGACATTGCAAAAACATGGTATAGATACGGAAATTGTTCAGATAGGTAGGCAGCCTGTTCGGATGTGTATTCACTGTGGCGGATGCCACAGTAACGGTGGCGGTGGGTGCGTTTTCGAGGATGATATGTGCAGTGTGATTACGGAAAAGATGGCGAGTGCTGATGGGCTGATCGTAGGCACGCCGGTGTACTACGGACAGCCTAACGGGGGGATTCTGGCTCTGATGCAGCGCCTGTTTTACTCGGCAGGTCATTTGGTGCAGAATAAGCCAGCTGCGGCTTTGGCAGTGTGTCGGCGTGGGGGAGCCACGGCTACGCTGCAGACGATGAATATGATGTTCGAGATGATGAACATGCCGATCGTCACCTCGCAATACTGGAATATTGCTTACGGAGGAGGTAAGGGGGAGGTGAAACGTGACAGCGAAGGTATGCAGACTATGCGGACGCTGGGGAACAACATGGCTTTCCTACTGGAGAAGATTCATGCGGACGGAAATACTGCTCCGGAGCGTGAGGAACGTCCACAGTTCATGAACTTTATCCGGTAGTGAGGCGAGGGGGGAGCTGACATCGCACTAAAGTGCAATGAACGGGACGAAGAGGGATGAGGGGTGAGAGTAATTAACAATTAACGATTGACAATTAACAATTAACAATTGATAAATAAAAGTTGACAAATAAAAGAGATAGTGATATGATGAATCGGGTTGTGAGATCGGCAAGGTCGTCGGATATGGCTGATATTATGCTGGTAGTGGATGCTGGACGGCGTATTATGCGCGGTACGGGTAACGTGCATCAGTGGGTAGATGGTTACCCTTCGGAGTCTGTGGTCCTGCGGGATATTGAAAGGGATGTTGGTTTCGTTGTAGAGGAGGATGGGTGCATTGTGGGTTACTTTGCGTTGTTGCCTTCTCCGGAGCCCACGTATGGTAGGATCTATGGTGGTCGATGGTTGGATGATGATGGGGGTTATCATGTTGTCCATCGTATTTCGAGTTATGCTGATGTGCATGGTATCTTCGGTGAGATTATGGATTTCTGTTTCGGTCGCGATTCCAATATCCGGATAGATACTCATAGGGATAACTTGATCATGCGTCATCTGTTGGAGAAATATGGTTTCGCGTATTGCGGCGTTATTTACCTCGCGAATGGTGACGAGCGGCTTGCGTATCAGAAGGTTGTTCGGGAGGGGGCGGCAGAGGAGGGCGGCCAGCAGGAGGAGGGACCCGACGGTAACCCGTCGGGCACGGTGGCCGGGGGGGGTGGAAAGGGGATGTAGTATTGTGAGCGGGGTGCTTCATGCTTAAGTGTTTTTTTATTATGAATAAGATGTTTTATAGGTTTTTGTTTCTGGTGGTGGTGATGGTGGCGGTGTGTGCTCATGGTCAGAATGGCTTGGTGATGATCAGCATCGAGACTTCCGGGGCGCTGAGTGCTGAGAAGAAGGTGGCGGGTCGCATGAGGATGGATGGTTACGACGGTGGGATTGGCATCAAGTTGAGGGGCAACAGTTCGCTGGGCTTCGCTCAGAAGAAATACACGATTGAGCTGCGTTCGGATGATGGTGGGAAGTTGGCTGCGGGTCTGCTGGGAATGCCAGCCCATAGCGATTGGGTGTTGCTGGCTCCGTATAACGATGTGTCGGCGGTGCGTGATGCTCTGGCTTTTCAGTTATGGCGCGATATGGGTCACTGGGCTCCGCACACGCGGCTGGTGGAGTTGATGTTGGACGGGGAGTACCGAGGTATCTATATTCTCTCGGAAGCCATCAAGCGGGGCAGGGATCGGGTGGATATTGCGAAGATGGGAGAGGGTGACAGGAGTGGCCGTGAGGTGACTGGCGGTTACTTGCTGCGGATAGATACGTTTAACGATGATGATGCCACGTTCACCTCCAAGGTGCCGGGCATTGGTGAGGGGTGCTTGTCGAGTGAGGTAGTCTGGTCGTGTATCTATCCTAAGAAAAAGGATCTGCAGCCGGAACAGTTTGCTTATATCCAGAGTTATGTGGATACTGTGGAGCTGGTGGTTCAGTCGGATTATTTTGCGGATGCGGATCGGGGTTATGCTCGGTATATTGATGTGGGTTCGTTCGTGGATTACTTTATTCATACGGAATTGAGTCTAAATGCTGATGGTTATAGGCGCAGTGCGTACTTCTATAAGGATCGGCAGGATGCAGATGGGAGGGGTGGCAAGTTGGTGGCGGGTCCTGTGTGGGATTATAACCTGGCCTACGGCAATGCGAACTTCGCACATGCGGACGATATTGAGGCTTGGTGTTTCGAGGGTGCGAGCAATAGCCCGACTCCGGCGCTATGGCAGCGGCTGCTGCAGGATCGCGCTTTCCGGAGGGCAGTCAAGATCCGGTATGCAGCGTTGCGCGGAAATGTATTGAGCAATGAGCGGATATTTTCGTACATTGATCGTCATGCAGCGGTCTTGAAGCCCTGCATCGGCCGGCATTTTGAAAGGTACCCGGAACTGTTGGTGAGGGAAGGAGAAAAGCGGGAACGGGCGAAGGTTCGACCTTTCGGCGGTTTCCCGCCGATGGGATGGTTCCCGATGACGGGTGACTCTATTCCGCATTTCCCTGACGGTTTTCCGATGATGGGCGGCTTTCCGATGACGGGTGACTCTATTCCACATTTCCCTGGTGGTTTTCCGATGATGGGCGGTTTTCCGATGATGGGGGGCTTTGGAGGCGTTGGAGATATGGTCGGTATGTTTGCGGCGTATCGTGTCAGTTCCTACGATGAGGAGATCAGCATTCTGAAGCAATGGCTTGCAGATCGTCTGAGCTTCCTGGATCGCACTATCGAGCGTTTTGACAAAGACTGGGAGCCGCGTGTGCAGCCTCTTGTGGAAAAGAAAATGCAGTTCCCTTTTTGGCGGGAATAAGAAAATAAGGGAATAAGAAAATTGAGAATTGACTATTTGAGTATAAATATGATGGTAAAGAAAATTTGTATTGTAGTTGTCTTGTTGTTAAGTAGCACAGCAAAGGGACAGGTGAAAGATTGGGAAAACCCGGCTGTGGTGGGTATGAACAAACTGCCCTATCATGTCACGTTGCAACAGCCTTCGAAATGGAAGGACTGTGGGGAAATCCTGAGCCTCGACGGTGATTGGCTGTTTCGTTGGAGCAAGGACCCGGAATCGCGACCTGCAGAATTCTATCGTGAGGATTACGATGTGAGTCAATGGGGTAGGATCAAGGTTCCTGGGAATTGGCAGCTTCAGGGCTACGGCAAGCCTATCTATGTGAACATGCAGTATCCTTTCCACCGCGATCGGCCTCGTGTGACGGGGGAGCCTCCGCAAGACTGGTATGCCTATGACCACCGCAATCCGGTTGGCTCGTATGTTACTTTTGTAGAGTTGAATAGAGAGATGCTCTCGAAGAACCTGATCCTGCATTTCGGAGGCGTGCATTCTGCCTTCTATGTTTGGATCAACGGACAGCAGGTGGGCTACAGCCAGAACTCCATGTCGCCGGCGGAGTTCGACATAACAAAATATGTTCGCTCGGGAAGGAACAAGATTGCCGTAGAGGTTTACCGCTGGAGCGACGGCAGCTATTTGGAATGTCAGGATATGTGGCGGCTCTCGGGCATCTTCCGTGAGGTTCAGCTGTGGGTGCGTCCGCTGGTGCATATTGTCGACTATAAGGTCGAGGCTATTCCGAATGCAGACTTCTCGCAGGCCGCAGTCACAGCGGATATCTTCATGTGCAACACGGGCAAGAAGAAAGCCAGGAACCTGACGGTGGCCTTCTGTGTTGACGGAAAGACCATGGAGGGAAAAGTGAAAAGCCTTTCTCCAGGCGATACCACCAGCATTAAGCTCAGGTGTGTATTGAACCATCCACGTCTGTGGTCGGCCGAGCAGCCCGCCCTCTATCCGTTCAGCATCAACCTGAACGACAAAAGCGGCATCATAGAGCATTTCGACAACCACTTCGGTGTGAAGCGTGTGGAATGTGTGGGCGAAGTCTTCAAGATCAACGGCAAGAACGTGAAGCTGCGCGGTGTGAACCGTCACGACCACCATCCTGTGACGGGCCGCTTCGTGGACGATAAGACCTACGAGCAGGACATCGCTCTGATGAAGCAGGCGAACATCAACTTCCTGCGCACCAGCCATTATCCCGACCGCGAATACCTGTATGAGCTCTGCGACCGATGGGGCATCTACGTCATGGACGAGGCTAATCAGGAGAGCCACGGCTACGGCTATGCCAACCGCGAGTTGGGCGAAGACCCAGCCTGGAAAGCTGCCCACGTGGACCGGGCCGTCTCCTTAGTTCAGCGCGATAAGAACCACCCATGCGTCATCTTCTGGAGCCTGGGCAACGAGGGTGGGGTAGGGCCGAACTTGAAGGCGATGCGCGAGGCTGTTGTGTCTTTGGATACCATTGCCCTTCCCTTCTGCGACACCGACCGGAGCCAGAGTGACATCTACGATGATAGCTATCTTCCTCCAGCCAAGCTTGAAGAGGAAGCCAAGAAAGTCAGCGACCGCCCCTTCATGATGCGCGAATATGCCCATGCCATGGGAAACTCCGTGGGCATTTTCCAGGAATACTGGGATGTCATCTATGCCGACAGCAGCATCTGCGGTGCTGCCATCTGGGATTGGGTTGACCAGGGGTTAAGTCCCACGCCCTCGCGAGATGAAGGAGATGCCTCTGGCAATAATGGGTCAGACAAAGCGCAGCTTCTCCCATCCATCACTGGCGGCGATGCCTTCCTCTATGGTGGCGACTTCGGCGACCGGCCCAACGACGGAGCTTTCTGTATCAACGGACTTGTAGCACCTGACCGAAGGCCGCATCCTCATTACTACGAGGTGCAGCATGTCTATCAGCCCCTGCAGTTTGTCAGGGACCCCGACGGGTTGATAAGCATCATCAATCACGACAGCTTCACCGACCCCGCCGAATATGACATCACCTATGACACTGTCACCATAGATGGCGAGCAACTGCTGAACATCGCAGCCCGTCTGAAAGAAGATAAGCCTTGGGCCCCTAAAGGTTTTGCGGTCGCCAGCGAACAATTCGTCCTCACCCCCTATGCCTTTCCCGTCTCCGTTTCCGGCGATTCGTCTGCTGGAGCAACCTCCTCCCTCCCAGGCATCACCATTGACGGCAACAGGCTCACCTCCTGGATTGTAGATGGCGAAGAGATGTTGCTAGCCCCCCTCGAACCCTATTTCTGGAAACCGGAGAACGACAACCAGCATGCCGCTGGCTTTGCACGTCGCACTGCCATGTGGCGTGAGGTGCGCGACGTTGCTGTCAGCTATACTCCCATCAGCGACCGCCGCATCCTCGTTGAGGTTGACTATAGCCCCACTTCAGAAGAGGAAGCGCCTCCGATTCCTAAGTTCGGAATGCGCATGCGGCTGCCTGCCGACTATACCGACATCCGGTACTACGGCCGAGGCCCCTGGGAGAACTACCCCGATCGCAAGCGCTCAGCTTTCTTAGGGCAATATCGGATGGCGCTCAGCCAGTTCGAGACGGAGTATATACATCCTCAAGACAACGGATGTCGCACTGATGTCCGCTGGTTCAATATCGGAAACGGAAGAAATACACTTCGCATCGTCGGACTACAGCCACTATGCATCCGTGCATGGGACTATGGAGAAGAAGATTTGGAACAGGCAGTACATCCCTGGGACATCCAGCGTGGAAGATTCGTTAACCTCAACATAGACCTCAACATTCATGGCGTTGGAGGTATCGACACCTGGGGACAGCGTACCCTGCCGCAGTACACCATCCCAGCCAACAAGCCTCACCACTATAGCTTTATAATTGAGGTGGTGAAAGGCCCCATCCCTTAAACTTTAAACCCTTAAACATTAAACTTTAAACCCTTAACCATAAACCCTCAACCCTCACCCCATAAAGAGTATGAAAAAGACTATTATTACAGCACTTTTAATCAGTATCCATCTTGCCATGCCAGCACTTTTAAGCTCAAGTTGCACCAATGCCTCAAAGAGCGAAATAACGGCCGAGATGGCATACCAAGGAGTCAGCAACTACTGTCATAGTACGTACGACTGGAGCATAGCTGAAGACAACCCGTCTGTCATGTCCATAGAGATGGGCGAAGAGACCGATTCCGCCTATCTGGTGGTATTCCGCAGTTATACTGGCGCTTTCGTCAATTTCTATGTCAACAAGACCAGTGGCACCACAAGAGTAGAAGAATATGTTCCTGTTCTCGATATCAAAAGCGAAAGCGGGACGATTGACCTCTTCGATTACTTAGAGCAAGAATAATGAAATAACATTTCCCTCGTGATGAAAAAAATACTCCTCTCCATAATCCTTCTTTTGGCAGTTTCTGTATCTGCACAAACCCAATCCCAGCTCACCGGCAAGCAGATATATATCCCTAAAGACCTTCAGGACAATGACTTCAACAATCCCGACGCTCGATGGTGCTATGCCCACAGCCGACTGACAGAGAACTTCGTCATCTTCTGGGAGAAAGGCTTTGGCGACGACCTCTCTTCACCACCCGACCTCGAGGGGCACAAGATGTCCGTTGACCTCGAAAACCTCTGCCAACGGCTCGAGGCTTTCTACCGCTATTATTACGATACACTCCGATTCGCCCGCAAAGGCTCCCTCTGCGATAAGTACCGCATGATGGTCATGCTCAACTACAGCCTCGAAGGCACCGCCTATGGAGGCGACTACGACGGAGTCATCGGAGCCCTCTGGCTGGCGCCCAACCGCATTCAGGACACCGCGCTCAACTGCATCGCCCATGAACTCGGACATTGTTTCCAGAGCCAAATCATGTGCGACGGCGAGGGCGAGGCGTGGGGAGGATGTGGCTTCTTCGAGATGACCAGCCAATGGATGCTCTGGCAGGTGAACCCCGATTGGATAGCATCCGAAACCTACCACTGGGATGCCTTCTGCAAGAATACCCATAAGGCCTTCCTCAGCATCGAAAACATCTATCGTTCTCCCTATATTATCGAATATTGGGCAATGAAACGGGGACTCACAGCCATCGCAGACCTCTACCGTGCCGGCAAACGAGGCGAGGATCCTGTCATCACCTACAAACGACTTTACAACCTTTCGCAGGAAGCCTTTGCCGACGAGATGTATGATGCTGCCTGCCACATCGTCAACCTCGACTATCCCCGCTGCTGGGAACTGACCAGACCCTTCGCCTGTCAGATGACTACAGAACTGGAGGCACTGGGCGATGGATGGTATGCTCCACGCCAAACCAACATCCCCGAGGACTTTGGCTTCAATGTCATTCCGCTCACGTTGCCGACAAAAAACAAGAAACTCTCAGCCACTCTCTCCACCGACGTCCCTGAACGACAGGGCAGCTTCCGCTGCGGATTCATTGTCGTCGATAAAAGCGGGCGCTCCACCTACAGCCCCATGAAGACCCTCACCTCCAAAACCAAAGCACTCAAGCTCTCCTTCAAACTCCCCTCCGATGCCGCAAAGGCATTCCTCCTCGTTATGGCAGCACCCGCAGAGTATCCTGCTCAGCAACCACTAAAGCCCTATCACTACAAATTCAAGTCCACCCACCTCACCCCTTAACCCCTTAAACTTTAACCCCTTAAACTTTAAACCCCTCACCCCCTCGCCTCCCCGTTTCCGGCGGTTCGTCCGCCGGAGCAAAGCCTCCCCCTCAATATGAAAAGCCTATCCACCATTCTTAAGCCCCTCATCCCCATACTTGCGGCAGCCTATGGACTCATGCTCATCTATCTGACCGCCCTCCCCCTCGCAGACCCGAACCCCAGCCTGCGCGCCGAAGCCTTAACCTGGCTCCTCACCGCCATCGCCATCGCCATCACATACCTCCTCATCCAGCGCATCCAACCGAAACTCTTTCCCGAGGCAAAACAGTTCTCGATGAAATGGCCCGCCTTCTCCATCGTCGCTGGACTCATACTCATAGCACCACTATGGAATCTCATCGAGGCCTATACCGTCTATGGACTCACATCCCTCATAACAACAGTACACACCGAGCCCATATCCTCCACACCCGACGAACTGCGCGAAGACCTCATTGCCGGCGTCCATGCCGTGCTCCTCGCGCCACTGCTCGAAGAATTCTGCTTCCGTCAGCTCGCCATCTCACCATTCCGACGGCGGCGGAATCAGATCATCGTCTGTATCCTCATGGCACTATTGTTCGGCATACTCCATGTACGTAATTTCCCCGGAGCCTTCCTCAGTGCTATTCTCTATGGATTCCTCTTTATCTATACACGCAACATCTGGTATCCCGTCATCCTCCACGCTGGCCACAATCTCGCCGCCACACTCCTCGCACTTTATTGCTTCTTTGACATGGGTCATATACAGATGTCCAAGTCACCCGTAATCATCCTTCCCGACACCATCGTCACCATCGCATCCCTCACCTTAGCCCTCATCGCGCTCGTAATACTCAAAAGAAAACAATCATAACCAAACTTTAACACCATACTAACGATGAACACAAAAGCCATCCTGACAATACTGCTGCTCACCCCCGTCCTCACCACTTCCGCAACAGATTTCGAGACCGCCACATCAGCCGTCGCCAATATGCGAGTAGGGTGGAACCTCGGCAACACACTCGACAGCAACTCCGGCGACATCAACAACATGTGGATCGAGAAATGGACCAGTCGCAGACCCTCTGACTACGAAACAGCATGGGGGCAGCCCATCACCAAACCACAACTCTTTCAGATGTTCAAGCAGGCTGGATTCAACGCCATACGTGTTCCCGTCACATGGTATCCACACATGCAGGCACACTTCACCCTGAATGGCACCGCATGGGACCCCGCAAACGATGACATCGGCACAAAAATACAAACCCAATGGATAACACGAGTGCATCAGATCGTCGACTACGTCATCAACCAGGGAATGTACTGCATCCTCAACATACATCACGACACCGGAGCCGCCAATACAGCATGGCTCGTGGCAAGCGAAGACCACTATGCACAGCAGAAAGAGCGTTTCGAGGAAGTGTGGCGACAGATTGCCGAGGAATTCAAGGACTACGACCAACACCTCATCTTCGAAGCATACAACGAGATGCTCGACCCATACCATTCCTGGTGCTTCGCATCCTTTGCCACACCATCAAACTACGATGCCGACGTTGCCAATTCTGCCTACAACGCCATCAACAGCTATGCCCAGAGCTTTGTCGATGTCGTGCGTTCCAACGGAGGCAACAATGCACAGCGAAACCTCATTGTCAGCACCTATGGAGCATGTTGCGGCAGCGGCACATGGAACACACACCTCCAAGACCCACTCAAGAACATGCAGCTTCCTGCCGATATCGTCAGCGACCACCTCATCTTCGAAGTACACTCCTATCCCGACATCAAGGACCTCAACACCGCCAAGAGCGAGGTCAGGCAAACCATCAGCGCACTCAAGAAACACCTCGTTTCCAAGGGAGCACCCGTCATCTTCGGAGAATGGGGCACCAGCACCGATGCTGCCTACGACAATTATCGCGACAACATGCTTGCCTTCGCCCGCTATTTCGTACAGCAGGCCAAGGCCAGCAACATCGCAACATTTTATTGGATGGGACTTTCAGACGGAGCACACCGCAGCGTCCCTGAATTCAACCAAACCGACCTAAAGGACGCCATCATCAAAGGCTATTACGGAGACGAAGGATACACCCACATCACCACACAGTCAACCTCCAATGCCCCCGAAATATCATCCTGTTATAACCTCCAAGGTGGTCGTATTTCTTTCCCGCAACAAGGGATAAACATCATCAGAATGACCGATGGAACAAGCAGAAAAATAAGCAGACATCAGTAAGCCCCCTACCAACTACCTCTGCTTTTTAATCCAAACTATAGTCTCTGCGGCGAGGAACTATAGTTTGTGCGGCGAGGAACTATAGTTTGTTTGATTGATGGGGCCGATGGCAATTTGGATCGAAGACCTTGGGCATGGATGACATTCTGCAAAAAGTTGACGCAAAAACACTCCGAACACTCCGAAACACTCCGAATGGAAACTGCTGAATGTTATCTTCAGATGGCAAAACGACCATAAGAATCGGAGTGTTTCGGAGTGTTCGGAGTGTTTTTGCGTCAACTTTTTGCAATGATAAACGGAATTGTTTTTGAAAGGATGAAGGGTATTGGCGGTAACATGCAAGGGTTTCGGTGCGAAGTCGTAGGGGTGACCGCCGGAAGACGTAGGGTGACCGCCGGAAGACGTAAGGACTTTCGCTGGAAGACGTGACGTCTTCCGCGATAAGTCGTATGGTCCTCCGCGATAAGACGTGACGTCTTCCATAAAAGGACGTAACGGTTTATACGAAAGGACGTGAGGAACAGGACATATATACGTAAAGGCGGAGATGTATATACGTAAAGGCGGAGATGTATATACGTAAAGACAGGGATGTATATACGTAAAGGCGGTGATGTCGTAATGTCTAAACCTCTCGCTACCTTTCACGGAAGATGTAGCGTTTATCGCGGAGGTCGCTGTTGCAGGTCGGCATTATTTCAATCTCAGCAGGGCTTCGATGTAATAGTAGTCTGCATAGACGATGCTGGCATCGATTTCGGAGCCGGCGGGGTGGTGGCCTGTGGAGTGTAGGAGGAATGCCACGTTGTTGTTTCGGCTCTGGTAGCGCTCGGTGCTGAGGTCGCTGATCATGGAGATGGCCGCCTGATAGTATTTGCTGTTTACGGATTTCTTCATGACCGAACCGTCACTTTGTGCAGAGCTGCACTCTATCTCTTCCCGTTCTCCGCAGACTTCGTATTGACAGAGCTCGAGCATGGCGCTGGCGACGATGGCGGCTGCCGATGCGTCTTTGGGTGCTGGGGCGGGTGCGTCCATATCCCATAGTGGCACGTGGTCATCGGATGTTTCTTCCAGGCGTTTCAGATAGATGTCGGCTACTTTTTGTGCATGGTTGAGGAAGCGTATGTCGCGGGTGTAGCGATAGGCCATGGTGTAGCCGTAGATGGCCCATGCTTGGCCTCGGCTCCACATGGACTGGTCGCTGTAGCCCTGATGGGTGACGCCCTTGATGAACTCGCCTGTCAGGGTGTCATAGACGGCGACGTGGTAGGAGGATCCGTCTGGACGGAAATGGTGGTTCATGGTGGTCTCGGCGTGCCGGATGGCTATCTCCTTCAGACGGGCCGCGCCCCCGTTGTCGGCAGCCCAAAAGAGTAGTTCGAGGTTCATGATGTTGTCCATGATGGTGTTGTGTCCGCCATAGTCTTTCACATGTCGGGGCCAGCTGAGGATGGTGCCGACGGTGGGGTTGAAGAGTGTGGCGAGGGAGTCGGCAGCGCGCAGGGCCTGGGTGCGGTAGTGTTCATCCCGGGTTATCTCATAGCCTTTGAGGAGGGCATTGATGGTGATGAATCCGAGGTCGTGGTCATAGACGGGTTGGCTGATGATGGGGATTATGGCTTCGGTGTATGCGATAGCTGCCTCCTTCACGGCGTCGCTCTTATTGTAGGCGTAGTCCATCCACAGGATTCCGGGCCAGAAACCGGAGCACCACTCTTCGGGCTTGGCCTTGCGCAGGTTCCAGGTCTGCTGGCCATTCAGGATGTTTCGAGGCATCATTGTGAAATCGTAGGGCTGCAGGGCTTCCAGTGCTCTGTTGACTTGGGCGGAGCAGTAGGATAGCTGCTGGTTGACGTCGATGGGGGAGAGGGAGGAGGGGTTGCCATAAAATGGCAACATACTGGACGAGGGGGAGTGGGGGGAGCTTTGCTCCGGCGGACGAACCGCCGGAAACAGGGAGGGGGTGAGGAGTAGTAGGGTGATAGATAATAATAAACGGGTGTGCATAGTGCTGGGGGGGTTAGGTGTGTTCTGTTTTTAGTTTGTTGGTGTGATTCTGATCCAGTCGATGTCTAACCATCCACGACGGTCCTTGCGGTTGCGACATTCGGCGACGAAGCCGAATTTGGCTCCAATCCATTTGCCCTGCCGCATGGTGAATGGATCGCCTGCAGGCTTGAAATGCTTGCCGTCGAGGCTGTAGCTAAAGGTGCAGATGCCGTCGTTTATGTCTGCGCGCAGATAGAGGTCGAGGTAGATTGCGGGTGCGTAGGGTATGGTGTCTCGGTCTGTGGGGTGGAGTGTAGCGATGGTTAATTGCGATTCCGATTTCCCTTGGTCTGCGTCCTGACAGTTGTGACGCTGCAGAAGGAAATCGTTGCCCTGGCGCAGCACGACGATTACGGAGTAGTCTCGTCCCATCATTACGAGTCCTGCATACTGCTGGTCTTCCTTGGCGGCAAAGCGGAGCTTGGCGGTGGCGGTGAAGCGGGGAGCAGATGGTTTCTGCAAGAGCAGGTTGGGAACGTCCCAGAGGCTGCGGAAGTCCTCTGGCAGATCCATGGTGAAGAGTCTAAAGGTGCCATTTGCAGTGGGCTGTCCGAAGAACTGTTGGTAGTTAGCATGCCACTGCCACTGCAATCCTAATCCCTCTGTGAACTCATCGCTCTCCTGTGGGTTTTGAATAACGGAGCTGGCGGATTTTGGCTTTCGGTATGTGGTCACGGGTTCGCCCTTCCTGCCCATAATGGGCCAACCGCTTTGCCAGTCCACAGGCTGCAGATAGACCACTCGCCCGTAGGCTCCTTTGTCGTTGAAGTGGAGAAACCAGTCCTCGCCGAATGCAGTATGCACCCATCCACCTTGGTGGGGCCCATTGATGGAGGTGTTGCCTTGCCACATCACCCGTTTCCATTCATAAGGCCCGTAGGGCGATTTTGCGCGCATGGCCAGCTGCCATCCTTTTTCCACGCCTCCTGCGGGACACATGATCCAGTACCAGTCGTTGCGCTTATAGAACTTTGGTCCTTCGGCAGTGTGGTTGTCCTGTCCTCCGTCGAAGACGATACGCGGAAGACCTATGGCTCGGGTGCCGTCGGCAGACAATTCCCGAACGCTCAGCACGGAGTTAAAGCCTGCGCGCGAATTGGCCCAGGCGTTGACCAGATAGCATCGTCCGTCGTCGTCCCACAGGGGGCAAGGGTCAATCATACCGCGACCTTCAATGACGCAGACGGGTTCGCACCAGTTGAGCATAGCGGGTTGAGGGGTTAGAGGGGCTTTGACCATGAAAATGCCCTGATCGGGATCGCCCCAATAAATATATAAGGTGTCGTTGTGTTGTCGTATAGAGGGTGCCCATACTCCCTTTCCGTGGGCGGGATTGTCGAAGACTTGCCTGGGTGTCAGTTCCTGCAGGGCATGGCCGATCAGCGTCCAGTTCACGAGATCCTTGGAATGCAGAATCGGTAGCCCGGGTACGCAGTTGAATGAGCTGGCGGTCAGATAATAGTCTTCGCCTACGGCACAAACATCGGGGTCGCTGTAGTCGGCATAGAGCACGGGATTGGTGTAGCTGCCGTCGCCATTGTCGGGCGACCATACTGCTCGTGGTTGTGCCCAGCAGGATAAAGGCAGAGCCGTGAAGATGATATGAAGGATTTTTTTCATAAGCAAGGTCTTTTGTTGGATTTCTTTGGTCATCGGTATGCATGAAACATGATAGTCAGTCAATATCCTGCGAATCCGCCTTAAAATACAAGGCTGCTCCGCCGGAGGGCTGCAGTTGTAATGTGATAGTCTTATCGTCGTCCTGTGTCGAATTTACATCGATGGTCAGTCTGCGAACAGCCACTTTTGCAGGAGAATCGGTTGTCAAGTCATCGTGGTAGATTTCGACAGCGTATTTCCCTTTCGGCAGGAAGTCCGTCGGCACTTGTACGGTGCGTGCCTCGTTGTTGTTCAAGGCGCCAACATACCAGTCGTTGCCCCTGCGGCGTGCTTGAATGATAAACTCTCCGGGGCGGCCGTCGAGTGCAATGCTTTCATCGAAGACCGTGGGGCAATTCCGCCAGAAATCAAGTTCCTCGCTGTCCCATCCATCGGTGAAGGGCTGGTCGTACCAGAAGAGAAATTGCAACGGCGAATAATAGACGGCAGCCATCGCCAGCTGGTGGGCGCGTGTTGTCTTCAGTCGCCGGTCGAAATAACAGAGCGTATAGTCCCCGGGACCACAAAGGAATCGGGTGAAGGGCAGCAGGGTGTTGTGTGTGGCATCGGGCATCTCCTCGTTACCTCGGATACCTTCCTGAGTGAGCAGATTTGGTAAAGAACGCGAGAGACCTGTGGGGCGGTATTCGTCGTGGATGTCCACCATTAGTTCATATTCAGCGCACTTGGCCACCGCCTGATGCAACCACGCAGTCCAATGCTGGCTGCCCACCTGCACAAAGCCGAACTTAATACCCTTGACGCCCCATTGGTGGTAGAGCGGTAGCAGTTCGTCGATTTGTCGGGCGAGAGCACGTTGGTTGACGTAGAGCCATACCCCGACGCCTTTACTCTGAGCGTATGCACACACCTCCTGCATCGTGAAATCCCGTTCTGGACTCACTCGGCGGGCATCGCTCTCCATCTTGCCTTCTGGTCCATACCACCCAGCATCCAGCTCCACATATTCAATACCGAATTGGGCACAGAAGTCGATACTGCGGAAAATGGAAGCCTTGTCCAATCGTGTGCTTCGGAAAGCACGTCCGGGACGCACCCACTTCCATTCCTCTTTTTCGGCATCGTGCTGATCTAAGGTGTCGAGTGAGAAATCGGGCTGTGGGCTGAGATTCAGCACCAGTTCCTTGTTGTTGATGAGGTCTACGGCTCGCTTTCCGGCCATCACCACACGCCATGGTGTCTCGTAAGGCGTGATGATGTCCACGTTGCCATAAAGCTTCACTTGGAGTTCATTCTCTTGCTTCAGTACGAATTTCCCGCGAGCATAGTCCTTGAGTGCAGCTTCCAACAGAGCAACGTACAGTCCTTTCCCTTCTTCTGCATCGGGGGCGGGAAGATACAGAAGCAGTGGGCGCTCGGCCTCCAGCCACTCACCCTTCAGCGGTCGTCGGTCATAAGGTCCCTGCGCCCACTCCTCATACCATGCCGCCGCACCTTCGGGGAACCGGAACGAAGTCCTTTCGCCAATGAGGTGCAGGAAAAGGTTGTTGCGAGTCTCGGGCAGATGGTAGCGGAAGGCAATGCCTTCATCGTATGCGCGGACGATGATATCCATTGCATAGTACTTGCGTTTGTCATAAGCCGCGTCAGCTGTTTCACCCGCACTCTCAGCGTGCTCGGCAACGCCTTTCTCATAGTGCAACGTAAGCTGGTTGTAATGATCCCTGATGCTGGCGTTTTCCCCGTAGTAGGGAACCCAAGTGGTATCCATGCTACAGCGCTCTTCCCCGGTCAGTTGAAGGTCGAGCGACCAGTCGTCATTCTCCCCTCGTGGCACAGCAAGGGCAGACTCATTCAGCCTATTGTCGATGCAAATGCCCAAGCTGCCTTCGACCATTATCTGGCCTTCGAACGTGATTGTGTAGGTCAACCCGTCTGCGACGAAAGTATAACGCCCGTCAGGTGAACTGAGGCGGTGCTGTGCGAACAGAGGGATAAAAGTGAATAGCCAGAGGGCTCCTATTGACAAAAACTTTTTCATGAGGCACAAGACAGAGGTATTTCATTATTTCGAGGAACCATGAATGATGTCGCGATGGGGATCGAAGCGGCGGCCGCCGATGCGGATGTCGTCAATCTGGTAGCGATGAACGCGATGGCGGTCATCGTAGTCGTCCACACGGGATGGCATGAGGTGACTGTCAGGCGTGTCTTCGTCGACATAGATGTGGTTGAAATGGATATCGTCGATGCTGTCACCGGGGGCACGGTTGTATTTCTCGCTGAAGAGAACCCGTAGGTCGAAGATGCGACCACGCTGGATGCCTTCGATACGGATGCTGTCAAAACGCACATCGCGGATTACGTTCTGGTCCCCGCAATTGATGGCAAGGAGGCCTTGTTCACGACCATAGAGGATGTCGCAGTCGTGGATGCGTACGCCTTGAAGCACTTCTCCTTCAGGGGCACGGTCGTCGCCATGACTGCCGATGTTCACGGGATGTGCGACGTCGGGCCAGAAGACGCAATGCGAGATGTCGAAGTCCTCAGAGCCACCCCAGTACCACCATCGATGGTTGTAGAGTGCTATGCAGTCGTCGCTGGTTCTGAGGAAGCAGTTTTCCACGCGCACGTGGCGGCAACACATCAAGTCGATGCCATCGCTCCAGGAACGGGCAGAGAAGGATTTGATGTTGCGAATGGTGATGTTCTCGCTTTGGCCGCCAAAGACCGTGTAGTGTGCGGGGTTCAGAACGGTAATGCCATCTACGAGTACATTCCTGGAATAGGTGATTTCTATGCCGCGCAATGGATGATCGAGGATTCCACGCCCCACGATACGGACGTTCTCGGCGCGATCCACAATAAGACGGGCTTTCACCACGGCTCCAGGGGCGAGGTACACAGTGCAGTTGGAAGGAATCTTGATCTCTTCGCTCGGCAGATCCTTGGGCTTATGCACGCCGGGGCCGAAATAAATGAGGCGCGCTCCCTCAACGAAAACATCCTGCGAGTTGGGCGCCACCCAGTCAATGGACTTGGGCTCTGAGGGAGTATGGTGTTCGGTGAGCGGCGCGTTGACGAGGAGGTGGAGGTTGTGAAGACGGTCACCTCCAAACTCGAGGCTGAGGTATTCCGGACGGTCGAGGCGAAGGAGTACAATACTGTCGTTCTGCCGATCTACACTGAGGCCTCGGGAATGGGGGCGCACATCGACATCGGAAGCCTGCTCGGGGCGGTGATTGGTGATGCGGACTACGACGGGCTCAGACATGTCGAACTCGGCAAAGGCTGCCTGTTGCGGGCGGCGCGTATCCACATGGCATCGCAACACGGGAACAGGCGTCCACACGTCATCACTTGACTCGGCACGACGGATCTCGACATCGTAGTCTGCTGACAGGACAGGCCCGTCTTTCTCCGGCAAAGGGCTGATGCTGAAAGGGGGTGGGGCAGCTGTCGAGGCACCACCGTCCACAAAGGGCGGCAGACCTGACGTCTCGCGCACTAAGAACGTAGTGGGCACCTCGCCCTCGGCAAAAACATAACCATTTCGTGACAGTGCTCCACGGGGCTCGTATTCATACATATTCTCCTTCTGCCTGACGGGTAGCAGATCCCAGTATTCAGGCCAGCAATCCACTGTTCTGACGAGGCTCAGCCGGGGGGCATCAGCAATTCGGACAACGGGTTCGGCGAGGACATCGTAGGAGCGGCGGCTGTTCATCTTGTAGGTGAGGGGAGGGGGCACTGCCGTGAAGGCATCCACCTCCGTGCCCTGGTAGAAGAGCAACGAGCCGAAGCCGGGATTGTCGCAGGTGAAGCCTGCTCCCTCGGGGCGAACGTAATGTCCCAGGACAAGGCTGGTCGCAGGCATAGGAAGATGACGCCGACCTACATAGTGGTTGTAAGGGAGTTCAAAGACTGAACGCCACTGCCCCATGGCACCTTCTGCCAACACCTGCCAGTTGCAATACTTACCGGTCTTGTCGGTCCACTTCTCAAAAGGAACCTCCATCCCAAGGTTGGCGCGGGAGGTGTATTCATAGGCCGTAAGCAGACGATTGTCCAGCTCTCCATAGAGATCGTCGCCTTGGTTCCAGGCCACCTCACATATCTCTGCTAACTGTCCGAGGCCCAGCATAACATGTGCCTGGTCGCGGCCCGACTCCTGGCATTGCCCTGTAGCTGAAATATAGTTGGCCAGCGAGCCGTTGTCGTTGCCGTAGCGATAGTAGTCGAGAGCACGTGAATACTGTTTCGCATCGTTGGTGTAAACGGCCAAAGCTATACGCATCTTATTCACGGCTGCACCCCAGTTGCCGTTGGCATAAGGCGAACGACGGTCGAAATCATCAAGCACGGGCAGGAAGGCGCGGCGGAACATGGCTTCTGTCGACTTGCTGTCTCCAGCACTCCAGCCGGAATAGCAGTAGCGCAGTAACTCACAAGCATTTACGAGGATGAAACCCTGAAGTCCGGCACACAGGGGGGCATCGTGCCCATCAATGTGTTGCAGTGTCCTTGCGTAAGAACGGATGATATTGAGGGACGTCTCGGCGTGTTGAACGTCGCCTGTAATCACGAACAGGAGGGCATTGTAGTATGCTGCCAGGAAGTCGTTCTCGCTGGCAGACTTGGTGCGACGGTGTTCGCCGTCGCGAGCAATGACCTCAAAAGGTCCCGCCATGCGGTAGGACGACTGTGCCTTAGCATCACGCAGGAGCTTCTCGTAGCTCCCCATCGCCACCTCATTCCGGTGTTGCACCCAGCCTCGCGTTCTTTCTATGGCCTCTCGGCTGTGGAGCAGACCCGGGTGCACGAAATTCTTCCCCGTAGCACCGAGGGAGCAGAATGTGGAGAGTATACAAAGGATGATGAGGGCCGTGATGTTTCTGTTGTGTATCATGTCCTGTGAAGATTATTTTACGATGATTTTCTTTCCATTAACCACATAGATTCCCTTTTGGAGGTGAAGACCATGCGGGATTGCACGATGCTTAATGCCCGCAATTTCACGTCCGCCGAGGTCATACATCACTCCAACTGCACCCTGCTGCTTGCATTCGCTCTCCAGTTGGCTTACTCCGTCTTCGTCGTCGACGGCTATCAGCTCGAAGGGGTAGTGCACGATGCTCTTGTCTGTCGTCACTCCTAAGAATCCGTCGCTGACATCCAGGTACTTCGGGGCGGTGGAGGACGTCGAGGTGTGAATGGCCAAACGGGTGGTACCAACGGCTTGGTCTATATAAAAGGGGAAGTAGGCCGAGGCGACCATCTTGCCCTGAGCACTAAGCTGAAGGCTGTCGCTGGCAGCCAGGCTCGTGAGGGCATATCGGGGTGTGGTGCTGCGCTCCAACAGCCACTGTTGTGCAGCATCATCGTCGCGCAGGGCTTCGAAAGTGGCGGGCTGGTTCTTCGCCTGTGCCGTCAGATAGGTGTTGGTGCCTACATGGCGAAGAAGATATTTGCCCGATTCGATCATCGTGGCTCCATCGGGCTTCACGAAGACGTTGAATCGCATACAGACCTCTTCGCCTGCCAGCGTGAATGTAGCTTCATACGTGTGGCTTTCCTGAATGGCTGGCACAATGAGTGTGCTCCCTGTCGTGCCGTCGTCCCAACTGACATGAGCGGCGCCTACAGACGAGGGTAGTGTGAGGCCTAATTTCACTTCATCGCTCGCGCCCACGCTCACTGCACTGGTCAAGGCTAAGAACTTGTCGCCAACCATCGTTGCCTCTTCCTCAACCAGTGGCAGGGTCTTGTCGCCTACCATCGCATAAGGCAGGGCCGCAACGACGTCGAGGTGGAAGGTGAGCGAAGTGACGGCGCCGCCTTGGTTCGTGTAGTCGAGGTCGTAGTCTGTGGAGGTGCGCAGTGCCGATGTCGTTATCGTCTGCGTCGTCTTGTTGCCCGTCCATTTCCAGGTGCCGTAGCCTGCAACCGACATGGCACCTAACGTCGCCGTCTTGCCATAAAGCACACGGGCTGTCGTGCCCTGTGTCACATCATTACCTACGCTGATGGTGGGCGTGAGCTCATCGGGACGGCAGTCGCCGGCAACTGCGATGGCGAAAGCGAGATGGCTCTCCACACCGCGGCTGTTGGTGTAGGTAACCCGGTAGATATAGCTACTGTCGGTCGTGACGGTGATGTCGCGCATCCTCTCGCCCGTGTTCCAGAGCCAGATGCCTGTGTCCTCCTCCCCTTCGGGCAGTTGTGGAACCAGCCGCAACGTCTCTCCCGCAGGCAGGCAGGTGCGATTATTCACCTTATAGCTGTTCACCAAACCTCCCAACTCGTTGTGGTAGATAGTCTTGCCACTGACCAAACCGCGCGCCTTCTCATTGGTGAGGCTGGGTATAAGGTTCGTGTTCAGCGTGCCGCTGTATTCCATGAGAGGCATCAGCTCCGTGGGCACTTGCTCGGCAGGGCAGAGCTGCGGCTCGCGGGTGTTCATGAGCACAGAGAACCCCATGTGGTCATATCCTCCACTCGTACTCCCCTGAGCTCCCTCATCGATGCCCATTGCGCCGTAGGCCGCCTCTGAAAATGGCATATTCACACCCTTCACACCCTCATAGATACCAATAACCGTACCCCAGTAAGGGCGCATCTGTGCGGGCAGCGCGGGCGACGTCAGCAACTGCGAGCGACCGTCTGTGTAGGCGAAGCCGTTCGTGTAGTACAGGTAGTTCACCCACGGCAGACCCTCCACACCCTGCGTCTGCGCTGCCACATATTCGACACCTGCCGCCAAACGATGATCCATGTATGCAAACAGGTCATCGCCCTGATTCCAACCCACCTTTGCCACGTCTAACGCTAAACCCAACGCCAGGGCACAGTGACCACCGTCGCGGCCGCTCTCATTCATCTGACCCAGACACCCGTAAGCGCCGCTCTCCAATTCGCTCTCCACACACGTGACCACGCAGTTCCCTAAGAAATCCGTCAGACCGTCGTTCCAAATGGCCAACTCGCCGTTGTGACCATCATGGCCTGTCACCTCATGCAACGTGGGAGGATCTGCGTAAGTGCCTACCTGGTCATACTTGAAGAACGAAGCACCCTGATTATAAATGAACACATCATCACACAGAACACCTATAGACATTACCGTGAGCACATTCGCCAGACTCCAGTTCGACCAGTAGTGACCCGGAGCCTGCCACCACTTCCCGGAATTCTCCCACGAACCATTGCGACGACGGAGGAATTCAATACTCTTCGGGTACCACACATTCAACATCCATCGCTTAAACTCTTCCTGATCATCACCACTCCAGCCATCATAGTCGCGCATCAACTCCGCGGCCTGGGCAAAGGCATAGCCGTAGATGCCAGATGCCAGATACTGGTTCGAATCACCGCTAATAGCCTTCGTCGTGCGGGCCCAAGACATAAGAATACGTACCGCAGCGTCTGCGTTGCCCTTCTTTCCCTCGATCTTCCATCGGAGTGCATTCTGATAAGCCATAGCTGCTCCACGAGCCGCATTCATATAGTTCTCGCCGCTGCCCCCGCGAACGATCGTCTCTGTCGGACTCGTCTGAACATTAGACTGAGCATAAGCCGCACTCGTCAGTTTCGCGAAGGCCTGTTTTACCTTGCTGTTACCGGCCGCCAGCTGAGCCTTCACACGGGCGAAATCTGCTTCAGTGTGCAGCCCGCCAGGGTGGACAAAACCACGCTCCTGGGCCATTAACTCTGAACCCTGAACCATAAACATTTCCAGCCCAAATACAATCGATAAGGTGAGAAATCTTCTTTTCATACATTATAATTTTTTGAATCGCGGTGCAAAGTTATTATAAACTTTCAGAACAATACGTATTCATCCATCTAATTCTACACGTCCCTCCCGTATATCGGCCAATTTAGACACTTGAGACATCTTTTTTAGACAAAACAAGCGCATCATTCAATGAAAATACCTATCTTTGCACACGAAAACAATGAAAAAATGAACAGAAAACACTTTTATAACCTCTTTTGCCTCTGCATCATTTCTACTGCTTACGCACTCCCACAACGCCACTGGACCGTCGCCGACGGACTTCCAACAGGAGAAGTGCAGCAGATTGTGCAACTGCCAAACGGACAAATGCTCATAAACTGCGAGGGAGTATTCTGCCTATCCAACGGACACGACTTCGACCCACTGCCTTGCGACTACCGACTCGCTTTCAACCTCCCTCATTACACCAATCGATATGGCCAATTTTGGGAGGCAGACTCCATCCTCTGGCTCAGAGACTTCTATCGCATATATCGATTCGATGCCAGAACCTACACATTCGCCAAAGCCGATGAAAACAACCTCAAAGGAGCACTCCTACAAAGCATCCTTGACAACAAAGCCGACACACCAACACCAAACACAGCGGGTCGCGATTCCGTCGCGACCATCATCCCAACCACAGCGGGTCGCGATTCCGTCGCGACCATCATCGACTCACTCCACATCCACAACACCACCACAGCTACTACAGACCGACAGGGAGGACTCTGGATTGGAACACGCTACAACGGCATCATCTATCTACCGCCATTTAGAATCAAACCCATCATACATACAAAAAACGACACCATCATAACCGCAGCACGCAACGCATCACTCCGCTCCGGCAACACCACCTTCATCATACAACTCCCAGACAACAGAAAACTCCACTGCCAGCAACTCTGTCATCTCAGCTACATCCTCCCCGGACAACACGCCCCCATAGCACTCAACGACAAAATTCCCGCATTAAAAAAATACCGGTTCATGGTCGGAGCCCTTAACCTCCAGCACCAATGGGTCGCCATCTACACACAGAACGGAGCATTCCTCCTCAACACCAAGGCCGACACCCTCGCACCCTTCCCACACGCCACACACATAGAACGCTACAGCACCAAGTACAACTGCATCTTAACAGACACCAGCGGCAACCTCTGGGTCGGCACACAGAACGGACTCTTCTTCATGCAGAGCGGGTCGCGATTTCGTCGCGACCAACAACCCACCCACATCAGCCAAACATACCAGCCACCCACAAGAATACAAGGACTCGCCAACAACTGCATCCGAAGCCTCGTACTCGATCACCGCCACCACCTCTGGGCCGGCACATCCTCCGGCATAGCACGCATCACACCATCCCTCATCAACCTCACCACCGACGACGGCATACCCACCACCACAATGATGGACCGAGCAGCAATCCTACTCCACGACCATCGACTCGTCTTCGCCTACCACCCCGCAGCAGCCATATCCTTCCATCCCGACCAACTAATCCAAGAAAATCCACCACTACCCGTCGTCATCACCAAAACACAAGCACCACCCCCAACCACAGCGGGTCGCGATTCCGTCGCGACCACCACCCCTCGACTCTCCACCCTCGACACTCACCCCTTACCCCACAATCAGAACAACATCACCTTCTACTTTTCCACACTCAACTACGCCACACCATCACACGACACCTACCGCTACCGACTACGACCAATCGAAACCCAGTGGAACCTCTCCGCAGATCGCAGCGGACAAGCACAGGCCACCTACAAGGCACTCCCACCAGGAGAATACACCTTCGAAGTACAGGCCGCAAACACCTCCCGACTATGGGGACCAATCACCACACAAACCTTCATCATCACACCGCCCTGGTGGCAAACAACCTGCGCAAAGACAATATACCTCCTCAGCATCCTCACCGCACTCATCGCAGCCACCAACATCTATCTGAAGAAGAACCGCCAACGACTCATCGACGAGATCGACCAGCGCGTAAACCGACTCTTCGAACTCCGACAACAGGCAAGACACCACTTCGCAGCATCCGCAAACATCGATCCCGACAAAATCACCGTCAATGCAGACGAGGAAAAACTCGTCACCATCATGCTCAAAGCCATCCAGCTCCATATCAATGATGAGCAGTACAATGCCGAACTCCTCGCACGAGATCTGGCCATCAGTCGAGCATCACTCTATAAGAAAATGCAAAACATACTCGGCATCACACCCACAGACTTCATACGCAACGTACGATTGAAGCAAGCAGCACAGATGCTGGCAGAATCACAGCTCTCCATTACCGAAATTGCCGACAGCGTCGGATTCGCCACTCCCCGAAACTTCTCTGCATCATTCAAGAAGATGTTCGGAGTCCTACCATCAGAGTATCGAACCGGCAAGAGCTCATCCAAAGAATAAATACCAGATTGCTAATCACACCATGAAAGTTATTATAGCCATAGATTCATTCAAAGGGTGCCTCACATCAAAGCAGGCAAACGAGGCAGCGGCACAGGCACTCACCAGCGCCGCCCCCAATGCAGAAGTTGTCACCCTACCCGTCAGCGATGGCGGAGAGGGATTTCTTCAGGCATTCCATGATGCCGTTGGAGGTGTGCTCATGGAAGTGACCGTTGACGACCCCATGAGGCGACCCATCAAGGCAAAATACCTGTTGAAAGGGCAGCGAGCCGTCATAGAAATTGCACAGGCCTCTGGTCTTAACCTCCTCAAACCCGAAGAACGAAATCCGATGATCGCTTCCAGTTATGGTTCCGGACAGTTGGTCGCCGATGCTATCCGCAATGGCGCCAAAGACATCATAGTGGGACTCGGAGGAAGTGCCACGAGTGATGCCGGGCAGGGAATGCTGGAAGCTTTAATCGATGCTTTCAGCAATAACGGTCAATGGAGTGGTATAAAGTTGCTTAATAACGTTCAATTCACCATCGCTTCGGATGTGAGAAATCCATTGTGCGGACCTGATGGGGCAGCACATGTTTTCGCACCTCAAAAAGGCGCTACCCACTCTCAGGTGCTTGCTTTGGAGGAACGTGCTGCGGCTTTTGCCGAGCGTTCAGCGCGCTATTTCGGTTATGATCGTTCTGCGATGCCGGGTGCCGGGGCGGCGGGTGGTCTGGGTTATGCCTTCCTGCAATACCTGAATGCAGAGTGCCGTTCTGGTATCGGGCTGCTATTGGAGATGTTCCACTTCAAGAACAAGATACAAGATGCTGATATTATCATCACTGGCGAAGGTGCTGCCGACCGCCAGACGCTGATGGGTAAATTGCCGATGGGAATTCTCGAGCAGTCGGGTGGGGTACCGGTATGGTTGATTGCTGGCAACATCAGCGATCGTGAAGCGCTGTTGAAAGCCGGTTTTGCGCGTGTGGAATGTATCAACGCGCCCGGAACACCCCTTGAAGAAGCCATGCTGCAAGAGGTCGCGATGGAGGGTATCAGATGCACCGTTCTTGAATTATTAAGGGGAGAAAGTGTTTAATTTGTGCGAATTTAAACACCTATTTCCCGATTTTTAAACACCATTATCAGAAATTAAACACCTTAGAAGGGGATATTGCTGTACTTTTGCGGCCGAAAATGAATTGGTGAATTCAATTTTAATAATAAATAAAGATATGCAAGAAGTTGTGAAAAAGATGAAGGGAAGTGGTTTCCTTCTTTTGGGTTTTACACTGATTCTGACGTTTTGCTCAGTCAGTGTTCATGCAGACGACAACCGTCCGAGAATTATCCTGCCAACGGTGGATATCGATGATGGTACGATTGGCGGTAGCTCTTGTATCACGGAGAAACATCCCTACTTTACGGTTTATGTGTGGTGCCGGAACTGTGACCACGACGACTCGTACTGGGAGTCGGCACCTACGCTGAGTGTCGACGGCCGTAAGGTGACGTTGAGCTTCATGTCTGGTAATCATGGCTGGAAGGATGCGAAGGACGTTTATCAGTATACGTGCTGGGACGGCGACAAGGTTTACTACACGGTAAGAACCCGCCCTGGCTTCGAGGTGAACAGCCTGTTCTTGGAGAAGTTCCCGAAGCTGAAGAATTACAGCAACACGGATCAGGACGGTTATGTGCCCGTGGATATTTACATGCACGAGAATCATCCGGGCGATGTGCATACCGTGTCAGTGCGCGGTAAAGCTCATTTGGATAAAGTCACCGATTATTATGATGCTTGGGACCTAGACAACAACACGTCAGTTTCTACGTTGGGTACGATATGCCCCACGACGTTGATTGCGGCCGACACGCAATTGAAGTGGACGAGTCCGGGCTATCTGACGTTCACTTCGGCTAAGCTGAAGGAAGTGGAAGGCGGTTGGGGAGGCTACCGCGTGGGACTGGATGATGTGTTGAGCGAACGTGTGGCGAGCGGCACGACGAGTGTGACGAAATCGTACTCGAATCCGAACTACAAGGAGGATGGCAGTTACACGGTGACCTACCGGTATGAGGGTGTTTATGACCCGTCGAATCCTCAGAAGCAGTATAATGATAACGGTCAGGCAGAATATTATTTTGTTCAGGGTTCTTACTATTCGGCTAATACAATTTATAACTGGGGCTCTCCGGAGAACTGCTATATGACTTTCAGTAGGGCAATAGACTCCAGATATATAATGTACTTTGATAATAGTCCGATGACGATTAAGCTGCATGCCGGCGACAAGCGTTTCTGCAAGGTCGAGGTTATAGGTTCTCGTGTGGTGTGTTTGTGGGAGGACTGGAAGAATCCTCAGGAGACGGTGACTTTGACGACTCCGGGCGTGGGTGATTATATCTCTTTGATCCGCGTGACTTTCGACCGCAGTTTGTCGGGCTACTCGCTGGAGTTTGCGTCCAGTGCTACGAAGGGTGCTACGAGTCTGCCTTATCCCTCGAACTTGAGTACATCGGGTAATGTATGGAACAAGAATATCCGATTGACCTGGACGGCAAGCAATGCGAATGCAACGAACCGTAAGGGTACGTGGGACGTGTACCGCGACAACCAGCTTCTGAAGCAGATAGAAGGTGACATATCCAGTACGAACTTTAGCTATGACGACAACGCAGTGGAGTACGACAAGACGTACACGTACCGTGTGTGTTTCCGTCCGGACGGGTGGACAGATGACGTCTCGGAGCTGAGTGCTCAGACGAGTACTTCGCTTCAGCGCTCGATAACGCTTTCCGCATTGTCGGCTCATGCTGTGGGTACGGGTTATAAGCTGGACTGGTCGATAGGCCCGGAGTTGGACCGTTCGGGATATGTCTTCGATGTTTATCGCAAAGTCGTGACGGCGGATGCTCCAAATATTTCTGCCTCGGACTATACAGCGAATGACAAGATTGCGAGTGTGAAAGTGGATAACGCGAAGACGCTGTCGTACACTTACACTGATGAGGACATTTCCACGACATCGACCTATGCCTACATGGTTCGAATCGATAATATTCAGGAATGCTCGTTCCACACAGACCCGACGGTTCCAAGCGGTCGCCCGAACGCTTCGCAAATTGTGTCGCTGAAGGCTTCGCACGGCACGTTTACAGACCACATCCATCTGGAATGGTCACAGCAGATTGTGGGCGACGATAACCTCGTCTATGACATCTATCGTCATCAGATTGGCGAAGGAGAGAACAGTTCCATTTCTGCGGCAGAAGCCCAGTCGCTGCAATGGATGAAGGTGGCCACGAAGACGAGCACGAAAACGTCTCCTGTCACCTCGTACGACGACTACAACGCTACGGCAGGCTACTATTATGTCTACGCTGTAGTGGCGCGGACGAATGGTTCTAACAATGAGTTCACGCGTCAGTTGGCGGATGCCTTCGAGCGCAGCACTGGTACCGTCTATGGCTCCATCACCTACCAGAACGGTGACTACGCCGTAGAGGGGGTGAAGGTCACGCTGCAATCGGATGCCACGACCTCACAGGTGTTCAATTCGCTGCAGGTCAACGGCGGCAAGAGTGGTGTGCTGTGGACGGTTCCTGCCGACCGCAAGAGTTACTTCAAGGGCAAGTTCAGCGTTCAGATGTATGTGCAGCCGGAATCCGAACTTGCAGCAGGCACATGTCTTCTGGATATGGGCGGCAAGCTGGGTCTGGCGCTGGGTGACTACGATGATGCCAATGGCTACACGCTCACCGTCAGCAACGGCTCTGCGAGCCAGACCTCGACGCATAGGATCCAGGTAGGTCAGTACACCCACCTGACACTGACTTACGACAACAACGGCACCGCGACATTGTATCAGATTGCCAACGACTCGCTGGTGACCGATGTCTTCCAGCTGTCTCTCGACATGAGCCAGATGGGGGACCTCGTGAGCGTGGCCACGCAGAACGATACGACGCAGACGCTGAAGGGCTACGTTGACGACGTCCGTTTCTTCAACTACCAGCTGCTGGAGCGCGACGTGAAGCAGAACTACAACCACTTCCTCGGCGGCACGGAGGACGGCCTGGTGGCTTACTGGACGTTCGACGAGGGCGTCAGCACCCTGCCCAGTGTGTATGACTACTCCAAGACTGGCGAGCAGCAGAACAACAACGATGCGAAGCTCATTGGCGGCGTACGCTCGAACATTACGATCCCCTCGCCCGACCAGCTCTCGCTCTTCGGCATGACCGACACCAAGGGCGCCTACACCGTCAGCGGTATTCCGTTCATGGGTGCAGGCACAACCTATTCGATTATCCCTACAAAGGGTGTCCACAAGTTCAACCCGACGAAGCGCACAGTGTATGTGTCGCCAACAACGCTGACCTTCGACCCGCAGAACTTCAACGACGAATCGAGCTTCAACGTGAAAGGTGTGGTTTACTTCGAGAACACCACCTATCCTGTCAAGGACTGCACGTTCCGTGTGGATGACGTGGTGGTGAAGGACGAGCGCGGCAACCTGGTGAAGACCAATGAGAACGGTGAGTTCACGATACCCGTGAGCATTGGCGACCACGTGCTGTATGTGGAGAAGAAGGGCCACACCTTCCTCAATGCCGGTCGCTATCCCAGAACGGGAATGCATAACTTCAACGACAGCATCAGCCACCTGACCTTCACAGATATGACGAAGGCCATCGTCGTCGGCCGCGTGGTCGGCGGTGCCGAGGAGAGGCAGAAGCCCTTGGGTTTCGGCCAGAGCAAGGCCAACATCGGTGCTGCTACGCTGACGCTGCTCACCAGCAGCACTCCTGAGGATTCCCGCCGAATGAATGTGAATCTGGATGAGGACGAAGGTACCTTCGAGAGCAACCCCGACACGCTGTTCTACGAACCGGCCAGCGACAGTGTGCACAGTCAGGCTTGGGTCGACGGCACCAAGGACGGCGTTGACCGAGAGAAGTACATCACCATCAAGACCGACCCGAAGTCGGGTGAGTTCGCCGTACTGCTGCCTCCTGCACCTTATTATATTTCCACGCGCGTGGATAACAATCCCGACGCTTCGGCCTACTTCTCCGACAAGGTGCTGCTCGACTGCTCGAACGTGCTCGACACCATCAGCTCTGTGCTGGTGCTGAGTCGCGACAGCCTCGGCCATGCTACCGACAGCCTCACCTTCAAATACAACACGGCCTTCAGTCAGACCTACATGGCAACGCCCGTCATCACCGTAGAGCAGACCGACAACAATGTCGGAGCTTTCGGCGACGAGATAGTCCCCGCCGGAGAACTGGGCGACAGTGTGATGGCCTACACCGTGAAGGACGATGTGGTGACCTACAAGTACGGCTATCCTATCTTCACGGGCAACTATTGCTATAATTTCAAGATCTCGTCCTTTGAGCGCTACATGAACTACGACCCTGGTGTGAAGGAGAGCGAGCGCGAACAGCGTGTGCCCACCACTACCGGCCTCCTGACCCTCAATAATCCCTGGGTGACAGCCGCCGACACGTTGGATCGTGTGCCCCTCGACTCCGCCGGCACCTATACCTACTCGTTCATACCCATCGAACCGAATCTGGTTGCACCCTACACCCAGCCGCTGAGCATCAGCCTTTCCGTGGGCAACAACACGTATTCATGGGACTGGAAGAACGGTGAATACGAGGGTGCCCTGCAGGGCATTGTCTTCAGCTCCAAGGTGACTGGTAATACCAGCGTGACGAAAGCTCCAGACCGAGTCGTCAATATCATCCGCGACCCATTCGGCAGCAACTCCAATCAGGTATGGAAAGCCGGATCGAGTCATAATTTAGGATTAAAACTTCATACTGAGGCCGCCGTTACTTTTGCTAGCGATGTCGAGAACCAAAATGGCACTGGTGTATCGTTAGCAGAAGGAGCTCCCGGGTTGTATGTTTATTCCGGTGGAACAATTGCCGGGGGTAGGGGCAAAGGCCTTAGTTGGAAAGGAACTCTCGACCTTGATGGCGGCGTCTCTTGGCAAGTCGCTACAGAAGAAGATTTCGCCACTTCTACGTCTCCCTACTACGACGGCCCGCGAGGCGACCTCTTCGTCGGCTTGAGTTCCTCGCTCATCTATGGCGACGGTATGAAGGTGATGCTGAAGGATCAGCAGGATGGCTCCTACGCAGTAGGAACCAGCGAAGTCATCTGCACGGGCGAACAGATGGAAACGGAATTCGCCTACACCCAAGACCATATCATCAATCACCTCATTCCGAGCTACAAGCGCTTGCGCGAAGCCCGTCTGCGTGAGGTTAGCACCGATTCATTGCTGGCTTACAGAAAAACTTTCAGGAACCTGACAGACTCCGTCATCTATATGACCGACATTTTGCCTTCCGACCCGCGCTATGGTACCAACAACAACGATTCTCTTGCTTGGGGCGACGAGGCCATCAAGGACTGGAAGATGAAGTACAACGCCGACAGTACCTGCTACTACGGCCCCAGCTACACGGCCTTCCTGCCTGTGAGTGGAAAATACAAGAATGACGAAGAAATTTGGGACGCCATCGTTACCCTCAACTCCGATATACAGACTTGGGAATACTGGCTGGCTTGGAACGAAGGGCAAAAAGTGGCTGTCTTCCAGGAGCCTGACCGCCTGGTAAAGACCTATAGTTTCGACAGTGGATCGGGAGTCTCCTATTCCCACACCAATGGTGTCGACAGTGACGAGAGCCTGCAACTTTCGAGTAATTTGAACCATTATAGGAAATTTGCAGGGAATTTTACTGTGGAGAATCAAGCCATAAAGGGAGTTTCAGGTGGCTTTACATTCACTTTCGACCTTAACGGCTCTGCCGCGTTCGTGGCAAGTACACATTCGTCAGACACCTACGATGTGAATCTGAGCGACCCCACACCGGACAATGTACACGAAGTGCAAATGTATGATCCCGGGACTGGCGGCTACATTTTCCGCCAGACCGACGGCCAGACGAGTCAGCTCTACGAAGGCGAAGAACGCACGAAGTACTTCTATCCCGAACAGTACATCCTCTCGGCAGCTACCGTACAGATCGAGACTCCGCAAATCGACTGCGACCAGCCCGTGCAGACAGGCGTTCCCATCGGCGAACCCGCCGTCTTCAAGCTCAAGCTGACCAACCCCACCATGGCCAATGTGAAACGCCGTATAGAATTCGCACTAATGGTGGAGGACGACAAGTGGGGACAGATGTCGGAACTCACCATCAACGGCGCCGCCAACGCCCATAACTACGAGGTGTCCATGGCACCTGGCGACAGCTTCCTGGTAACGCTGAAGGTGAAACCCTATGACCTCGAAGTCGTACATATCGACAGCCTGCACCTGACCTTCTACTCTCAGGGAGAGTCCAGTATCTACGACGAAATCTACCTCTCGGCACACTTCCAGCCGGCAGCAGAACCCGTCACACTCGCTTCCTCCAGAACACTCGTCAACACCGCCACCGACAGCACCCTGGTCCTCAGCGCATCAGGCTACAGTCTTGACAGCTCTATCCTGAATGCCGTTCGACTGCAGCAGCGCAAGGCTGGAGCCCCCGACTGGATCACCATCCACAGCTGGGTGAAGGGAACACCCTCCGGCAGCAACGAGAGCGTGCTCACCGAAACCATCGACACCCTGGTGGATATGCACAGCAGCATTGCCTACCCCGACGCTGCGTATGAGTTCCGCGCCGTCACAGACTGCACCGTGGGCAGCGAACACGTACTCGGCGAGAGCAACGTCATCCAAGTCATGAAGGACATCACCCTGCCCAAGCCTATTTATCTGCCGGAACCTGCCGACGGCGTCCTGGGCGAAGGCGACAACATCAGCATCACCTTCAACGAGGACATCTACAGCCAGAGCCTCAACGAAGTCGATAACTTCATCATCCAGAGTGTGCTGAACACGGATTCCGTAGCTCATGACGTGGCCCTCCGCCTCGACGGTACCTCTGAGCCCGCTGCCACCTCGCAGAGTAAGCTCACCCTCGGCGGAACCTCGTTCACCCTCTGCGGATGGGTGAAGACCGACGGCGCCGACGGTACCTACTACCAGCACGGTGAAGGCAACAACTACTTCAGCCTCAACATCGACGCTCAGGGCTACCTCTCCTTCGAGCAGAAGGACACCCTCGGCAACGTGCAGACCTACAAGGCCAAGGAGGCTCTGCCGCAGAGCACCTGGTCCTACATCGCACTCACCTACGACCATCAGGCCGGAACCATCACGGCCCACGCCGCCCACGGCGACCAGGAACAGAACCTGATGATTGATATTCCCGTGAGCCCCGTCACCGCCGAAGGCAACATCTTCCTCGGCCGTGGACTGAAGGGCGCCATGCACGAAGTATCCCTCTTCAGCGCAGCACTCACCTGGACAACCGTGAAGGCACAGATGTATCTCGGCAAGAGCCCCGCCACGCCCTCCATCCTCGGCTACTGGCGCCTCGACGAGGGCCACGGCACGAAGTCTGAAGACCTCGCCCGCAGCCGCCACATGATCCTCTCGTCGCCCAACGGCTGGTACTTAGAGAACGACAACATCGCCCTCAATATCGACAAGAGCGGCGTTGCAATACCTCTTGGAGGTCTCTCCGTAGGAAACATCGACAGCTACCTCGTTGAGATGTGGGCAAAGGTCGATGAGCAGTCCGCCGACGCCAAACTCATGGTGCTCGACTATGGCAAGAAACTCGACCTCCTTCTCCAGAACGGCGCCCTGTGCCTCCGTGCCGACAGCCTCACCTACGCCACCAACAAGGTCCTCAACGACCAGCAATGGCACCATGTAGCCCTGAATGTGCTCAAGGGTGCTGGAGGCAGTGGCGCCAGCCTGATACTCGACGGTGTGCCCGTGCTCAGCAACCTCGATTCCGGCAAGATTCCGGCTCTCGCTGGAGCACAGCTGCACCTCGGCCAGAACATGAAGGGTAACCTCGACGAAGTGCGCCTCTGGCACGGCACCAACACCGCAGAGACCATCGGCGAACGCATGTACTACCGCATCGACGGCAAGAACACTCCGGGACTCGTGGGCTACTGGCCGATGGAACGTACCTACTACGATGAATACGACCAGCGCGTCTATGAATTCTCCTTGGAGAACAAGGGCTACGAAGCTACGGCTTCCACCACACTCGTGGCCGACAGCGCCAACGTCACCCTCGTGGCCGCCGATTCGGCTCCCGGCCTGAAGGTGGCTCCCCACAAGACGAACCTCGACTTCAGCTTCGTGGCCGACGAGCGCACCGTTTCCCTCACCCTCGACCACAGCCCCGAGGCACTCGAAGGATGCACCGTATTCACCACCCTGCGCGGATACTACGACCTCCACACCAACGTCGGTAACCCCATCACCTGGAGCTTTGTCGTCAAGCAGAACTCCCTCAGCTGGAACACCGACGAGATAGACTACAGCGTCCTCGCAGGACAGGAAGGCACCTTCACCGCCACGCTCTACAACAACGGTCCTGCCGATCAGGAATGGTCCTTCGCCGAACTGCCCTCGTGGCTCGAGGCAACACCCGCCAGCGGCACCATCTTCGCCCACGGTTCTAAGGAAGTCACCTTCACCGTGAAGGCCGGCAATGCCATCGGCAAGTACTTCTCCACCGTCAGCGCCCGCGGCACGAAAGGCATCGACACTCCGCTCGACATCTGCCTCAGCGTCGAAGGTAAGAAACCCGACTGGAAGCCCACCGTCTATGGCGAGAGCATGACCATCATCGGACAAATCAAGTTCGACGGCGTCGTCTCCAACGATCCCAACGACATCGTGGCTGCCTTCAACGAGCAGGAGGAATGCATCGGCGTAGCCCAGCCCGCATACTATGCAAGCACCGACGCCTACTACGTCTTCCTCTATGTCTATGGCACCAAGCAGATGGCCGAAGAGAAGTCGAAGCTGCAGTTCCGCCTCTACGACGCCTCCACCGGTTCCACCTATCCGCTGACCAACGTGTCGCAGGAAATCTCCTTCGTCCGCGACGGATATGTGGGCACCATCAACAAGCCCGTCATCTGGGAGAACGATGAAAAGGTGCTGCAGACACTCGCACTCAACGAGAACTACAATTGGGTATCGCTCTACGTAGCTCCCACCCACACCGAACTCAACCAGGTCTTCAGCCCCGTGGCCGGAAAGGCCAGCGCCGTGGAGATGCAGGATGCCGTCTACTACTACGACAACCGCAAGTGGACCGGCAATCCCAACATCAATGCTGGCACCATGATGAAGGTGCAGATGGATCAGCCCGCCGACCTCTATGTCGCCGGCCAGGCCGTCGACCCCGCCAAGTTCCCCATCACCATCAATCCGGGTGCCAACTGGGTGGGAGTGCCCACGGCCACCTACATGACCGTCGACGAAGCCTTCGCAGGACTGCAACCCGAGGAGTTCGATATCATCAAGAGCCAGACCGCCTTCTGCCAGTACGTCAACGGCAAGTGGTTCGGAAACCTCGACGTCATCGAGCCGGGTAGGGGATATGTCTACACCTCACAGGCCACAGACACCAAGACCTTCACCTTCCCCAGCGACGTGCCCGAACACACCGACACCGTCTGGAGCACCACAGCTGGCATCAAGGCCAACTTCCGCTACCCCCACAACATGGCCGTCACATGCTCCGTCTACGATGACCAAGGCAAGCCCCTCACCGCCGACTACATCGAGGCCTACGACAACAACGGAGAACTGCGCGGACGTTCGGTGAAGAATCTCGTCAAGGGACTCTACCTCCTCATCGTCAGCGGAGTCACAGAGAACGAACCCCTCGTGCTCAAGGCAAAAGTATCATCCCTCTCTGACGACGAGCAGCCCGCCACCATCCTGAACTTCCGCCGCGACACCCATCTCGGCAACTACCACAAGCCCTTCATCATCGGTGGCAGCGGATACGACAGCGTCCTCAACCCGTCGGCACTCAGTGGCGACATCGCCGTCTACACCACCTCCGGTGTCCTCGTCTACAGCGGCTCTGCAGCCCACTTCGACCGCCACCGCCACTCCGCTCAAGGAGTCCTCATCGTGGTGCAGACAACCGCCGACGGCCAGTCACGGGTATTCCGAATGAAGTAATTTCATCTGCTCACCTGCGTGCCGGAGGTTCTCACGCCGGCAACAGCCAACAAACACCTTCATTCAGCGGGCGAAGCCAGGGGACATCCCTCCTTCGCCCGCTCTTCTTTTGCATTGGGGCAACTCCCAACAGGCACAAAGGAAAATACATCGTCAACGGACAGCCACGAGTCGACCGTAGGAAGTAATCTCACCTGACGGCTTGTCCCCAACATAAAAGCTCCGCCGCGTCTCTTCAACGCCGAGGAGCTTTTGGTCTCCATTTTCAATAATTCAATTTCAATTTTCAATTGGGGGCTTGTTGGCGCGGGAACTATAGTTTGTTGCACGAGTAACTATAGTTTGGCGTCGCAGAGACTATAGTCCGTTTCGCCAGCGGGGGAGTAATGGTTAATGGTTCATGGTTCATCGTTAATTGTAAAGAGCTCTTTGTCATCAGGCTGGTTTGCGGTTCGCTGTTCAACGCCGGCCGGAGGTTCGTTACGCTCGGCGCCATGCGACGCTTCACGCTTGAAGAACTTTAAACTCAAGTTTCGCAAATATGCTAACCAGCTGTAATACAAAGCCCCAGCGGGGCGTGACAATGGTAGCCAGCCGTTTCCGCTCGGCGCTCTGCGACGCTTCACGCTTGAAGAACGG
>CACZAN010000012.1 GCA_902779165.1 uncultured Bacteroidales bacterium
GGTGCCGACGGCTACACCGCTAAAAACATCACGCGCGCGGGATGGCGCATCGGATTCGTAGCCTTCAAGAGCGACGGCACGCGCGTCTATGGCGACATGAATTCCGCCACCTACAACGATGCCTCTCGCACCATTGCCTTCGACTGCCCTGCAGGCTGCAGCTACGTCTGGCTCGTCGTCAGTGCTGCGCCAACGACTTATTGGACTCATAACTTCACGGGCTGGATAGACAACACCGAAGAACAATGGCCCTACCGGGTGAAATTCTATCAGACTAATGTTTACGGCGAGACCAACAATAACAGTCTGCCCACAAGTATTTCAGACATGGCCGGCACGCAGAAAGCGGCCAACGGCAACAATGTCTATGATCTTCAAGGGCGCATCGTACGTCGAGGAACCACCGCGCTCGACGGCCTGCCACGTGGCATCTATATCGCTGGCGGCAGGAAAGTGCTGAAAAAAGATTGATATTCAAAAAGATGGTGGAGTCATAAAAAGCAAAACGTTGAGTCATGATTAAAAGAAAGGGTGGCTTCCAAGGCGAGCGCTCTGTTCTCCTGCCCCGCATGATTGTGGAGCTGGAGAAGAATGATCCGTTGGCCAGGAGTCTCTTTGTGACTGATATTGGCTATTACCCGAAGGCGGCAAATCACTACCGCGAGCGGCAGGAAGGTGCAGATCAGTATATCCTCATCTACTGCGTGGATGGCAGTGGATGGTACAGAATTGGTGTAGGACATGTACAGCATGTGAGCCGCGGCCAGTTCTTCATCCTCCCCGCTGGTCAGCCCCATGTCTATGGGAGCGATGCCGGTGAAGGGTGGACCATCTATTGGGTTCATTTCAGTGGAGAACACGCTTCTGTCTACGCCGCCGATGCCCAACTGCCACAAACCATCCGTGTGGCACAGGACTCACGCATCAGCAGCCGGATTGATATCTTTGAGGAACTGCTCCAGACACTGCACCATGCAGATACCATTGACAGTCTGCGTTATGCCTCCTCCCTCTTGCACTACTTCCTCGCTTCCATGCGCTATGTTCCGCTATACCGTTCCTCTGCCAAACTCGAAGAAACCGTAGGCAGGAGCCTGCCGCGACCGAACGGGACCTTCGACGTCGTGGATGCAGCTGTTCATTTCATGAAAGAGAACATGGAACGGCGCATCACCCTTCATGAGGTGCAGGCCTACGTAGGCTACTCCCAGACGTATCTCTCATCCCTGTTCCGCCAACGTCTGGGCATGAGTATCAAGGCTTTCTTCAACCATCTGAAGATTGAATATTCCTGCCGTATGCTGCAGACTACTGATATGCATATCAACCAGATTTGCTACAAGTTAGGCATCGAGGACAGCAGCTATTTCTCTCGCCTGTTCACAAAGACCGTCGGAAAGTCCCCCACAGCCTACCGCATAGCTATGCGCGGAGCTGCAGGCCGGAGCACCGATGCGCGTGCTCACCAAATGTCCTCCGTCTCCTCGGGGTTGGCAAAGACTTCCTTGGCGCAGAATTCCAGATAGTCCAGGTTGCATTGCTTCTTCTCGTTGTCCAGGACCGACTTGAACTTCAGGTAATAGGTCTTCTCTGGGATCATATCGGCACTGACGATGATCTTCCTCAGCACGTCGGGCTGGCTTCTGCACGTGATGATGGTGCCGTAGGCACTGGTGTATGAGTTTGGCGCCTTCATGTATCCATTATTCCTCATCCTCCTGTCCACCTCGTCATTGTATGTGGGGTCCTCTGTGTCGCTCTCCCATCCGACGATGGAGGGCAGGTTGCCGCTGGGGAAATAGTGGTTGAGTCCGCCGATGCGCAGGTCATGAGGGATGCCCATTGCGATAAGGTTGTTCTTGTCCTCGCCCCAGTAAATCTGACACATGGAACGGGTGTTGTTGGCATTCCATCCATACCTGATTTCATAGTGCCCGGCCCTCGGAACTGTCGGCAACTTGATGATGAATTCATAGTTGCCTATGATGTTAAACTCGTCGCCCTGATAGCTCTGCCATGCGTCGCCTCGTCCCGGCAGGTAGTAGAACTGAGTGCCTTCGTAGATGTCTATGCCCTCGATGTACTTGTAGTTGGTGGGGAATCCTCGGTTTTTACCCAGTTCGGTGTAGCGTTCCTTCAGACCTCTCAGGTTGTTGTTCATGAACTCCGGAAACATGGCGGCGGCGTCAAAGCGGATGCGCTGTCGCTGCTGTTGGATGCAGACGTTCTCTGTGCATACCAGCAGGCGTTCCAGGGGATAGACGTAACCGTTGGCCGCGATATAGGCGGGCGAGCGCATGATCTCCACGCCTTCGTTCTCATCAGGGCTCAAGGCCCCGGTCGAGGCGGGGTAGAAGCGTCCGCTTTCATGATAGTCGTTGATGTTTTGCTGCAGGGGGCCGAACTCTCCTCTGCCGTTGCGCAGGATGGGGAATCGATTCAGGAATATGCCGTCGCTGTTGGTGCTCTGGCGGAAGCTCTCGGCACTCTGGAAAATCTTCAGCAGCCGGTGACGTCCCAGCGTCTGGTAGTATTCCATGACCGGGATGGTGTAGTTCGATGCGTTCTTGTAGTTATATCCTCTCTCGTTCCAGTGCAGTACCAGCTTGTCGCGGCTGAGGGCTACGGGCAGCACGTGGTAGGTCACGAATTGGTTGATGATATTGTCCTCGTTGGTGAAGTCGTCGTCCTTCAACGCGTCCGCGTAAGCACCTATTCTCTGCAGATACTGCTTCACTTCCTGTACGCCGATGTCCTCGGCTCTCTTGGGCTGTCCGGCCTCGGCCAGCAACCTCTCCCAGCAGTCATCCGTCTCGGCAAAGATGGTGAAGCCATACTTTCGATGGGGCGGCAGGAACCCAGCCCCGCTGGTTCCCTCCGTGGGGTGCAGTCCCAGGTTCTTGACAACTCCCGTGGCATAGAGCTTCTCCCAGACCTCATCCCGCACCTTCGAAAGGGTGTCAGCCAGTCCGCAGGCCAGTAGCAGGCGCGACATCACCGTGTATCCGCTCTTGCTTCCTCGCGACCAATTTCCCGCCATGTCAGCCAGTGTCTCGTTGGAAGGACAAATGACGGCGCGAACCATATGAATGCAGCCGTTCGACACCTCTATGTCACGCATCTTCAGGTCCACGGGAGCCTGTTCGTTGATGAATATGCTGTCGGAGTTCACAGCACCTCGTGAGACACTCATCCGCCGGTCATTCAGGTTGGGCAACTCAAACTCTTCGCCGTCGTTGGCGGGGAAGTCGCTTGTGGAAAAGATGAGGCTGTTACCACCATCTATAATACTGTTATAGACAATCACTTTGCGGATGGAATCCAGGGTGCGCTGTTCCTGGAAGCCATCCCAGGAGGGTTCCGTGATCAGTCCCTGGGCATACAGCGAGTCCAGGTAGTCGCGGATGGCTTCGTCGTTAGGTGCGAAGCACGTGTAGTGGCCGCGCACCGACAGCAACTGTGCCACACTGGAATGGGACTGATGGCTGACGGGCACTTCTTTCAGCAGCCTCACATACTCCGAGAACTGCCCCGATGGCTCCTCTTCCAAGAAACTCAGTACGGTTTGTTCCTCAAAAATATAGCGGTTGGACATATCAATGTCTTCCTGGCAGGCGTGGGTTAAGCTCAGCAGCAGAAGTAGGCTGGCATAACAGGCAGATGAGATTATTCGATGTTTTGTTTCCATGCTGCAAAGGTACCTTTTTTCCCGATACTGGTAAAATGATTTCTTTCCCTATGGCCGTTGATGGCTAATTTGTCCATAAAGAAAAAGAAAAAGTACATATCGCGGTTCGGGAATTATATATACTTTTGCCGCCGAAAGGTAATTGTTGAACCCCAAAAAATACCAAACTATGAAGAAAAAAATTTCACTATTGACAACCTTCTTCCTTCTCCTATGGGCGACACCTCTGGCCGCTCAATTGGATGAACTGAAGCAGAAAAACATTATCATTCAGGAGCAAGCCGACGAGATGGAGCCAGGTACCTGGTATCTGCTCTTTCAGGCACGTGGCAGTGGCGGATACATGTGTGACATGGGTGCGGGCAGTCTCCTGCTCAAACCATCCACTGACAATGTCACTGATGGCGACCTGGCCACGGAGAAAGCTGGCTTTCTCGTCCGTTTCATTCCCGCGGAGGGTGCCTCAGAGGTGCCTGCCTATCACCTGCAGTTCGGCACAGGCAATTATGTGGCCGCGGAATCACCCGAGCGGAGAGTCAATGGCACGGAACTCTCCACAACGGCCTCTCTCGAAGATGCTGATGCGTGGAATATCATGCTCATTGCCGAGTCGGCAGGGCATTTCTGCATGACAACGGATCCCCTCCAGTGCCGCATCGACAACAATGGCACGGGCAGCACCATTTCCTATTGGGATTCGGGAGCCGGCAGCGACCTATATGCCAACTATGATTGGCAGCTCTTTCCTGTAGAACTGGTCGAGGTCACTGACTTGGAAATCCTGTATGAACGAGTGCTGCGGCGATATTTCGAACTGCAGAACTACTATGACGCTTTCGAGCCTGGCACAGAGCCCGGCTATTATGGAGCAACAGAGGTGGAGGCCTTCCTGAAGACCATGAACGAGGCCGGCGTCCTTCTGGATACACCGATGCAAAAGCTGACGCAGGCACAACTGGACCAGATGCTCGAGCAACTGAATCAAGCCTATGAAAACGTCGTGGCATCGCGGGTGGAATATGTCTTGGAAAATGGCTACTACTGCATCCGAACCGCCAGCAACTTCTACTACGAAGAACGTGATGACCAGGTGGTCTATCCCGAGAAGGGCCTCTGGGGCGAGGGCAGCGAGTGCGGGTGGAGCGACCTGGATCGCACCACCTACCGCGCCTGCACTTTCCTTTGGCGCTTTGACAGAGATGCGCAGACAGGCAACTACCAAGTTTACAATGTCACCAATGGCGGCCGCTTTACTTCCCTCAACGGGGCTGATCATCTCCAGCTCAATCCCGCGTTGACACCCGAGGAGTCCGAGATTCAAGTCTCCTTTATATCGCGCGACGAGAATGACCCCTCCGTCATCTATGTGGCACTCTCCAGGGCCGACAACACTGATGCCTACGGCTTCTTCCACCAGAACAAGCACGGCAATGGAACGGGGCGCGCTGGCAATATCGTGGGATGGGACCACAGCGGGCTGTGGAGCCTCTGGTCGGTGGAAGCTGTGCCCGAGGATGAAGCGCAGGCCATGCTCGATAATTATTCGATTCTGAGCAACAAGGACCTCTTACTGGCTAAGTACGACAGCCTTCGCCAGGAAGTCCTGCGCGATGTGGCGCTGGCAGAAGATGCCCGAGTAGAATCCGATCGTTTGGTGAAGACGGAAGAACAATACTCCTCTGCCATGACCGATGACAACTACCCGCTGTCCAATCTCCTGGATGGCAATAATTCAACATTTTGGCATTCCAGATGGGATGCCGGACCGCAGCCGGGGGGAACACACTTCATCCAGATTGACTTCGTCGAGCCCGTCGAGAACGGATTGTCCATGGATTATGTAAGAAGAAGCATTGACAGCGACCAGACCTTGGAATTCAGCCTTTATGGCTATGACCATGAACCCGACCTGTATGCCGAAGGCAAGGAAACGGGCAAGCTGCTGGCAACCATGAAGTTCCCAGACCTCATCGCGGGCAAGGTGATGTCCGCAGCTGTCAGCTTCGAAGGGAGCTACCGGTATGCGCGTCTCTACTCCGAGAAAACCAACTCGGCCAACGGCTTCTGGCATGCTGCGGAACTGAACTTCCATCGGGTGGTGCACAATCCCAATGCGCAGGCAGCACATATGGGCGAAGTCTATACCCAGCTGAAGGCTCTGCTGCAGAAGCAGATCGACCGTGAGACGATCACCCCCGACGATTACACCGATCTGCAAGAGGCCTATGACCTCTTCCTTACCAAGTTTGTCAATCCGGCCGAACTCATGAGCAGCATCACGCTGGCAGAGGCCAAGGTGGCCATCATCGCCGAGGGCACGGATCCAGGCTTCTGGCCTGCAGGCACTGGCAGCACCCAGGTCGTGGAGGCTGTCGAGGCTGCTAAGGCATACCTCGCAACGGGCAGCCTAAAGAAGGAAGAGGTGGAGGCACACATCCAGCAGCTGAAAGGGCTGACTGCAGAAATCGACAAGAAGGTGATCCAAGTCAGCACCGACAAGTGGTATCAGATTCAATTCCCCACAGAAGAGATGTTTGACGAGCGCGAATGGGACAAATCGGGTGCTGCGACAGCCTTCGACTCCTACGGCAACAAGATCGCCGACAGCCTCTATGGATTGGTGGCCGCACCTGCTGTGTTGTCTATAGACGAGGAGACGGGAACACAGGAAGTAACACCTATCAGTGCACAAGATGCACATTTGGCAACAGGCATTTATTTCAACAATCCCCAGGCTCTGCAGGACGAGGAACTCTCGTGGTTCCGTTTCGTGGCTGTAGGAGACAGTGCCTTTATGCTCCAGAACAAGGCCACAGGCCTCTTTGTCCGCTTCCAGAATCCCGGACAGGGCATCGCATGTGTGGACTTGCATCCTTCGCTGGTGAACGTCAGACCCATGGGATTTGGCACCAACCTGATTTCCGTCAGCACCCTTGATGGTGCCAGTCAGACCAACGCACATGTGCAGCACGATGCTGCGCAGTTGGTGACGTGGGATGCCATGACACCAGGCTCCAACTCCACTATGATGATTCATGAGGTGGCAGACGTCACCGACGACTATGCAGCAGAAGCCTCCATGTCAGTGGAACCAGGGCACCTCTACACCCTCTGCTATCCCGTGGACATCGAAGTCACCGAAGGGGGACAGCTCTATAGTATGAAGGGTGTAACAGCCGCCACCGCCGACTCCCCGGTCTGTGCTGTATTGCAGCCCGAGAAGAGAATAGCTGCCGGTCTGCCTGCTGTGTTCATCGCAGAAGGAGAGTATGGCGCAGACCAGACTCCCGCAGAGGCGTTCTTCCAGCATGGTGTGACGCCAGTGGCAGAGCCGCAGCACCAGAATGGTCTCGTGGGAACGTTCTTCGGAACCACGGTTGAACAGGGCATGGCCATTGCGGAGGGACCGCAGTTCACCACGACACTGAACAGCGTGTGGCTCGGCGCCAACACAGCCTATCTTGCGGCATCCAACATAGCAGAGCCGGCCGATGGTGACCTGCTCATCCCCGTTAGTGGCGAATATACCTCAGTACACGTGGTGCCGTCCACTGCGGCAAATGGCACAGGAGTCTATGCGCTGAGCGGCCAACTGCTGCAGCGTAGAGCCACACCTCAGACCCTGAGACAGCTGACGCGGGGCATCTACATAGTAGGTGGACGCAAGTTCGTCGTAAAGTAAGTTGTTATTATTGGTATCAAGCACCTCAGGAGCCCTATAACCGAGCTCTTGAGGTGCTCTTCTTGAATCTTGCTGCGACAGTCGTAGCCCCGATGTGAATCCGTGACAGGTGCGCTCTTTTTTGTGTTAAAAAATATTTTTCCTGTCTGTCTTTTCGGCAAAAATGATTACCTTTGCGCGGTGATTCAGCAGAATCAGTGCTTATAAAGGAAAGAAAGATATGATTACAGCAGGAAAATACAGACATACTTATACTTCGACGGCGTCGGACATCACGCCACTGTACCGGCTGACGCCCAATGCGTTGCTGATGTACTTCCAAGACAGTTTCGCGCGCCTGATGACCATCAATGGCGTGGCCGCCTTCGACATCGTCAAGCAGCGGCGGATGTGGGTTATCACGGAGGTGCAGATCGACGTCCAGCCGACCGTGGCCTACTGGTCCGAGGACTTCACGGTGGAGTTGTGGGTGAGCGAGCTGTCGGCCTTGCGCATCTACTGCGACTTCCGCATCGTCCGCCGCGACAACGAGGCGCTGTTGGCCTCCGGCACCAGCCAGTGGAACATCCTGAACCTCGACGCCAAGCGGCTGGAGGTGACGGACTTCCTGAAGGAGCGCCTGACGGTGGTGCCGGAGCTGATGGCCGCCAGCCACAAGAAGGTGCGGTTCCCCAAGGTGCAGACCTATGACCTGCAGATGGAGCATCGCGCCACGCGCCTGGACTTGGATTTCAACTTCCACGTCAGCAACCGCAGCTACGTCAGCATCGCCCTGCTGACGATGCCCGAGGAGGTGCTGGCCGAGCAGGCCCTGGCATCGATCACCGTCCACTGGCAGCACGAGACCTACCTGGACGACACCCTCACCTGCCGCATGGCGCGCACCGAGGACGGCAGCTACCTCCACACGCTGACCAACGCCGAGGGCACGGTCGTTTGTGAACTCATAAGCCGATGGCTGCCGCAACCCGCGACGGCCGACGTCAGCGAGGTGCTGAACAGGGATTTGTAGACAACGGAAAAAACCGACTTCCAAGAAACGCTAAACTAAACCTGAAGATATGAAAACGAACAGCAGAAACCGTATGAAGAGAGCAATTACGGCCGTGGCCCTGGTCGTCGCAGCCGCCCTGCCGCTGCAGGCGCAAACGAAGGGCGACGTCCCCGTGGAAAACGGCCCCTTCGCGGCCAATTGGCAGAGCCTGAAAGCGTGGGAGTGCCCCGAGTGGTTCCGCGATGCTAAGTTCGGCATCTGGGCGCATTGGGGACCTCAGTGCCAGGCAGAGTCGGGCGACTGGTACGGCCGCGGCATGTACCAGGAAGGCGGCTGGCAGTACAAGTATCATGTGGAGCACTATGGCTCGCCCGCTGACTTCGGCATGAAGGATCTCTGCAATGCCTGGAAGGCCGAGCGATGGGATCCCGAGTCGCTGGTGAAGCTCTACAAGGAGTGTGGGGCGCAGTTCTTCTTTACGCTGGGGCAGCACCATGACAACTTCGACCTCTGGGATTCGCCCTATCAGGAATGGAACTCTGTGCGTGTGGGACCCCGGCGCGACATCGTCGGCGAGTGGGCACGGGCATGCAAGAAATACAAGCTGCCGCTGGGTGTCAGCATCCATGGCGCCCATGCGTGGACATGGTTCGAACTGGCACAGAAGTTCGACGGCAACCTGACGAAGGAGGACGGCTACAAGCCCAACCCCGACGGCACCGAGAAGTGGTGGCGGGGACTAGACCCGCAGGAACTCTACGCCCAGCGCCACGAACCCAGCCGCGGGTGGGAGAACGCCGGCAGCATCCACAGCCAGTGGGATTGGAAGAACGGCGCCTCGTTGCCCTCCGAAGCCTACAAGCGCAAGCTGCAAAACCGAGTCCTGGAACTCATCAACGACTACGACCCGCAGATGCTCTACTTCGACGACACCGTGCTGCCGTTCTACGGCTGCGACGACCAGGTGGGGCAGAACATCCTCGCACACTTCTACAACCATAGCGCCAACCGCCATCACGGACGCCAGCAGGTGGTGGCCATGGGCAAGATACTGAACGACGAGCAGAAACAGCTGATGCTCTGGGACGTGGAGCGCGGAGTGCCCGACCGCGCACAACCGCTGCCCTGGCAGACATGCACCTGCATCGGCTCGTGGCACTACGACCGCGGCATCTATAACCGCGGCGACTACAAGTCGGCTGCCCGTGTGGTGCGTATGCTGGTGGACGTGACGAGCAAGAACGGCTGCCTGCTGCTGAGCATTCCCGTGCGAGCCGACGGCACCATCGACGATAAGGAAGTGGCCATCCTGCATGACCTCAAGGCGTGGATGGACGTCAACGGCGAGAGCATCTTCGGCACCCGCCCCTGGGTGACCTTCGGCGAAGGCCCGCTGGCAGAGAACAGCAATCCTCTGAAGGATCAGGGCTTCAACGAGGGCATCAAGTACAGCGCTCAGGACATCCGATTCAATGCTAAAAAGAACATCGTCTATGCCACCTTCATGGGTTGGCCGGAGACGAACGCCGCCACCATCCGCAGCTTCGCCGTCGGGGCACAGACGATGCAGGGAAAGCGGGTGTGCAGCGTTAAGTTGCTGGGCTTCGGCAAGGTGCCCTACACCGTGGATGCCGACGGCCTTCATGTGACACTCCCCGCAGCACGTCCGGGTGGCGACATCGCGCCGGTGCTGGCGGTAGTAGTGAAATAAGAGAATTGGAAAGCTACGTACATCCGCTTGACTTGGGGAAGGAGACGCTGCCTGCGCTGTTCACCTACCCCTTCCGCTACACGGCTCATCCGCTGTGTGAGCGTGCTGCTGCCTTGGTGGCCGATGAGGTGCAGCGGATGGGGTTTAGCGAGGGGAAGATGTTCGGAGTGCTGGTGGTGAAGACAAGCCGCGACGAAAGCCTTACCTCACGGGGAGAACTTGACGGCTCCCTGCTTTTCCTCGCTGCCTACTCGGGTCAGCTCCTGGGCAGCTACCATCATCCTTGGTTCGTGCCGCCCGTGGTGGATTACCTCGACCCCGACAGCTTTTTTCAGCGGGAGCAGGCGGAAATCGTTGCTATCAGTCGCCGCATGGAGGAGATGTCAGGCAGCGAGGAGCGCCGTCGGTGGCAGCTACGCGTGGCACTCCTGCGTTCGGAGCGGGAGGCTGCTGTGGCTGAGGCGAAGCGCGCTTACGCTGAGGGGAAAATTAAGAGGGAAGAGAAGAGAGAGGAAGAAAAAAGTAAAAGAGAAAAAGGGGAAAGAGAAAGCGGGGAAAGAGAAGATGAGAAAAATTTAGCCGCCGACCTCATCAAGGAAAGCCAGCAGCAGAAAGCCGACATCCAGCGTGCCAAGCAACTCCACAAGGAGGAGATAGCCGCCCTGGAGGCGCTCTTGACGGAGCACAACGCCACCTACCGCGCACTCTACGACGAGCGCAAGCAGCGCAGCGAGGCCCTGCAGCAATGGCTCTTCCGCCAGTTCAACTTCCTCAATGCCAGGGGCGAGTGCAAGAACCTGCTGGAGATATTCGCGCCTTCTGCCGCTTCATCCTGCGGGCAGGAGAGCTGCACTTCCGCTGTGGTGCCTCCCTCCGGTGCCGGCGAGTGCTGTGCGCCCAAGTTGCTGCAGGCGGCCTTCCGCCTGGGGCTCCAACCCGTGGCGATGGCAGAGTTCTGGCTGGGACCTTCCAAGCCGGGACACTATCGCCAGCCGGGGGCTTTCTTCCCTGCCTGTCGCAGCAAGTGCTATCCCATTCTCGGCCACATGTTGCAGGGGCTGAATGTGGAGCCTGATCCCGCACGACACTACGAGAACCGCGAGTTGGAGCCGATAAAGGTATTGTGGGAAGACGAGCACTTGGCGGTCGTCTATAAGCCGGAGGGGTGGTGCAGCATACCAGGTAAGAGCGACCAGCCGAACCTCCTCGATGAGTGCTTTCGCCTTTGGCCGGAAATCAGTGGCTCTGTCATCGTTCATCGGTTGGATCAGGACACTTCGGGAGTGATGGTCATTGCGAAGAATGCCCTCGTACACCGCGCCCTCGGACAACAGTTCGAACAACGGGAGGTGAAGAAACGTTATGTGGCGCTCCTGGAAGGAACATTAACAGTCACCCGAGGTGAGATATGCCTGCCTTTGGGGCCTGATTTAGAGAATATGCCTCATCAGCAAGTGGATTTCGACAATGGCAAGGAGGCTGTGACTCGATTTGAAGTCGTGGCAGTGGAGCAATCTGGCAACGTCACCCGCGTTTTCTTCTATCCGCAGACGGGACGCACCCATCAGTTGCGCGTACACTCGGCAGCCCCTGAGGGACTGAACGCTCCGATTGTCGGTGATCGACTCTATGGTCATGTGGCAGACCGTCTGTACCTTCATGCCGAAAGCATAAAATTTGTGCACCCCCTCACAAAGGAAGAGATGCACTTCTGTTTGCCTGCGCCTTTCTGACGCCCAGGCTCATAAAACCTTGTCTCTTATTTCGGCAGTCCGAAGACATCGCTGAGTTCCTGCATCTGTTCATCCGTCATGCCGTCTGGTTCGAAGCCCATATTTTTGGCGGCTATATAGATGAGGGCGGCTTTGTTGAGCACATCGACCTGATCAAAAGCGCTCATGATGTCGGTATCTACTGCGAAGACACCATGCTTCTCCCACATCACTACATCGTAGTCATCATCAATGGCCTTGATGGTGGCATCTGCCAGTTCTACGCTGGAGGGCAACATGTAGGGAACCATTCCCAAACCTCGCGGACAGAAGGCTTTGGTCTCTGGAATCATCGACCAGAGAATCTTCGTAGCAACGTCCTTCTCCATGAAGGTCTTGTTATGGGTCAGTGCTACTAACTCGATGGGGTGCGTGTGTAAGCTGGCGCGGTAGGGAGAGCCCTTGGCCAACAGGTAGTTATGTACGGCCAGATGAGAGGGCAGTTCGCTTGTGGGCTTCACGGGCTTGTCGGCGATGATGACGTAGCTGGCACAGTCATCGAGGATGCGGATGATGCTGCCATTGTCCATCGGCCAACGCGCCAGGTCGCGCATGCGCATGTTGGTTCCTTTGCAATAGAAGTAGCAGCCCTTCAGGTGCGGGAGGGTGGTGCCGATTTGATATACGGGCGAGATGGCAGGTAGCGCACGAAGCTCGTCGTCCACCTGCTCCGTGATGTTCACGGTGATGTTGCCGCCATTGCGCTCTGCCCATCCTTTCTGCCAGAGGTAGCCAGCCACTTCGGCCACCTGGTCAATCATTTGCTTAACTTTCTGATTCATAGTATTCTTGTTTCAATAAGTAGATGCTCGTAATTCTTTTTTCTTAATAATATCAAATGTCTTCCCCGTAGCGCTCGCGAGTGATTTGTGCGAGTGACTTGCCGCGTGTGTCGGGTGCTCCGATGATGCCGACTACGAGGGAAATCAGCAGCAGCACAATCATACACCATGCAGCAAGGGTGAAACCTTCGCCATTCTCGCCATAAATGAAGGTGAAGACGAGTCCCCATGCAGCTGAGAGTCCGCGTACGATGAAGAACATCAGGCCCTGTGCGCCGGCGCGGAACTTGGCAGGGAAGAGCTCACTACCCCAGAGGGCGTAGAAAATCTGCACGCTCAAGCCTCCGTTGATACCCCAGAGGATGGAGAATGCCCAAAGGCTCCCGACGCCCGTGACTCCCTGGATAATGACCACCCACGTGGCCAGTGCTGCCAGCAGTCCCAGAACGTAGAAGAGCTTGTGAGGCAGGCGGTCGACGAAGAACGAGAGGCCGAACGTCACTACGACAACGACGAGCCATCCCACGCAGCTGAGCATGTTGGCATACTCGTTGCTGAGTCCGCCTGCCGTCTCGTAGATGTGGGGCTGGAAGAATCCCATGACTGATGCCACAAGGTTCCACGTCAGGTAGATGACGGCCAGGAAAGCCACCGTGCGGACGGCTATCTTGTTGGTGAACAGTAGCTTGATGTTTTCTACAATGCCGCTGCTCTTCTGCTTGTTTGCCTCGAACTCGGCACTCTCCTCCAGCTGTCGCTGCAACGTCCATGCAACGAAGGCTACGATGAAAAGCGTCAGGAACACCACACGCGAACTGAACACCTCCACGGCGGCAGAGGCTGCATCGGCACCGATTACGGCGTGTGCCAGCGATTCTACAAAACCATAGAGATAGCCTCCGGGAGCGAAGAGCATGCCGAACAATAGGATGATCATGGGACCCATGCCCCACGACATCTGGGAGATACAGATGTTGCGCCCTCGGTTGCCCACTTCGGAACTCTCGGAAATGTACGTCCACGAGGCGGGAACGCCGACACCGACCGAGATTCCCGTGACGAGGAAGCCGCAAAGTAGCATCGGGAAGTTGGTGGAGAGCATGACGATGAGCACGCCCGCCATGTACACCAGCAGGTTGTAAGTGAAGATGAACTTACGTCCGAACTTATCGGCCAAGAAGCCGCCGATGATGGCACCGATGGCAGCTCCCAGCGCATTGGCGCTGATGGCATTTAGCCACCCGAGGTGCATCTCGCTCAATCCTAAATAGTTCTGCCATAGGGTGATGCCGCTGGCACCGGCCACGATGGCTCCCGCATCCAGGTAGTTGTTCAGCGAGACGGCGATGGTACTCTTTAAAGAAGATTTCTTACTCATAACGTAGTCTATTTTAACTTGTATTTGTTGATATTAGATGCCAATGATTTTCAAGATAAAGGGAGCCAGCAGAGCCGTCAATACGCCGTTGAGGATTAATCCCAGCGATGCGTAGGCTCCGTAAGTCTCTCCTTTTTCCATAGCCCTCGACGTTCCCACGGCATGTGAGGCGGTGCCGATGCTGAGACCTTGTGAATAAGGATTCTTGATATGCCAGACCTCCAGCACCTTGAACCCGAAGACGGCTCCCAAAAGCCCGACAGACACCACGATGGCAGCAGTGAGCGACGGAATACCTCCCAAAGCCTGGCACACTTCCATTGCTATCGGAGTTGTCACGGATTTGGGTGCCAGCGAGACGATGGTTTCGCGGGAAGCTCCCATCATTTGTGCAATAACCACGACGCTGACGACCCCCACGATGCACCCTGCCAATTGCGAGAGGAAAATGGGCAGGAACTGACGGCGTATCTGCCCGAGATGTTGATAGAGCGGAACGCCCAATGCCACAATAGCGGGTTTGAGCCAGAACTCGATGAATCCGCCGGCCTGCGCATATGTCTCATAGCGGATGCCTGTCAGCGTCAGGAAGACGATGAGCACCGCGATGGTAACCAATATGGGATTGAGCACAATCCATCCTGTCCACTTCTGGAATTGGCGTGCACCGTAGAAGATGCCGAATGTCAGCGCCAGCAATACGAGGTTATTCTGCAGTATCTCCATGCTATCTCACTCTTCGTTTTTCATCTTCAACCTCTGATGAGTCCATCCCGTCACGACAAGCACCAGAACGGTGCTGACGACGGTAGCGACGACAATGGGCAGCAGTTCTGCTTTGATGAGGTCGAAATAGAGCATGAGGGCAACTCCGGGCGGCACGAAGAAGAAACCCATATTGGAGATGAGGAAGTCCGACATTCCCTTCACCCACTCCAACTTAATGGCTTTCACCTGCAGCAGGATGGTCAGCAACAGCATCCCAATGATGCTGCTTGGGATCGTGATTCCCGTCAGCCAGACGATCAGTTCACCCACAGCGAGGCACGCAAAGATAATAAAACACTGCCGAATCATGACCTCTTGCTTGTCACCTCCTTCTCGTACTTCTGAATGGCCGGGATGAATTCCTCGCCGACGGGTACGTTGTTCTTGAGGTTGAAGTAGTCGAAGACGGCGCCGAAGGGGAGCGACTTGGCTTCCTCGAGGAGGGCCAGACGCTCGAAGTCCTGACCGGCATCCTCGTACTTGCGCAAGAGCGCAAGGGGTTCGAGGAGGGCTTGGAGCAGACATTTCTGTGTCGCGCGAGTACCTATAATATACGCACCGATGCGGTTGATGCTTGCATCGAAGTAGTCGAGGCCGATGTGGGCTCGGTTGAGGGCGTCGGCACGAATGAGTTCCTTGAAGAGGTCCAGCGTCTGGTCATTCATGATGGTCACGTGGTCGCTGTCCCAGCGCACGGGGCGAGAAACATGCAACATCAGTTCCGGCACAAAGAGCAGCAGAGAGGCTACCATATCGCTGACATTTTCAGTCTGCTCGTAGTGACCAGTATCGAGGGTGTACATCAACTTACGGGTAGCACAATAGCCCGACACAAAGTCGTGGGAACCAACAGTGTAAGATTCGAGCCCGATACCGAAGAGCTTAGCCTCCAAGCATGTTTTCATTCCTGGCAACTCCTCTTTCAGGATCTCATCAAGACTTTCGGCAAAGATTTCACGATAACGCTTGCGCTCGACGGTGAGGTCCTTCGAGCCGTCGTGCACCCAAATGTTCATGATGGCGGGATCTCCCTGCGCCTTGCCCATCGCATCGGCAATGCGGCGACAGCGTTTCGTATGTTCAATCCAGAACTCGCGGATGGCAGGGTCGGGATTGCTGAGGGTGAGGTTGCCGCTCTTGGGGTGCGAGAAGCTGCTGCTGTTGAAGTCCAGCTTCAAGCCCTGTTCCTTTGCCCACTGAATCCAACTCTCGAAGTGCTTGATCTCCACCTGATCGCGGTCTATGAACTCTCCGCCGAAGTCTCCATAGATCTCGTGGAGGTTCAGGCGGTGGTTACCGGCGAGGAGGCTTTTGGCGAAGCTCACGTCGGCACGCACCTCATCAATATTTCGGGCCCTGCCGGGGTAATTACCTGTGGTCTGTATGCCACCGCTCAGCGCCTCGTTACGCTCGAATCCCACCACGTCATCTGTCTGCCAGCAGTGCAGGCTGATAGGGGTCTGTTCCAATAAGGCGATAGCCTTATCCGTGTCCACGCCAAGAGCTGCATACCGCTCTCGTGCAATCTCATACGATTTCAATACTAATTGCTCTTTCATAATTTTTTTTATGTCAAGTTACACATATTCGAATTTCTTTATCATTCTTTCCCTTTTATTTTACGCTTTCGGCTGAGGCGAGGATGCCCTCACCCCAGCCGAAAAGGTTGAATAGAGAGGAAGTAATGATTTACTTCTCGCACTTGTCACAACCACCGATGCAAGCCCAAATGCCTGCGGCGCAGGCAGCACCTACGAAGGGGCCAACAATGAAAATCCAGAGGTTGGTGAGGGCTGTGCCACCCTGGAATACAGCGGGAGCAATGGAGCGGGCGGGGTTCACGCTGGTGCCTGTGTAGCGGATGCATACGAGGTGTACCAACACGAGACTCAGACCGATTGCCAAACCAGCAAAGTTGCCAGCACCTTTCTTGGCGTCGGTGGTGCCCAGTACTACAAGCACAAAGACACAGGTGAAGATAATCTCAGCCAGCAGGCCGCCTATCATCGTGACACCTTCCTGCAGGTCGTTGGCGCCAGTGCCTTCGACAGTGGTGTTGGAGGTGAGCAGGTAGAGCAGTGCCGAGCCGATGAAAGCTCCGATGACTTGGAAGATCATGTACATCACTGCATCCTTACCGCTGATGCGCTTTGCGAACAGACAACCGAGGGTGATGGCCGGGTTGATGTGGCATCCGCTGATGCCTCCGATAGTGTAGGCCATTGCGACAACGGCCAGACCGAAAGCCAAAGCCGTAGCTGCTACACCGGCGGGTTCGCCGCATCCGATACTTGTTGCCACGCCGCAACCCATAAGTACGAGCACCATCGTGCCCACCATTTCTGCAAGATACTTTTTCATAATAAAATAGGTTTAAAAGGGGTTAAAATGATAAGGTGTTTTGCGCTTTTTCGGCGTAAAAGTAGTCAGAATCTCCCGATTGACCAAACAAAATGAGAGAAAAATGTGTTTTTTGCCTACAAATGCCGTTACTTTCATTTATTTTTCATACCTTTGCACCCGAATTAGGCGTCAGTCTGTTCACATAGCGACGACATATATAAACGAAAACGAGATAAAAATGGATTTGAAAGTTCTCGAACTGAGCGAACAGGAAATCGTTCGCCGACAGAATATGGAAGCCTTACGCTCCATGGGCATCGAGCCTTATCCGGCTGCCGAGTTCCCCACCAACGCTTTTTCCACGGAGATTCGCGAAAGTTTCTGCGACACGGTAGAGGGCGAAGAACCACGCGAGGTGTGCATCGCAGGACGTATGATGAGCCAGCGTATCATGGGCAAGGCGTCGTTCTTTGAGTTGAAGGACTCTAAGGGACGCATCCAGGTGTATGTTACCCGCGATGATATCTGTCCTGGCGAAAACAAGGATATGTATAATGTGGTGTTCAAGAAACTCCTCGACCTCGGAGACTTTGTGGGAGTCAAGGGCTTCGTGTTCCGAACACAGACAGGAGAGATCAGTGTGCATGCAAAGGAACTAACACTTCTTTCCAAGAGCCTGAAGCCCCTGCCCATCGTCAAAGAGAAGGACGGACAGGTCTACGACAGCTTCGACGACCCCGAGCTACGCTACCGCCAGCGGTATGTGGACCTCGTGGTTAACGCTGGTGTTAAAGAGACCTTCGAGAAGCGGGCAGTCATCGTGCGCACCATGCGGCGCATCCTTGACGAGGCTGGCTACACCGAGGTGGAAACCCCCATTCTGCAGATGATAGCTGGTGGCGCCACAGCACGGCCGTTCATCACCCATTTCAATGCCCTGAATCAGGATATGTATATGCGCATAGCCACCGAACTTTACCTCAAACGCCTCATTGTAGGTGGCTTCGAGGGAGTTTATGAGATGGGCAAGAACTTCCGCAATGAGGGTATGGACAAGACCCACAACCCAGAGTTTACTTGCATGGAACTCTATGTCAGTTACAAGGATTACAACTGGATGATGTCGTTCACGGAAAAAATGCTGGAGGAAATCTGCACCGCCGTCAACGGCAAACCGGAAGTGGAGATTGACGGTAACGTTATCTCGTTCAAGGCTCCCTACCGCCGTTTGCCCATTCTCGATGCCATTCAGGAAAAGACTGGTTTCGACTGCAATGGCAAAAGCGAGGAGGAGATTCGGGCCTTCTGCAAACAGAAAGGCATGGAAGTAGATGAAACAATGGGCAAGGGCAAACTCATCGACGAACTCTTCGGAGAATTCTGCGAGGGCAGTTTCATCCAGCCCACCTTCATCACCGATTACCCCGTGGAGATGTCACCGCTGACGAAGATGCACCGCAGCAAGCCCGGCCTCACAGAGCGCTTCGAACTGATGGTCAACGGCAAGGAACTGGCCAACGCCTACTCCGAGCTCAACGACCCCATTGATCAGGAGGAACGCTTCATTGACCAGATGCGACTGGCAGATAAGGGTGACGACGAGGCCATGATCATCGACCATGACTTCCTGAGAGCATTGCAATATGGTATGCCACCCACCAGTGGTATAGGGATTGGAATTGATCGTCTGGCCATGCTTATGACAGGGAAGTTCGCCATTGGAGAAATCATGCTCTTCCCACAGATGAAGCCCGAGAAACGTATTCCAAAGGACAAACCCGAAGCCTTCACAGCCCTCGGCTTCTCAGAGGACATCGTACCTATTCTCTATAAATGTGGCTACAATCTTGTCAGCGACCTTGCTGGCCAGAAGGCGCAGAAGGTACAGCAGCAGATTGGCGAGGTTATCAAGAAGTACAAACTGGATATTGAGAAACCCAGCGTACAGGAACTGGAACAGATACTTCCCCCTGCGCCGTCATCAGAGGGAGCGGAATAGTCATCTTCCCAGATATTATCCCATTGTCAATGATAATACTCTTTTCGAGTTATGATAGGTTTTGGCTCACAATCTACAGACGTTAGCGCTCCCTCCCTTTGGAGGTTAGGGGGTGAGTCTCCCATTATAGCTATTATGGGTGGTGGCAGTTGGGCGACGGCTATCGCTAAGATGATGCTGGAGAAGAACGACAGCATCTGGTGGTACATGCGACGCCAGGACCGCATCGACGACTTCCGGCGTCTCAGCCACAACCCAGCCTACCTTACGGGAGTACACTTCGATGTGGACCGCATACATTTCTCCGCCGACATCAACGAAGTCATAGAGCACAGCGACGCCCTCGTGTGGGTGACGCCCTCACCCTACCTCAAGCCCCACCTTAAGAAACTCAAGGTACGCCTGCGCGATAAGTTCAACATTACCGCTATCAAGGGTATCGTGCCCGACGAGAACCTCGTTTGCTCCGAGTATTTCCATCAGGTGTACAATGTGCCCGATGAGAATCTTGCCGTACTTGCAGGACCCTCACACGCCGAAGAGGTCGCATTGGGACGACTGACATACCTCACCGTGGGTTGTGCCGACGAGGAGAAGGCCCAGTCCTTTGCGGATATGATGGCCTCGGAGTACGTGAAGACCACCACCTCACGTGATGTAATAGGCATTGAATATGCCTCCGTGCTGAAGAATGTGTACGCTATAGCTGCTGGTATTTGCCGGGGACTAAAATATGGCGATAACTTCCAGGCTGTGCTTATGGCAAACTGCGTGCAGGAAATGAACCGTTTCCTGGCCACCGTGCATCCCATACAGCGCAGTATTTTTGAGAGCGTGTATATGGGTGACCTCATCGTCACGGGCTACAGCCAGTTCTCCCGAAACCGTATCTTCGGCACAATGATAGGACAGGGCTACAGTGTCAAGAGTGCACAGATAGAGATGGAGATGATTGCCGAGGGTTACTTCGGCACCAAATGTATGAAGGAGATCAACGCCCAACTCCATGTCAATATGCCCATCCTTGATGCCGTTTACAATATCCTTTATGAGCACATTTCTCCCACCGTTGAAATCAAGTTGCTCACAGATAGCTTTAGATAAAGATAGTGTGCCCGACGGGTTTCCGTCGGGTTCCCTTTTAATAGCAATAACCCAATATAAGAAATAGAAGAAATGATTAAACTCGACATCTCCAAAGTTGCTCCATTTGTGAGCGCAGAGACCATCAACGCCTACGCACCTCGCGTGGCAGAAGTTCAGAAAGCACTCGAAGCAGGCACCTGCCCTGGTAACGACTTCCTCGGCTGGCTCCACCTGCCCAGTAGTATCACCCCCGCATTCTTGGCCGACATTAAGGCAACCGCAGCCACCCTCCGCAGCGAGTGTGATGCCGTAGTAGTAGCTGGTATTGGCGGCAGCTACCTTGGCGCTAAAGCTGTCATCGAGGCCCTCAGTAACAGTTTTGAATGGCTGGCACGTGACGGTAAGTCTCCCGCCATCCTTTTCGCCGGAAACAACATCGGCGAGGATTACCTTTATGAGCTCACCACCTACTTGAAGGGCAAGCGCTTTGGCGTTATCAATATCTCAAAGTCAGGTACGACCACTGAGACAGCCCTCGCTTTCCGACTTCTGAAGAAACAGTGCGAACAGCAGCTCGGCAAGGAAACTGCCAAGAAGGTTATCGTCGCCATCACCGACGCAAAGCGTGGAGCCGCACGCACCTGTGCTGATAAGGAAGGTTACAAGAGTTACGTCATTCCAGACAACGTCGGTGGACGTTTCAGTGTCCTCACCCCTGTGGGACTTCTTCCCATTGCTGTAGCTGGCTTCGATATCGACAAGCTCGTGAAGGGAGCTCAGGATATGGAGAAGCAGACGGCTGTTGATACGCCCTTTGCCGAGAACCCTGCTGCCGTTTATGCAGCCACCCGCAACGCTTTGTATGTCAGCGGTAAAAAGATAGAGATTTTGGCCAACTACCAGCCGAAGCTTCACTTCATGGCAGAATGGTGGAAGCAGCTCTACGGCGAGAGCGAGGGCAAGGACGGCAAGGGTCTCTTTCCTGCCAGCGTTGACCTTACAACCGACCTCCATAGTATGGGACAATGGATTCAGGAAGGAGAGCGCAGCATCTTTGAGACTGTTATCAGCGTCCAGACCCCCGAGCACAGCCTCCTCTTCCCCAGCGATGACGAGAACCTCGACGGCCTGAATTTCCTCGCAGGCAAGCGCGTAGACGAAGTCAATAAGATGGCAGAATTGGGCACACAGCTCGCGCATGTCGACGGTGGCGTTCCGAATATTCGTATAGCTATTGACCGCCTCGACGCCTACCACCTCGGCCAGCTCATCTACTTCTTCGAACTTGGCTGCGGTATTCATTGCAACCTCCTTGGTGTCAATGCCTTCAACCAGCCTGGTGTGGAAGCTTACAAGAAGAATATGTTTGCCCTCCTCGGTAAGCCCGGCTACGAGAAGGAGACCGAAGCCATTCAAGCCCGCCTCGGCTAACTCTATTCATCAAATAGCTATTAATGCTTAAAGCATTTTTTTTTGACATGGACGGCGTACTGTTCGACAGTATGCCGGGCCATGCTTTTGCGTGGGCAAAGGTCATGACGGCCTATGGTCTGCCGATGACCCCGGAGGATGCGTTCGAGAATGAGGGACGCACAGGAATCGGAACCATCAGCATCTTCACCCGTCGTTATTGGAATCGTGATGCCTCTGAAGAGGAGGCACGCGAGCTCTATCGTCGCAAGACCATTGTCTTCAACGAGTACATGGAGCAGTTCGGCGGCGAGGCTCCCGAAATGTCGGGCGCTGCAGAAGTGTTAAATAAGGTGCGCGCGCGCGGACTCAAGCGCGTACTCGTCACCGGTAGCGCACAGCAGTCGCTCCTCACCCGCCTCGAAAAGCATTATCCCGGACACTTCACACCGGAATTTATGGTCACCGGTGATGATGTGCGCTACGGCAAACCCAACCCTGAACCCTATCTCATGGCCCTGAAGAAGGCTGGAGTAGGAGCCGACGAAGCACTTGTGGTGGAGAACGCACCCCTCGGCGTGCGCGCCGCTGTGGCTGCTGGCATCCGAACCATTGCAGTCAACACTGGTCCCCTCGATCCTCAGCTCCTCCTCAACGAAGGCGCCAGTTGGCTCTTCCCTTCTATGCAGGCCCTCGCCGACCACTTCGACGAACTACCACTCTGATAAACCTATATTCATCACCTTTTAAACCCAACAGACTATGGTAAACAGATTTATCCTCAACGAAGTTTCGTACTTCGGGCCTGGAGCACGCAAAGAGCTGCCCGGCGTAGTGAAAAGACTCGGATTCAAGAAAGCCCTCGTGGTGACAGACAAGGGCCTCATGCAGTTCGGCGTCGCCAAATTGGTCCTCGACGTGCTGGACGAGGCTGGCATTGCCTATGACATCTTTGACGACGTCAAGCCCAACCCCACCGTCACGAACGTGAAGAATGGCATCGAGGCCTGCAAGAAGGCTGGGGCGGACTTCATCGTCGCCATCGGAGGAGGGTCAAGCATGGATACCGCAAAAGGAATTGGTATCGTTGTCAATAACCCAGAGTTCAGCGACATCGTATCCCTCGAAGGCGTGGCAGATACGAAGAAGAAATCCCTGCCCATCATCGCCATGCCCACCACTGCCGGTACCGCAGCAGAGACTACGATCAACTACGTCATCATCGATGAGACGCGTCAGGCAAAAATGGTCTGTGTGGACCCAAACGACATTCCTTGCGTAGCAATCATTGATGCTGAACTGATGTACTCCCTGCCCAAGAGCCTCACAGCTGCTACAGGAATGGACGCTATGACACATGCCATCGAAGGTCTCATCACCAAGGCCGCATGGGAACTCAGCGACATGTTCGAGGTGAAGGCCATAGAGATGATCTACAAGTATTTGCCGCTGGCTGTCAACGAACCCACCAATCCCGTGGGCCGCGATGGAATGGCTGTGGCACAATATGTTGCCGGTATGGCATTCTCTAACGTGGGTCTCGGCGTGGATCATGGTATGGCACATCCCCTTTCCGCCCTCTTCGATGTCCCCCATGGTGTGGCCTGTGCCATGTTGCTGCCCACCGTCATGCGCTTCAATATGCCAGCCGCAAAGGAGAAGTATGTAGAAATTGCCAAGGCCTGTGGCGTTTGGCAGTCCGGAATGACCACCGATGAGGCTGCCGAAGCTGCCTGCAAGGCCATCGAAGACCTCAGTGCCCTCGTCGGTACCAACAAGCGCCTCACCGACCTCGGCATTACCGAGAACGACATCGAAGCCCTTGCCGAACAGGCTATTAACGACGTCTGCACTCCGGGCAATCCCCGTCCTGTCAGCAAGCAGGACATCATCGACCTCTATCATCAGATCCTGTAATCTGACCCTTCGTACCCCTTCTGGCGACCGCACCTGAGTACCCTCACGTGTGGTCGCTTGCGGTTGTAAGGCCTTATGTTTTCTTGCTAGCGTAGGGACGCTCGTCTCAGAGCTAATGGTCGGCGAATCGGATTTCGGTGTGGTTGAATCCGAAGGTGCGGAAGAGCGAGGTCATTTGTTTACGGGCGTTGTCTTCTGCCAGTCGTTGATTCGCAGGTGTGAGGCAACGCGCTTTCATTTGTCGTGCAGCCTTCTGGTACATCTGTTCCTTGGCTGCAGCGTCCCATGTGCCGCTCTCGTAGAAGGCTCGGGTGCGGGCCTCGTCAATGAAATGTTCCGAAAGAAGGGTGATGGGTGGAAGGGTGAGGGACACGGTGTCTCCGTGCGCCAAGACCCATCCGTCCTCACATTGCGAGAGGTCAACACCCAGTCGCAGTGTTCCGTGATAGATTCGCACAAGACGGTCGTCGCGCGCCAGGGTGCGGTGGCGGATAGTGTCCACCAGTTCCTCATCGGCTAAGGCGAGAAACTCCCATTTTCCGATTCGTTCAATACTGCGGATGTGAGTGGGCGTGAGGTCAATCGCATTGGAACTGTAGAGTTCCAACCGCAGCAACGCCTTGTCCTCAGTGGCTTTGCGGAGATAAAGCGCGAGGAACACAAGGATGCCGGTAATTACGATAACGGCAATAGTGGGGCGCTCGATGATTCTATGGAATAAGTTTTTGCTCACGTACGGTAGCTATATATTTAATGCTTCAATCTTTTAACCTTTCAATCTCTCAATTTATCAACGTAGAAAGGTAAATCCTTTTCAGTGAATTCCTTGCGAAAGGTGATGAGGATGGCCTCTTCATCGAAGCCCAGGGCGGAAAACATGGGGATAAGGATGGCGGCCGCATTGTCGCGGGCGGTATGCAGGATTCCCAGTTCAGGCACTTGCCGGAGAATGCTGCGTACCCCCTGCGCGGTTAAGTCTGCCAACTCCTCGTCGCTGTAGTCGCTACGCAGCAGGTCGGTGAACTGCTTGGTGGATTCGTGGTTCACCTTTGATGAGATGACCACGACCTTGGGGTCGGGAAGGATGATATGGAGGTAGCGGCCGTCCGGCGAGCGTTCTATCTGACTCTCGTGGAAATAGGAGAAGTCGATGTATGCTTGCAGAGTGACATCGATGGGGATTGCCACCTTGCGGTCACCCAAAGAGAGCTGTGTATCGTACTCATGACCGAGGACGGTGGCCCGAAGGTGCTTGATATCTGAGTGGGTAATGATCTTGTGAACCTTGTATTCGGCTGTGTAGAGCCGCGAGGTCTGTCTTACACGCAGCACGATATCCGTGGAGTCAGCCGCGACGACGCTGTCGGCAGCCTCGGTGGTCGTCGTTTGCTTCGTACACGCCCCTCCGAGTACCATTGAGAGGGACAAGATAAGTGGAAAAAACCTATTTTTCTTCATATTTTGCTGCAAAGATAACAAAAACTTTCATCTCTAAACACTAAACTCTAAACTTTTTATTACCTTTGCAGCGGAATTTCAATAAAAAGGTATGAAAAGACCAACATTTGGGGCTTCTGCCCTGACTTTATTGCTGCTGTTTGCACTCTCGGCATGTGCCGGAAAGTCCAGCCAGATGCAAGAACAGACAGCACCCAGTGAATTTGAGGATGAAAACGCTGCTGCCGACGGCATTCAGCGGATGCATCCCTATGATTTCCCTGACACCCTGCACACAGGCGCGCATACCTATATATATACTATCCACCGTGAGGCCGACGAGAGTCTGCCCCTGGTGGAGGATGAGGAGGGAACCTGCTACGCCGATAACCGCTATACCCTCGCCATTCAGTGTGACGGACAGACATTCTTCAACCGCAGTTTCACCAAAGCCACTTTCGCCTCGTACCTCTCCAAGGAGTTCCTGGAGAATGGCTTGCTGGACGGTATGATGCTGGATAAGTCCCTGCCCGGTCTGGTGTTTGCGGTCAGTGTCACCCTCCCGCAGAGCGATATGGTAGAACCCCTGTTGTTGCACGTGGATAATGGTGGAGGTATTTCCATCGAGCGCGACATCCGCAGCGAAAACGATTTCGAAGAGCAATGAACGTCATAGAGACCTCCATTCCCGGGCTGCTTATTATCGAGCCCCGTGTGTTCCGCGATGAGCGTGGATATTTCTTCGAGAGCTTTTCGCAACGTGACTTCGAGGCCCAGGTGGGCGAGGTACACTTCGTGCAGGACAACGAGAGCATGAGCCAGCGCGGCGTCATCCGTGGCCTGCATTTCCAGCGGCCGCCCTACACCCAGACGAAGCTTGTGAGGGTGGTCAGCGGCAGCGTCCTCGACATCGCGGTGGATATTCGCGTGGGATCACCCACCTACGGACAACACGTCGCCGTGCTGCTCAGTGGCGAGAACCAGCGGCAGTTCTTTGTCCCCAAAGGCTTTGCCCACGGCTTTGCCGTACTCTCCGACATCGCTGTCTTCCAGTACAAGTGCGATGAGTTCTACCACCCAGAGGCTGATGGCGGTATTCAGCTGGCCGATCCGGCACTGGACATCGACTGGCAGATACCTACCGACGAGGCGATCCGCAGCCAGAAGGACCTCACCCTGCCGCTATTGGCAGACCTCGACAATCCCTTCAGATATTAATGGGGCCAATGGGGCCCATAAGACCTATAAGACCTATTAGCCCCATTAAATCCATAAACCCAGCAAGTTTGACTTAAGCAATTAAAACGATACAACTATGAAAACGATCATCATCACAGGCGGCGCCGGGTTCATCGGCTCTCACGTTGTCCGCCTCTTCGTCAACAAATACCCCAACTACCGTATCATCAACCTCGACAAGCTGACCTACGCCGGCAACCTCGCCAACCTGAAGGATATCGAGGACAAGCCGAACTATAAGTTTGTCAGAATGGATATCTGCGATTTCGAGGCGTTCTATCAGCTGATGCAGGATGAGCAAGTCGATGGTATCATCCACCTTGCTGCCGAGAGTCATGTGGACCGCAGCATCAAGGATCCCTTCACCTTCGCCCAGACCAACGTAATGGGCACCCTCAGCCTGTTGCAGGCTGCCAAGTTGTATTGGGAGTCGCTGCCCGAGAAGTACGAGGGCAAGCGCTTCTATCATATCTCTACAGACGAGGTCTATGGCGCCCTGCAGATGACCCACCCCGAGGGCATCGAACCTCCCTTCACCACGAAGGCCAGCAGCGGCGAGCATCATCTGGCCTACGGCGAGCAGTTCTTCACCGAGGACTTGAAGTACCAGCCTCACTCTCCCTATAGTGCCGCCAAGGCTTCGAGTGATCATTTCGTACGTGCCTTCCATGACACCTATGGCCTGCCGTCCATCGTCACCAACTGCTCCAACAACTACGGCCCCTACCAGTTCCCCGAGAAACTGATACCGCTGTTCATCAATAACATCCGTCATCGCAAACCCCTTCCTGTTTATGGCAAGGGCGAGAACGTGCGCGACTGGCTCTATGTCGAGGATCACGCCCGTGCCATTGACCTCATTTTCCATGAGGGCAAGGTGGCCGAGACCTACAATATCGGCGGTTTCAATGAATGGAAGAACATTGACATCATCAAGGTCGTCATTAAGACGGTAGACCGTCTGCTGGGTCGTCCCGAGGGTGCCGATATGGATTTGATTACCTACGTCACCGACCGTGCCGGTCATGATTTGAGATATGCTATTGACAGCTCCAAGCTGCAGCGTGAGCTGGGTTGGGAGCCCAGCCTCCAGTTCGAGGAAGGTATCGAGAAGACCGTTCGCTGGTATCTCGACAATCAGGAGTGGATGGATAATGTCACCACCGGTGACTACCAGAACTACTACGAGTCGATGTACGCCAATAGGTAGTTTGCGCACTACCTCAGCTGCAGGCGCAAGAGAATCTGGATATCGGCTTTCCAGGGAGAGTCGATGAGCAGAGGACCCGAAGAAATCTGATTACGGTCGGTGTAATGTGTTACACCGGCCTTTATTTGTGCCGTCCAGCGCAGGTGGTGGAAGCGAGGACTTCGGTCGGCGGAGTGCAGGCGAAGGGTGGCGGCCAGACGCTGACCGTGGCCGTAGAGCTGCTGGATGCCGAAGGTTTGGAGGAGCGTTGGCTCGTAGAGGAAGAGGCGGCTGTCGTAATCGTCGGTGCGGAAGAAGATGGCGAAGAGCGAGAGGCGCAGGCGCTGGGAGGGGGAGGTGTAATCGGCGCGCGGCGCAAAGGCGAAACCGTTGGATGAAGAGCTCTCGAGGACACCTTCGGGTGCGGTGGCTGAAGGCTCGTGGTAGCGGTGGAGAAAAGCGGTGAGGGAGGCCGACCAGTTGCGGGAGAAGTCATGGGCGTAGGTGGCGCGCAGTCGGTGGCTGTAGTAGCGGCGGTCGCTTTTCTCTTTGCTCTTGACGCTGTAGCGAAGGAGCAGCGAGCGTCCTCGGCGCGGTTCGTAGGTGGCCTGTAGCAGGCCTTCCCATCCTGTGGAGTAGCGCGTCATGGTGTAGCGGGGCCACGGTGAATAGAAGAAATCGAAGAACGTTCGAAGGGCTATGGGTCCGAGGCGTTCTGCTTCCCACAGGAGGGTGATGCCGCTCTCGTTCTGCACATGGCTGTTCTCTCCGTAGGCCGAGGCGTAGGGGGAGTAGTAGTATTTGCCGTAGTAGCGCTGGATGAAGGAGAGCTGCGAGTTCGGCGAGAACCGGTAGGAGGCTTTGTTCAGCGTGCTCAGGGCGGGAGGACGAGTGGCGGCGGGCTCGGCAGACGAGCCGTCGGGAACAGTGCTTGAAGCGGTCGATAGGGGTACGGAGAGGGCAGTCTCACCGCTGAAGTAGAAGTGAGATGTGCGGAGGGTGTAATCGAGTCCAGCAACGCTGAATTGATAGCCCTCGGGGTAAATCTGGCGGTAGAGCTGGGCGTTCTGATGGAACTGGTGGTTGTAGTACTGATAGAGTGCGGTGAGTCCGAGGCTGTAGTTGAGCGTTTTCGTCGGCGCCGTAGTCCCGCGTTGAGCAGGGAGGTGGAAGTTGAATGCCAGGTGGAGGGCGGCGGTGCTGCTGCCGAGGGTGTTTTTATGTCGCAGCTCGCTGTCGGTGCGGTGGAAGCCCGAGGTGTTGATGGACTGCACGGTGTTGTCGTCGGCTACCGTGGCATCGAGTTTCCGATAGGAGTAGAGGGCGGTGACCAGCCATCTGCTGCCGAGGCCTACGGTTGCAGCAGCGCCGCGGAGGAAGTTCGTCTCGTCGGTGGCGCGGTGGGGGCGTATGCCGCCGGAAGTGCGCCACAGTCCCATGGACAGTTTACCGAAACGGATGCCGTTGTTGAGAACGAGTCCCTCGCCGAATGCCGCCTTGTAGTCGCCGACGATGAGGGTGTGCAGGGGACCTACGTCGCGCAGCATCGCATGCCCACCGTAGCTGTCCCAGAACGGAGTGGCGCGTGTGAACATCTGTTCGCCGGCGTCGGTTTCTACGCGCAGACCCACATCGAGGTGACGCCCCTGTTGCCAGTTGTAGCGCAGGCGGTTGGCGATGCCTCGCCCCCACGGCCATCCGGCACGAGAATAAAGAGGAACGTCTGCGCGCGTGATGAAGTCGTGTCTGGCGTGTCCCCACCAGGTGGTGTCGTTGGGGTGGGAGTAGGCAGGCTCTGCCGTCAGGGGAACATATACCAACAGCCTTAGCCACTCGCGCTGCTGAGGCGTGAGGCTGTGGATGAAGCGAAGCTCGCCAAGGGTGCGCATGGGGCCGTTGGTGGCCAGGTAGTCGATGATTTCGTCAGCCACGCCAGCCCCGAGAAAGGAGAGGGCGTAGAGCTGTTCGCGCGTGGCCAGATTGAGGTTGAGGGGGTGCTCGTGGAGTTCTGTCAGCATCTCTTGCTGCGCCTCCCACTGCTGTTCGTCGTCGGCCTCGATGAGTTCCTCTGCCATCTGTTGCATCATTTCCTCCCAGTTCGTTTCGCTTTGGGCGAGGGCGTTGGAGGTGAGGCAGAATAGGAGGAGGGCGAGCAGCGGGATTCCTGCTGCTCCATTCTCAATCCATTTAATAGGTGTCATCGATATAGTCGGCTAATCGTTTGTAGAAGGGCATGCGGCAGATGGTAGCCTTGTTGCCAAGGATAATGAGTTTCATGCGGGCTCGTGTGATGGCTACGTTCATGCGGCGGAGGTCGCGGAGGAAACCGATGTCGCCCTGGTCGTTGCTGCGCACCAGGCTGATGACGATGACGTCGCGCTCCTGTCCTTGGAAACCGTCGACGGTATTTATAGTGATGAACTGACGGAAGGGCTTCCAGTAGCGGTCCTGCCGCAGCAGACGGCGCAGCAGCTGCACTTGTCCCTTATAGGGCGAGATGATGCCCACGTCCACACGCTCCTCCAGCAGCCGTTCCTTCCCGATTTTCTCGAAGTAGTGTTGCAGGGTGGCAAGTGTCAGCTGCGCCTCCAGAGGGTTCACGCGCGAGAGGCCGGCAGCCAATTCCCGGCTTTCGATTCCGTCGTCATTCATAGCCGGCAGATCAACCCACTCTATTGCCGTATCCCAGTCCAGGATTCCGCGGTACTTCACCTCGGGTGCGCTCTGGAGCCGACCGCCGTAGAACTCACGGTTTGGGAACTGCATGATGGTGTCGCACATCCGGTACTGCACCGTCAGCAGCGACACAGCCTGTGGCTTCTGTTCCACGATATACTGCATCAGTGTCTTGTCCAGTCCGCCATGCATTGCCTCGGGTGACTTGATGGTGGGTGGCAGCTGGCGGTGGTCGCCCGCGAGGACGACGCGGTGTGCTTTTCTGATGGCAATCCAGCAGGCGGCTTCCAGAGCCTGTGCTGCCTCGTCTATGAAGAGGGTGCCAAACTTCATCCCCGTGAGCAGACGATTGGCAGAGCCTGCGAGGGTGCAGGCGATGACCTTGGCATCCTGGAACAGTGCCTGGTTGATGGTGTATTCGAGGTCGGTGGCACGGTCCTTCAGCCGCGCTATCTTCTGGTGACGGCTCTCGCTGTTGCCGCTACGGCTGGCGTAGATGTCGCGGATGGCTTTGCGCACCGCCCACAGCTCAGTATAAAGGGGGTGGCTCTCGAAGCGACGCTCATACGTAAAGCTCAACATCTTGTCGGTCACGCGCGTGGGATTCCCGATGCGCAGCACGCTGACGCCCCTGTCCACCAACTTCTCGGCAATCCAGTCCACCGCCATATTCGACTGCGCACACACCAGCACTTGGTTTTCACGGCGCAGCGTCTCGTACACGGCCTCGACCAATGTCGTCGTCTTGCCCGTTCCCGGAGGGCCGTGCACCACCGCCACGTCCTTGGCCCACAGCACCTCGTTGACGGCGGCCTGCTGCGAGGTGTTCAGCCACGGGAAGCGCACAGCATCGAAGGTGAACTTGCTGATAGGCAGGGTGGAGTGGAACATCTCGCGCAACTCTGCCAGCCGACCCGTCTTGGCGGTGATGACATCGTCCAGCGCCTCGAACATCAGGCGGTAGGTCTGCTCGTCGAGATACATTTGCACGCCCAGCCTGTGGGCCTCGCGCAACTGCTCGAGGGCATCGGGCGAGGGTAGGGCGATAACCATGCGGTCTTCTTCTACATAGCTCACCTGCGCCACGAACTTATAATAATGCAGCAGTCCTCCAGTGCCATGGAAGTCGCCCGATGCATCTTCCGAGAAGAAGCACACGGGCTTGCCGGGCTCGAAAAGCGAAGGCTCATCCTGTTCCGTCGCAGCGGGTATACCTTTGGTTGCCGCAGTGGCGTCATAGCCCAGCCGTCCCCCTTCATTGCGCGAGGAGGTGGTGGCGGATCGGCTTACTTCCACCACCAGCTGGTCCAGCGAGTTGTGGTAGCTGCGTCCCAGCGAGAGCGGGAACCAGGCGAGGCCGCGCTCCACTTTGCGCTTCACGCCTGTAGCCTCGGTCATTCGTTGGAACTCTGCTTTCTCGTAGGCATACTCCGTCTGCAGCAGAGCGCGCTGTCGGGAGAGAATGGTGATGGGACTTTCTGCCATGATTTCATCGTTTTCGGGTGCGAAGATACGAAAAAAGTTTAAAGATTTGGGCTTAAAGGCAGGCGAAAAAACCTTCTGAGGCAGAAAATGCAGTAAAAATAGGGCGAAATAGGCAAATAACTCTCTCACTAACCCCTTATACAATAAACTTTTTACTACCTTTGCGGTCGAAAACGTACGCCATGAGTATTAAAACTTTCATAGACCGCCCGATTCTGGCGGGAGTTATCTCCGTGATGATAGTTATCATCGGAGCGATAGGCCTCACTCAGTTGCCCATCGAGCAGTTTCCGGACATAGCGCCGCCCACCGTCACTGTCTCTGCAAACTATACTGGTGCCAACGCCGAGACGTTGCAGAAGTCGGTCGTCGTACCCTTAGAGGAAGCCATCAATGGTGTGGAGAACATGATCTACATGACGAGCATTTCCAGCAACAACGGCTCCGCCCGCATCCACGTCTTCTTCAAGCAGGGCACCGACCCGAATATGGCTACCGTCAATGTGCAGAACCGCGTGGCGCAGGCTCAGGGACTGCTGCCTGCTGAGGTCACCCGAACCGGTGTCACCGTCATGCGCCGCCAGACGTCTACCCTGAAGTCCTTCGGCCTCTACAGCCCAGGCGGCACCTACGACCTCGCCTTCCTCAACAACTACTTCAAAATCAATATAGAACCGCGCCTGAGCCGTGTGCCTGGCGTGGGTGAAGTCGATGTCTATGGTTCCAACTATTCGATGCGTATCTGGCTGGATCCAGCGAAGATGGCGCAGCATCGCCTGATGCCCTCTGACATCACCGCCGTGCTGGCCGAACAGAACGTGGAGAGTCCTGCCGGCACGCTGGGCGAGGAAAGTGAGAATACTTTCCAGTATGTCCTCAAATACCGCGGCCGCTATGAGGAAGAAACCGACTACGAGAACCTCGTCATCCGTTGCGAACCCGACGGCAGCATACTGCGGCTGAAGGATGTGGCGCGCGTGGAGATTGGCCTTCAGGGCTACGCCATCGAGGGCGAAATCAATGGTCACCCGGGTGCCACGTGTATGATTTCCCAGACGCCTGGTTCCAATGCCAATGAAATCATCATCGCCATTGATAAGATGGTGGAGGAGATTCGTAGGGATCTGCCCGCCGATATGGAAATCATCGACCTCATGTCCACCAAGGACTTCCTCGATGCCTCCATCCATAGTGTGCGGCGCACCCTCCTCGAAGCCGCCGTATTGGTGGTGCTCGTCGTGCTGCTGTTCTTGCGCTCGTGGCGCGCCACGCTGATACCTTTAGTGGCCATCGTGGTCTCCCTCGTCGGCACCTTCGGTTTCCTCTACATTGCCGGCTTCTCGCTGAACACCCTGACGCTCTTTGCCCTCGTCCTCGTCATCGGCACAGTGGTTGACGATGCCATTGTGGTGGCCGAGGCGGTGCAGACGAAGCTGGAAAAAGACTCTCCCCCCGCCCTCCCTGTTAGGGAGGGAGCAGAATGTTTTGAAGGCAGCGTCCCCCAATCCTCAAGTGTGACTACTCCCTCCCTAACAGGGAGGGCGGGGGGAGAGTCTGCCACCCTCTCTGCCATGCACGATGTCAAGGCCGCCCTCATCACCTCCACCCTCGTCTTCATGGCGGTCTTCATCCCCGTCTGTTTCATGGGCGGCACCAGCGGCATTTTCTACACCCAGTTCGGACTGACGATGGCGGTGGCAGTGCTCATCTCCATGATCAACGCCCTGACCCTCAGCCCTGCGCTCTGTGCCAGGCTGCTGCGGAGGAAGTCCCGTGGTGCCCACTCTTCCCATGCTGCCGCTTCGTCCGATGAAACGCCACCGTCTGGCAAGCCCCAACTGCCCCCTTTCATCCAGAAATCCTATGCCACCTACGAGCGCTGTGTGGCGTTCTTCTGTGGACACAAATGGCTGGTCGGCGGACTCGTTGTGGCAGCTATCGCCGCCTTCTTCTACCTCCTCGCCACCACCAAGACCGCCCTCGTGCCCGACGAGGATATGGGCGTCATCTACGTGACCGTGCAGACCCAGCCCGGCAGCACCAAGGCTCAGACCCACGAGATGATGAACCGCATCGAGCAGCGACTCATAGACCTCCCCCAGATCAAGGCCTACTCCAAGAGCGTCGGCGTCAGCCGCATGGCAGGCCAGAGCTCCAACAACGGCATGTTCCTGCTGCGCCTGAAGAACTGGGAAGAACGCAAGCAGAAAGGCGACGACCTGAAAAGCGTCATGGCTGAGGTCAACCGCCGCGTGGCAGACATCAGCGAGGCGAAGATCATGGCTTTCACCCAGCCGATGATCAGCGGCTACGGAGCCACCAACGGCTTCGAGCTCCAGGTGCAGGACCATCAGGACCGCGGCGTGGATTCCCTCATGGCCGTCACCAACCGCCTCATCGACGCCCTGCGCCACCGCCCGGAGATCTCCCGTGCCCAGACCTCCTTCGACAACCGCTATCCCCAGTACCGCCTCACCGTGGATGCCGCCCGCTGCAAGCAGGCCGGCGTCTCGCCCTCCGACGTCCTCTCCTGCCTCTCAGGCTACATCGGCGGCAGCTACTCGTCGAACATGAACAAGTTCTCCAAACTCTACCGCGTCATGGTGCAGGCCGAGGTCAACGCCCGACTCGACGTACAATCCTTAAATAATATGTATGTGCGCACAAAGGACGGCTCCATGGCTCCCCTCTCAGGGTTCGTACAGCTGAAACCCATTATGGGCACCGCCACGCTCACCCGCTTCAACCTCTTCCCCGCTATACAGGTCAGCGGAATGCCTGAGAAGGGCTACAGCTCCGGACAGGCGTTGCAGGCCGTGCGCGAGGAGGCCGCACGCGTGTTGCCGCAGGGCTACGGCTTTGAGTTTGCCGGCATGAGTCGCGAGGAAGCCTCTGCCGGACAGCACACTATCTATGTCTTTGCCGCCTGCATCATCTTCATCTACCTCATCCTCTGTGCCCTCTACGAGAGCCTGCTCATCCCCCTGGCCATCATCCTCAGCGTACCCTTTGGCCTCATGGGCAGTTTCCTCTTCGCACAGTGGTTCGGACTCGAGAACAACATCTTCATGCAGACCGGCGTCATCATGCTCATAGGACTCCTCTCCAAGACTGCCATCCTGCTGACGGAGTACGCCAGCGAGCGGCGTCGTGCCGGAATGACCATCCTCCAGGCTGCCCTCTCTGCAGCCAAGGTGCGTCTGCGTCCCATCCTGATGACCTCCCTGACGATGATCTTCGGCCTGCTGCCGATGATGTTTGCCACCGGTGCCGGCGCCAACGGCAATATCTCACTGGGCGTGGGCACCGTGGGCGGCATGCTCATCGGCACCATCGCCCTCCTGTTGCTCGTGCCCTCCCTCTTCGTCGTCTTCCAGACCATCGAGGAGAAGATATGAAGGAAGCTGTGCGCCTTGGCTCGGAAGTTATGTCGCTTCGCAACGGAATAATATCTCATTTAAGTTTCGGAAGTATGCTAACCAGCTGTAATACAAAGCCCCAGCGGGGCGTGACAATGGTAGCCAGCCGTTTCAACGGCTGGTATATAGCGGCCATAAAAAAGCGTGCCTTTAGGTACGCGACATTAAATCCCTGTCGCGTACCTACGGCACGCTATCCGTTAACATCCTCATTACCAGCCATTGAAATGGCTGGCGAAACTTAAATCAATTTTCAATATTTCAATATCTCAATCCTCTTCGTCAACTATGATCAGAAAACTACTATTTGCGGCCTTCCTGCTTGCCGCCACCACGACTTCCCTCAGCGCTCAGGAAGCCGTAACCCCCGAAAACAGGCTCATCGCCCTGCGTCATCAGCTCGCAGAGTCCGTGAGCGTCAAGGAACAGCGCACCATCCTCCAGCAGATGACATCCACGGGCACCTTCGTCGCCATGACCACCCTCGCCCAGCACCTCGATAATGTAGAGCTGCAGCGCACCGCAGCACAGGGCGTGGCAACCATAGCGCTGTCGCATCCCGACTATGATGGCTACCTCACCCGCCACCTCCTCGCCAGGTGCCTTCCCTATGTGGGAGCCCGACAGCAGAAGGACATCATCGCACAGCTCGGTCAGACACCCGTCGAAGGCTACGTCAGCCACTTCAACGGCATCGACCTCGCTGGATGGAAAGGCCTCGTCGAGAACCCCGTCGCCCGCGAACAGATGACACCCCTGCAGCTGGCAGAGAAACAAGTGGAAGCCGACGAGCGCATGCGCGAAAACTGGCAGGTCGAAAACGGACTCCTGACCTACGTGGGAACAGGCTACGACAACATCTGCACCGTGGAGCAATACGGCGATTTCGAGATGCTGGTGGACTGGCGCCTCGACCCCTCAGGCAAGGAACCCGATGCAGGCATCTACCTCCGCGGCACACCGCAAGTACAGATATGGGACATCGCACGCACCGACGTCGGAGCGCAAGTGGGCTCTGGCGGACTCTATAACAACCAGAAGAACCAGAGCACCCCAATCACCGTGGCCGACAACAAGCTCGGAGAATGGAACTCCTTCTACATCCGCATGGTCGGCGACCGCGTCACCGTACGCCTCAATGGCATCCTCGTCGTCGACAACGTCAGCCTCGAGAACTACTGGGACCGCCAGCGCCCCATCTTCCCCATCGAACAGATAGAACTCCAGGCTCATGGCAGCAAGGTCTACTACCGCGACATCTACATCAAGCGGCTCAACTGACGAAAAACACAGAGAAGCTAAGCCGATTTCTTCGGTAGGGTAAGAAGAGGGTAAGAAGTAGAGGAGAACAAAAAGAAGAAAAAACGATTCAAGATATGAATGGAATAAAAGATATAGTACCTGCAAAGAATGGGGCTTCAGATAAGCCCTTCGACATGGCTTACGCTCCTGCCGTCAAAGTTATCAAGGAGGCAATCCAGCGTAGTCAGGCCAGAGCTCTTCATGCTGTGAACAGCGAGGTGCTTTCCCTCAACTATGGCATAGGGCGATATATCTCAGAGAACTCCAGAAAGGGTTTCTGGGGAACTGGTGCATTGGCTCAGATAAGCAGTCAGTTGCAGAAAGAGATGCCAGGCTTGAAAGGTTATTCCGAAACGAGCTTGAAGGATATGCGTACTTTCTACGAAGAATGGAACGCTATCATAAATCGTCAGCCGGTGGCCGACGATTTACAGAGCACAGCGCTTCCGGCTGGCATGAATGGTCTGATAGACGACATGCTCCTACTCCGTGAAATTCGTCAGCCATTGGCCGACGAATTCAACTGGGCGGAGTTCATGAGGGTTCCGTTCACTCATCATGTGATGATTCTCCGCAAAGAAAAGTCCCTCGAAGGAAGGGCATTCTATATCCATCAGTGTGCCATGCATTGCTGGAACAAATACATGTTGCGTGACAACTTGAAGGACAATCTCTATTACGAAAGCGGTAATCTTCCCAACAATTTTGCTGAGACTATTCCAAACCAGCAGCTCGCAGTCCGCACCATGAAGGCTTTCAAGGAAGAGTATCTGCTTGACTTCATCAATGCCGAAGACCTCTATGCAGATGTGGAAGACCGCAACGAGGCTGTCCTCAACAAACAGATAGTGGCTAATATTCGCGACTTCATCCTTCGTTTTGGGCAGGATTTCATGTTCATCCGTGAACAGTTCAGGGTGATGGTCGGTGAGGAAGAAAAGTTCATCGACTTGCTGTTCTTCAATCGCCAGCTCAATGCCTTGGTGGCCGTGGAATTGAAAGACTCCCGATTCCAACCCTCTCATCTTGGTCAGCTGAGTTTCTATCTTTCTGCCCTCGACCGCACTGTTCGCAAACCGCACGAGAATCCTCCCATTGGCATAATCCTTTGCCGCGAATACGACCGAGTGGTAGTTGAGGTGGCTATCAGCGACTATACCAAACCTATGGGTGTTGCTACATTCCAATTAGGTAAGAATGCACCTGAAGACCTTACGAGGGTACTCCCTTCAATTGATGCCTTGGAAAGTAACCTGAAAGGACTTGTCACCTCAGACGGGAAGCCCCTTGTTACTTCGGATGGCTATCAGCGTTCTGTCTCATCAGATTCTGAAGAAAGTGAAGATGCAGGCCCTGCCGCAAAATGAGAGCTGCAAAGGGTGTTTGAGGAGAGTAGTACGAAGAGGGATAGAAGACAGTCAGAAATAGAAAAGGAAAACGAGATAATAAAGAAAAATATGGCAAATAGAGAACCTGGATATGAGATTTATGCTACACTCCGCACAAGAAAATATAATGAGGCAGAGAAACTGGTGCATCGCAACATGGATCACTTCAACCTTGATGTCATCATCGCTTGAAAAGCTGATGTTTTTCTCTTTATATCAATCTACCAGCAAACACAGGTATTTACTGGCGAGCCGAGATCAGCCGCCAAATCCCTTGTCCGTCTGTTTTTTACGCGCGCGCGTGATAAAAACTTGAAAAAATCAACTGAATCTACTGCAATACGCTTCAATATGCTGTAATATAAATAGATACATTGCAGTACATTTTCAGAAAAATATGCATTTTGCAGTAGATTTTTTAGCCGAATCTTATTGAAACTTATAACTAATCTACCATTTCAACGCATATTGTCCCCGCCAGCAGAAAGGGGCGTGCCGTCGAGTTCCAGTATTGGAATTCCACAGTTCCACTGCTGGAACTCTCGAATTCCACCAGTGGAACTGCCGAGTTCCACCCTTGGAATTATCTGGAACTCGTGGTTGAACGTTTATAGTTGACTACTCCTAAAGAAGAGAAGGTTGACTTGATTGCAAGCACAAAATGCATGAAAAATGATCAACAAATGCTTCCTGTTGCGGAAAAATGTACTGCAAATCTCACCATTTTTAAAAAATCTACTGCAATATAAACCATAGATAATCAATTATCTATAATACATTGCAGTAGATTCAGTTGATTTTTCAACAATTATTATCACGCGCGCGCGTAATAACGCGTAGTGACGGGTGCGCTCTTTTTCTGTTAAAATTTGTTTTTTTTTCTTGGCATATTTCACCACCACTTTTCTCCCATCTCTGATGTACACACCCTTTCGGGTGGGAGGTGATGAGAGTTGGTGGCCGGAGATTTAATTATGTCGAATTCGGCACAATTAAGATTGGGGTTCATTAATCACTCCCATATTCCAAGGAACTCAATTGTATTGCGGTTGCGCAACCAATTAGAGAAGAAGAACTCACCATCCTTCGCCTTCAGCATGTCCGTGAGGCTGATGACACACTTTAACATGATGTTGTGTTCATTTTGTCTGAAAATGGGCTCTAACTACTTAACCAAAAGCGAGAATCTTTTTCATAATCAGAGTTTTTTAATCATATATTCTCATCTCACCCTCGGAAATATCGAGATTTACACCCACAGGAATGCTTATTTCGCCATATTGCTTGTTTCCAAGAAGACGTCCACAGAAGATTGTATTTCATCTTTGAATTATCTTGTATAGAGCAATGAGCCGTCCTTTGTCTGCCCTTCTGCTTCCACGCTTATGGTTGTTGTCTGGCTGTTGTTGAAGAGGGTGACATGGGCCTTGCCTTCGCTGTCTAACTGTAGGTTGGGGTTCCAATAGAGGGTGCGGCGGTAGTCCTTCTGCCCTTCGGCGGGCGGATTACGTTGATAGTCGGGGTGATAGAAGTCTTCCTGATAGGCGAAGCCATTGAGGACGTAGCGGCGGTCGCGATAAGTAACGCGGCGACCTTCATTGGGGAGACGACGGAGGTCTATGGTGACTGTGGGCTGGTTGGCCTGCTCAAAGCGCTTATCTCCCTCGTTGCGTGGAGAATAGTCTGTGTAGATATAGATTTTGTCAAGGTTGTAAAGGAAGTTGTAAGCATGTCGGTCATTGTATGCGAGCAACGCAGATGCGTTCTTTCCGTCACAACGCCCTTCTAATTCGTATCCTCTGTACATTCCCATGTCGCCGATGTAGTTCCTGGCTATTTGGGGAATGAATGTGGACTGCCCAACATACCATGATTGATTAAGTCCGGCGTCTGCCACATGGTTGAAGGCTTCGTATGCGTCAATTACATAAGCTGGCTTTGAAGCATCAAAAGCACGAAGTCCTCCATGTCTGGCGCGAACAGATACCGTCTTCATCCAGCGTATGCCATCCTCTACAAAATCCGTTATCTGAAAAAGATCATCGTCTTCTATTTCCCGGAGCCTCTTCTGGTAATAAGTGTATGGCTTACAGAAACGGGGGTAAGGCCACGACAGGCGGACGTAGTATTCAGGTTGGTTTTCTTCATCCATGTCTATCCATTGATGCTTTTCTCCTTTCTTCCAAGATGTAGTGTCGCTGGCTCCCAGGTAGAAAATGCACTGACCTTTGAAGTCTGGCACTTGAAGCTGAAAATTGCCCTTTGTTGTTGTGGCTTCGCCCTCCAATCCGTTGGCTCCAGGCTGGACATATTCAGCATGGACGCGGACATCCTTCTTTAATGTTTCAAATCCCCTTTCCACATGGTTTGTTGCATCAGAGACCATTCTCTGATGATGGCTACGGGTTCTGTTGTAATTCTTTAGGTTGTCGAGTTGCTCATTATAGCTTCTGTCAATTCTGCTGTCTATATCCCCTTTATCCGCTTCGAGCTCTTTTGACCGGGCTAAGAGGGTCTTGTCGAAATAACCGAAGGTAGCTGTTATCATATCCTCTATCATATCATCTTCCATTCCCATCATTCCAAAGTGGAGCATATAGTCTTCCATTAGGAGTTTGTCCTCTTTCATCAGACTATGATAGGGCATTACTTGTCCTCTTAGTATTTGCGTCTGCTCTGCAGGTTCAGATAGTTCAAAGTATCCAGCCACCGCCATTTCCTGCCAGTTAAAACGCCGCCAGCCTTGGGTGAGCATAAGGAGGTCGAGTGCGTGACGGTGTTCTTCGTCATCTTTCTCGAAGAAGTACTCGGGCTGGGGAACGAAGCCCTTGATTTCGGATGCCAACAACATTTCAGTGAGGATGTTGCCGCTGTCGAACGTGCAGTCCTGATGGGCTGCGTCTCGAACGGCTAAGGAGACGGTGGAGGGAGAGGCTGCAGCGGAGTCGGGTATCGTTCGTTTGACTTCAAGACGAATCTGCTCGAACGGCTGATATTTATCCCTTTGGCCGCAGATTTCGAGAGTCGGGCTGGTGATGGTGCTGTCGGTGACGAAGAAGAGGCGGTCTGCATAGATGCGGCCGGAGGAGTCGAAGATGGTAAGCTGATTAACTCCTGCAGACAAATGTGATGAGAGATTGCAGACGAGGGAAGGCTCTGCGCTGTTGGCTCTTATCTCCTCGAAATGTTTGAGCACGCCCTCATGCATGACGGTAAGGCCGAGTGGCTGCTGTGACGGCTTGCCTTTCGCGCGTACCATAATAATATAGTTGTTGTCTTCTCGATTCAGTTGAAGAGCAACTCCGTCTGCTTCGGCTCGTGGAAGGTCGGCTTTCACACTCCGGCCATCCTTAGTGGTGAAGGTGGCGGTATACTTCTTTCCTGCTTCAGGGGTGAGGATGAAACTGCCGCGACCGCGGTTCATCGTAGCAGCCTCCTGACCAGCGACACTCAGGGTTCCTTCCAGATACTCACCCTCGTTCGTGGCCGCCTCGAATGCCACGCGACAAGGCACACCGGCGACAAGACTGCCGCCCTCGGGGAAGAGGGAGAGCATGAGTTCGCTGGGTTTGGGCGCATCTTTGAAATAACGCCGCAAAGGACGCAGCGTCATATCGTGGTAGTATTCACCGGGTTGCTTGGGTTTGTCGTAGACCGGGAAGACACGGGAGTAGAGCTTGTCATAGTCACGATAGTATTCTTCCGTCATCATCTTGGAGTAGAACCAAAGCTCAGAGGACCAGGTATGAGGATGTTCTGTCCTTCCCCAGTTCAGTTGCCACCGCGTGTAGGCTCGCAACTCGAAATAGCCACTATATAATGTGTCTGGCAGCGCGAAGAAACCGTTGCCGCGCCCTTCTTTCATCTCAATGAGTTTTCGTTCAACGAGATAGCCGTCGTGGTTCCATAATTCGGCATTGAGCACGCGGGAAATCTTGCTTGGGTGGTCATCGTTGGTACGGCGGGAGTAGGCCGCGAACCAGATGGTGTCGCCAAGGAAATAGCTGGTGTTGTCCATGTGGACATACACTTTTTCCTGTGGGATGCGCTCACCGAAGAGGCGCAGGCGTTGGGTGAGGCTGTCGAGGGTCGAGGACTTTGCTAAAGCTGATATTACAAGACTCCCCAAAAAGCAAATAAAGAATTTTGTAAGAACGTTCATGAGGATAAGATGTTTTGTGTAAGGGAAATTTCCCTCAGGCATATTAATTTAATAAGATGTTATTTCATATTCAGAGTGTTCGTCGGCTGCAAAGGTACGATGTTTTTTGTAAAGGAACCAAATATTGTTTGTTGCGTTTTGTCGTATAAAAGTTGCGATTTGTTGCGATAATTGCAAAAATAAATGGTAGAAATTGCGTTTAATCAGAGAATTATGTGTACCTTTGCTCCCGTCAATTAACATTAATGACTAAATCAAAAGAATTTGAAGTTTGTATTATGGTCTCCAATAAGAAGTGGTTTGTCATCCTATTTTTAGGACTGAGCATGATGATATCCTGCCAACAGGAAGTTACGCATTTGGAATTGGATGCTGTGGATTCGCTCTGCAATGTGGATCCGGGTAAAGCATTGGAGCAATTGGATACGTATCAGAATGTCATCCATCGGGCACCAAAACGGGCACGGATGCGCTATGATTTGTTGCAGGTCAAGGCGCATGACAAAGCTTTCATCCCTCATACTTCTGATTCATTGATGAAGCTGGTGCTGGAATACTATCAGAATCATGGTAGTGTTAACGAACGGTTGGAAGCAATGTACTACATGGGTAGCGTGTATCGTGACCTGCATGATTCGCCACGAGCGTTGAAATGGTATTTGGAGGCAACGAAATATGGAGAAGAACATATCACGGAGGTTGATTCTACAATCTTGCGAAATGTGTATGCTCAGTTGGGAGCAATATATTCTTATCAATATGATTTCAAGAACTCTTTGGAAACTCACAAAAGGGAGTTTCAACTATCTAAGGATGCAGATTATGACCCGCGCACGGTGATGGATTTGGCAAATGGGTATGTGCATACTGAAAGAAAAGATTCTGGACTCATACTCTATGACAGAGCATTAGATTATATTTTACGCCAGAAGACAGAGGTGCAAAATATAGACATTCTTGCTGGACAAGTGACTCAATTGTCATTGAGATACCAAGACAAAGAGCGGGCCAAGAGAAGAGTGGCAATTTTGAGGCTTTTCCCTGAGTTGGATTCTGTATATAATGTGACGTCAGGTCTTGGCAACTATTATCTTGCATTTGGGCCTGCGGATTCAGCCATATACTTTTATAAAAAGACAATTGCTTCATCCCCCGATTTACAAATAAAAATGGGAGCGGCACGCAACTTGACACATTTATATGGTAAAATAGGTCAGAAAGACTCCATGTACCATTATACGCTTTTTTATGTGCAACTCAATGACTCATTAGTTCGTATGCAACAATGGGAACAGGATCGAATAGTTCAAAATGAATTTGAGTATCGAAGAAACAAGCAGGCGGAAGAGGAGGCATATAGGGAAGCGGCTGAAGCGAAGCAACTATTGATGGGATGTTGTATTGCAGCCTTGGTAGTGCTACTTATTCTCGTACTTATAATGTGGGAACGAGAACGAAGGGGCAGAAATACAATACATCATAAGGATAAGGAGATGGACGCTATTCGCGGACAACTCAATAGGACTATTGAGGAGAATGAGGATTTGTCATCACGTTGGGATATGGAGTTGAAGAAGAGGGAGGTCGTGGACCTAGATTTGTCGGAAGTCAAGGAGTCTCTTAGGAGGAAAGCTGCCGGTCACAATGTGGGAAAGAGTAAGCGTGAACTAATCAAAGAGATGTTTGCTGTTGTAGATATGGCATACCCTGACTTCGGAACGAGTGTCCGTCAGAAAATCCCAACTATTTCGAAAGACGACCTCAGCATGATTTATATGAAACAGCTTGGCCTGAGCACCATAGAAATAGCTTCGATTATAGGGTTAGACCGCAGTAATGTCCATCGCCACCTGAAAGCCATCGAAGAAAAGCTGGAATAGCCATACAATCATGAAGCCAAAGAAGTGAGCCGATAAGCAAACTTTGTGTAGTGTGTAGTGTTTTATGTATGGTATGAACTCCGAGCTACGGCGCGGTGACGTCCATCTCGAAGGAGGTGGCGGGGAGGGCGTTGGCGGAGGAGCGGAGGTCGGCGTCGATGGGGTTGTCCTTCCAGGCGTAGCGGACGCGGAGGGGCTGAGAGGTCGAGGGAAGGGTTAGCTCGACGGTGGTGCCGTGGGCGGTGGCGCTCACATTCTGGAAGGGCTGGTTGCCGACGGATATTTCGAAACCGCGGACGGGGCCCTCGGCCAAGGGGGTGTCGAAGGTGATGAGGACACGATTGCCGGTGGTCTGCGTGGCACTCAGGGGCTGGGGCGAGAGGGTGACTTTCTTGCCGAAGACGAGGTCGTCGAAGGCGAGGGCGCAGCGCTCGGCGAGTTCTTTCTTGCGCAGGGGGTGGATGTCATTCGCTTCGCCCAAGCCGAGGGCCACGGCGAGGCGGGCATTGGGGGTGGCGGCGACGGCGCGGCGCTGGCTCTCGCGCAGACGGGCCCAGCTGCTCTCCTGCGGTTGGGCGCTGGGTTCCATGAAGTTGGCGAGCTGCACGATGACGAAGGGCAGCAAGGGCTGACGGAACAGCTGGCGCCAGGTGGAAATCAGCGTGGTGAGTTCCTGCTCGTAGAGGACGGGGCGGTCGGTGTTGGACTCGCCCTGGTACCACACGGCACCGGCGAAGGTGTAGGGGGCGAGGGGCGAGAGCATGCCGTTGTAGGCTGCCGATGCCATATTCTGATAGTTAGAGGGCAGTCCGGGCTGCGATGGCATCTGCACGCCGTCGTGTGCGAGCCATTCTTCGGAGAGGGGCTGCACGGTGCCGTCGGCGAAGATGATCTGATAGGGTTTCTGCTGGATGAACTTCGGATAGAGGCCGCGGTTGACGAAGCGTACGGTGAGGACATTGTCGCCTTCGCGCAGGAGATGGCCTGGCAGGGTGTAGCGCCGCGGAGGATACTGGTAGCCAGTGCTTCCTATCTGCTGTCCGTTGAGGTAGGTGAAGTCTGCATCCACGAGGGTGCCCAGCAACAGGCGGGCATCCTTGCCGGCATGAGCGGCGTCGATATGAATGTGCTGGCGCAGCCAGTAGGTGCCGCAGAAGCCCCGTCGCGGCTGGGCTGTCAGGTGATATTGGTTGGTGGGCTGCCAGCCGCTGTCGTCGAGGTCTGCTGCCGTCCATCCCTCTGTGATGCCCGGGTCGAGTTCTTCGAGGAGCTGGTTCCAGCGCTGCGAAGCCCGCATATTGGCGGCTGCCGTCTGCTGGCGGTACTCGGCATCATCGTGCAGGCGTGCCTCGGTGACCATCAGGGGTGCGAAGCGCTGCACCTCGTTCACGGGTAGCCATGATTCGATGGGTGTGCCGCCCCAGCTGCTCTGCACAATACCTTGGACTACGCCCGTCTGCTGCAGCATTCGCTTGCCCATGAAATAGCCGAGGGCGGTGAAGCGCCAGCCGGAGCGTCGCGACAGATACTGCCATCCGCTGCTGCGGACATCATTGCGTGGTGCGTGGAGCTCTGCGGTGTTCTCTACCTTGAAGAGTCTCACGCGCGAGGTGCTGTCGTTGTCGATCTCATCGGGATATTGCGGGTGGACTCGCTCCAGGTTGGTGTCGATATTCGACTGGCCGCTGAAGAGCCATACATCGCCCACCCACACGTCGCTGATCTCCTGCACCTCGGCAGCGTCGCCAGCGGTGATGCGCAGGCGGAAGGGGCCTCCGGCTTTCTGCGAGGGCAGCGTCAGGGACCAGTAGCCTTGGGCGTCGGCGGTGGCAGAGGCGGTGCAGAGGGGCTTGGAGGCTTTGCCCTCCTTCAACAGGGAAACGGTGACGGGCTGCGTGGCATCTGCCCAACCCCAGACGGTGAGGGGGCGGTTGCGCTGGAGCACCATGCCGTCGGAAATCAGACGGGGCAGCCGCAGGGCGGCATTGGCAGCCGGAACGAGGGTGAGGAACAGAAGGCTGAGGGACAACGCGAGGCGGGAGATGAAAGAATGGAGCATAGGTTGGAGGTTGAAGAAGTTGTGTCGTTTTGCGACGGAAGTTATGCGGCCGGGGCCGCGGAAGTTAAAGGGGTTATTGATGGAAAAGGGATAATGTCGGTGCAAAGGTCGGCATTTCAGCGCAAATGCGCTTTCATATATGTCTCAAAAATCGTAGGCGCAAGTCTCATAGCATCAGAAGCGTAGGCGAACGCCGCCGAGAACCATGATTCCAGGCTGGGGGACGTTGCCGAGGTCGTAGTAATGACGGTTGAGCAGGTTGGTGCCTTCGGCCCAGAGTTCGTAGTGGCGAGCGACCCAGCGCAGCTTCAGGTCGAGGGTGGCGTAGGGGGAATAGGGGACGAGCTGGCCCGTGGACTGCGCATCGTCATAGAGGAGGTAGCTGCCCATGCGGTCCTGCCAGCGCAGGGTCCAGGAGGCCGTGAGGCGCGAGACGATGGGGTGGTCGAGGGTGCAGACGACCTTGTGGCGCAGGTATTCCATTGCGTAGTTCGACTTGTAGATGTAGGTGTCGTCGTGGCGTTGCTGGTGGATGAAGGCGTAGGACAATTGAAAATTGAAAAACGAATAATTTAAAGTGGTCTGGAGTTGGAAGCCCATGTTGTCGAGGTCGAAGTTGGCGCTGTGGAAGACATCGTCGGGGGAGTACATCACCCAGTCAATCATATTGGTGCCTCGATGGTAGAAACCTTTCAGGGTGTAGCTGGTGGCCACCTTGCCGAAGCGATAGCTGGCTTTGGCGCCGAGCTGGAAGCTGTGGCTTTCTTCGGCTCGCATTCCCTGGTTGCCCTCGTGGGTGGGCGACTTGTAGTAGAGGTCGGTGAAGGTGGGCAGACGAAATCCCTTGCCCCACGAAGCGAAGAGGCGCCAGTGGCTGTCGGGCGTGTAGGCGAGGTCCACACCAGGGTAGAAGTGGAAGGTGTCGTCGAAGCGGCTGTTCTTGTTGGCGAGGACGCCGGCGCTGGCTGTGAAGTGGGGCAGGAGCAGGGTGTGCTCGATGTTGAAGCTGAGGTTGGTGCGTGTGTCGTGGTGGGTATAGCAGAGGCCGTCCTCGCCGGCAATGTGGGGGCCTGAGGCGGCGAGGGGCTGCCCAAGGCTGGTGCTGTAGATTTGCTCCTCGCGCACCTCGCCTCCTACGGCGGTGTGTCCGGCAACCCAACGTATTTCTGCGGTGACTCGTGTTCCATAGACGTCGGTACGGTGGAAGTTCTCGCCCGTCGTGGTGCCTCGGATGAGCTCGAAGTTATCAACGAGGCGGTTCCAATAGACCTCGGGGCGCAGGCGCACGCGTCCCTTGGTCTCGGCGCTGAGGCTGGTGATGATGCGGCGGTTGCGCTCATATTGGTTGGGGTAGGCGGCGGAATAGAAGGTGTTGGCGCCGTAGGACTTCTGGCTGTAGCCGGCTTGGAAGTGAACTCCGAAGTCGTCCGCATCATAGCGAGAATTGAAATAGGCGTGACCACGCTGGAAATCGGAGTTCGTAGTAGCTCCATCGGAACGCTGGTAGGTACAGGATAGGGAGGTGGAGGACAATCCGCTGTCAGAGATGCGATTCAAGGCCATACGTGCATCGGCGCCGAAAGTGGCGTAGGAGCCGCCCTGCACGCCACCCTCGACAGAGATTCTTTTCTCCTTTGTCTCGCCCAACGACCCGGAGGTATCCCCTCCTTGACGGGAGGGGGCGGGGGTGGGCCTGTCGGGGGTGAGTCTTTTTCTTGTCACAATATTGATTGCTCCTCCGAAGGCGCTGGCCCCGTAGACACGTGAGGCAGCCCCCTCGAGGACTTCGATGCGTTCGATGTCGCTGAGGCTGACGGGGAAGTCTGCGGCCAGATGGCCTGTCTGTGGGGAGGTGATATTGACGCCGTTCAGGAGAATGATGATTTGGTCGAACGTGCCGCCATTGATGCTGATGTCCGTCTGAATACCAAAGCCGCCGCGCTGCCGGACATCTACGCCGACGGCTGTCTTGAGGAGGTCGTTGACGGACTGCGCCGCCGAAGATTCTATTTGCTGGCGGGTGATGAGACCTACCATGCGCACCGACTGCAGGGCTGTCAGAGGCGACATCGTCCCGGCGACGGTGACTTCCGCGAGTTCCTTGTCGTCGGCTACGAGGGTGGAGTCGGCAGCGCTCGTGGCGGGCTGGGCGGCTTCGACCTTGGGAATGTTGACGCTGGCGAGCATGCCGACAGCGAGCACCCCGATGCGTACTTCGCGATGGAGGCTGGCGAAAACGGCGTAGCCTCCGCGACAGAAACGGCGGAAGGTGGTGGTCTTCCTCCCTGTGCCCCCTGGGAGGGAACTCAGATTTGAAGGATGATTTTTGAACATGAGTAATAGTGATAATGATTTAATGGAAGATTCCGAAGAGGCCGCCCTGTGGCTTCTCGAAGAAGCGGTCGAGTTCCTTGAAGAGGGCTGTGCGGGAGAACACGACAACGTGGTCGCTGGGGAGAATCTGGGTGTGACCATTGACGAGCTGTCCTACGCCGTCGCGCACGATGCCGCCGATGGTGATGCCCTTGGGCAGTCCCAGCTTCATTACAGGATGACGGGTGACATAGGATCCCTCGACGGCGAGGAATTCTGCCACGTCGGCGTCGGCGATAGTGAGGCTCTTCACACTGGCGACATCCGCTGCCAGCATCATCTGATAGATGTGTCCGGCGGCGATGGCTTTCTTGTTGATGATGGTGCCGATATCCAGTTTCTCTGCCATCGTGATGTATTCTGTGTTCTCGACGAGTGCTACGGTTTTGCGGATGCCCATTCGTTTGGCGGCTAAGCAGGCGAGGATGTTCTCTTCGGTGTCGGCTGTGAGGGCGCAGAAGGCTTGTGTCTGGCGGATGCCTTCCTCCGTCAGCAGGTCCATATCACGGCCGTCGCCGTTGATGACCATGACGTCGTCGTTGTCGAGGAGGTCGCCCAGCTGGTGGCAGCGATTGAGGTCGCGCTCAATGATCTTTGCCTCCATGTAGTCTGGCAGCAGGTGGCACGTCTGCACGGCAATGCGTCCGCCGCCCATAATCATCAGCCGCTTGACATCGGCGTAGCTCTCTTTTCCCACTAAGCGCCGGATGGTGGGCACATATTTCTTGGTGGTCATGAAGTAGGCTATGTCGCCTAACTTCAGTTCATCGAAACCGCCGGGGATGATGGTGGCCTCGTCGCGCTTGATGGCAACGATGTGGTAGGGCGAGTCTGGCGGGCATAGGTCTTTTAGCTGCTTGCCGTAAAGGGCGACAGCTTCTTCGCGGAGTTTGATGCCCAGAATGATGAGGGCTCCGTTATGTACCTCCCACCACATGCGCACCCAGGAACGCCGCACGCCGGCGACAATCTCCTGCGCTGCCAGTAGTTCCGGATAGATCAGCGACCCGATGCCCATTTTCTGGAAGAACTCCATGTTGCGTTCCTCAACGTATTCTCCGTTGTCGATTCGTGCCACAGTCTTCTTGGCTCCGAGTGAATGAGCAAGGATGCAGCAGGTCATGTTGCGGGTCTCGGAGGGCGTCACGGCGATGAAGAGGTCGGCCTGTGGGGTGCCGGCTTCCTTCAGTCCGTTGATGCTCGTGGGTGGAATGGCCATCGTCATCAGGTCCAGTCCTTCGGAAGCCTGGGCGAGCTTGTCGGCGTCGTCGTCGAGGAGGACGATATCGTGGTTTTCTTTTGAGAGCAGGGCGGCGAGATGACTGCCAACGGCGCCTGCACCAGCGATGATGATTTTCATAGGCGGAGGTGGGTTTAGTTTGTCAGTGCCCGCATGATTCCTTCTTTGTCAATTCCGCAGAGGTGGTGCAGCTCTGGAAGGGATCCGTGTTCCACAAATTCGTCGGGCAGCCCGAGGCGGGTGATGCGGCAGGTGGCACCGTGATCTGCCATCCACTCGAGGACGGCGGTGCCGAAGCCGCCGCGGCGCACGCCGTCTTCTACCGTGATGATGCGGCGGAACTTGGCGGCAATCTCGGTCAGCAAGCGGTCGTCCAATGGACGCAGGAAGCGCATATCGTAGTGGGCAACACTGAGGCCGGGATGTTCCTTCTCGGCCTGCTTCACGGCCTCGATGGCGGTGATGCCGATGGGTCCGAGAGTGAGCAGGGCGACATCGGTGCCTTCTTTCAGGCAGCGTCCGTGCCCCACGGGAATCTCGTGCATCTCGCATTCCCAGTCGGGATTGCTGCCGCGACCGCGGGGATAACGGATGACGAAGGGACCCTTGTCGGGCAGCTGGGCAGTGTACATCAGGTGGCGCAGTTCCTGCTCATCAATGGGCGAGCAGACGGTGAGGTTGGGTATGGGACGAAGGTAAGCGAGGTCGAAGGCACCGTGGTGCGTGGGGCCGTCCTCACCGACCAGTCCGGCGCGGTCCAGACATAGCACCACGTTCAGCCGCGAGATGCAGACGTCGTGGATGATGTTGTCGTAGGCCCGCTGGGCAAACGAGGAGTAGATATTGCAGAAGGGCAGCAGCCCGTCTTTTGCCATTCCGGCGGAGAAGGTCACAGCGTGCCCCTCGGCGATTCCTACATCGTAGGCTCGATCGGGCATCTCGTCCATCATGATATTCATGGAGCAGCCTGTGGGCATAGCGGGGGTGACGCCGACGATGCGGTCGTTGGCGCGCGCAAGTTCTAATAAGGTGTGGCCGAAGACGTCCTGGAACTTGGGTGGCAGCCCTTCCTCGTTGCACTTTACTATCTCGCCTGTCTCCGGGTCGAAGCAGCCGGGAGCGTGCCACACGGCACCGCCTTGTTCGGCTGGCTCAAAGCCCTTGCCCTTGATGGTGTGGATATGCAGCAGCTTGGGGCCGTGCATGTCCTTGATGATTCGCAGAGTGCGCACCAGCTCTATGACATCGTGTCCGTCGGCAGGTCCGAAGTAGCGGATGTTCATGCCTTCGAAGATGTTCTGCTGGCGGGTGATGATGCTCTTCAGCGAATTGTTGAAGCGGATGATGCTCTTCTTGCTGTCTTCGTTCATCCAACCCCACGACACCATCTTGCGGGCTGCGCGGTCGCGCCAGCGGTTATAGGTGGAACTGGTCTGCAGACGGTGCAGCAGATTCTTCATTCCTCCGACGCTGCGGTCGATACTCATGTTGTTGTCGTTCAGTATGATGAGTACGTCGTTCGGAGTGTTGGCCGCATTGTTCAGACCTTCGTAGGCCAGTCCGCCGCTCATCGATCCGTCGCCGATGACAGCTACTATGCGTCGGGCCTCGCCCTTTGTCTTTGCCGCCAGTGCCATTCCGAGTGCGGCGCTGATGCTGTTCGAGGCGTGGCCGGAGGTGAAGGCATCATACTCGCTTTCCTCGGGAGAGGGGAAGGGCTTGATGCCGTGGAAATGGCGGTTGGTGCGGAAGGCTTCGCGACGTCCCGTGAGAATCTTGTGACCATAGGCCTGATGACCCACATCCCATACGATGCGGTCGTAGGGTGTGTCGAAGACGTAGTGCAGCGCCACGGTGAGTTCCACGACTCCGAGGCTGGAGGCAAAATGTCCAGGGTTGCCCGAGAGCTCGTGGATGATGTCCTGCCGCAACTCACGGCAGACCTCCGGCAGCTGTTCCAAAGGCAACTGTCGCAAGTCCGCAGGGAACTGTATATTTTGCAGCAGGGCGTATGTCTGTTCGTTTGTTTCGTCCATGTCTTTCCTTTTTCGGCTGCAAAGATACGGAAAAAGTTTAGAGTTTAGGGTTTAGAGGATGGAGTTTTTTGGCTGGAAGCCTGCTTTTTTATACTTTTTGTGTGATTAAATTCAACTTTACTCCCGAAACATTCCTCTTTCCAAGGAAAAAAAGCTACCTTTGCACCATGAAACTGCAAACGACCATAGAAATCCCATCGCCTCAAAGGCTGATAGGGCTCAGGGACCGCATCGCATTCATCGGTTCCTGTTTTGCTCAACATATAGGAACACACATGCGGCAGAGCGGAATGCCCGCCCTTGTGAACCCCTTTGGTGTACTGTATAACCCCCTGAGCATCCTTCAGGTGCTGACGCAGAACCCGATGTACGATCCGCTGTACTTCGAGGACGAGGACCACTGCTGGCACTGCTGGCTGACCGACAGTTCCAAGAACGCTTCGACCCTGGAAGCCTGTAAGGCGGCACTGCTGTCTGCAAGGGGGCGCCTGTTCTCGCTGAATCCCGATGTGCTCATCATCACGCTCGGCACCAATCGCTACTACGAACTGAAGTCCGAGTTCGTGGCGGGCGGTTCCGCTGAAGTCACCAACTCCTCGCTCATCGTCGGCAACTGCCACAAACGGCCGCAAGCGCAGTTCGAGGAAAAGGAACTGACGGTGGAAGAGATGACCACCATTCTCGACAGCATCTGCCAGCTCTTCCCCCGTGCACAAGTGCTACTGACGGTCTCGCCCTACCGCTATTCGAAGTATGGATTTCATGAAAGCCGGCTCTCGAAGGCGGCATTGCTGCTGGCGGTGGATGCCATCCAGAAACGGCGCCCCGGGCAGGTGGGATACTTCCCGGCGTATGAGATCCTGCTCGATGAGCTGCGCGACTACCGGTTCTACGCAGAGGATATGCTGCACCCTTCACAGCAGGCCATAGAATACATCTGGGAACGCTTTGTGGAGCGCTACTTTGACAGCGAGACCCACCGCTTCTTCACCGACTATGAACCGATTCGCAAAGCGCTGATGCATCGTCCCAGCGATCCCGATTCAGCGGCAGCTATCCGTCATCAGGAACAAACCCGGCAGCGACTCAACGACCTGTTGGCAAAATACAATCTTGAACTATAATCGATATGACTTATTCCATAGAAACCATTACTACCCTTGTTGGTGCACATCGAATAGGAAGCACTGAAGCGCACATCGACTGGTTGCTGACCGACAGCCGTTCGCTGGTGTTCCCGGAATCCTCGCTCTTCTTTGCCATCAGAACACAGAAGAACGACGGTCACCGCTATATTGCCGAACTCTACCGACGCGGTGTACGTAGTTTTGTAGTCAGCCAGGTGCCCGAGAATCCCGAACCTGACGCCAACTACCTGAAAGTGCCCTCGCCCCTGAAGGCCCTGCAGCGGCTGGCCGAGCGCCACCGCGAGGAATTCGATATTTCGGTGGTCGGCATCACGGGCAGCAACGGAAAGACGATTGTCAAGGAGTGGCTCTACCAACTGTTGGCGCCCGACTTTAATATCACGCGTTCGCCCCGTTCGTGGAACTCCCAGATAGGAGTACCGCTGTCGGTGTGGCGTCTGAAGGAGCAGACCCAAATAGGTATCTTTGAGGCTGGCATCAGCGAACCCGGCGAGATGGATGCCCTCGAGGGAATCATCCAACCGACGGTAGGCGTGATGACTCACCTCGGTTCTGCCCACGACGAGAACTTTGCCAATCGTCAGGAGAAATGCTTAGAGAAGCTGCGCCTCTTCCGCCATGCAAAGGTGCTTGTCTTCAACGCCGACGACGAGATGATCAGCGACTGCGTCGCCCAAAGCGGCTTCAAGGGGCAGCTGATAGGGTGGCACGGGGCTGACTTCGACGTGCCGTTCATGGATTCCGCCAGCAGGGAAGATGTGATTCATTGCATCTGTGTTTGCCGTTACTTCGGCCTCGACGAAGAGGTTATCCGCGAGCGGGTGAAGAGCCTCGAACCAGTGGCTATGCGACTGGAAGTCAAGGAGGGACGAAACGGCTGCACCCTCATCACCGACACCTGCAACAGCGATCTGGGTTCCCTGGAAATAGCCCTCGATTTCATGCGACGCCGCCCCGATGCTGCCGGTCGCCGTCGTACCCTGATACTCTCAGATATAAAGCAGACAGGTCTCACTCTGACCGACCTCTACGGACAGGTGAGGGCTCTTGTAGAGCACTACGGCGTAGATGAACTCATCGGCATCGGACCGGAAGTGAGCGCCGGGCTGGCAAACCAGCCCCAGCCGTTCTCCATTGCAGGAGGTTCCTTCCATTCGATCGATGCCTTCCTGGATTCATCGCTCTTTGCCTCGCTCAGCAATCGTATCATTCTCATCAAGGGTGCCCGTGCAGCCCGCTTCGACCGCATCACGGATGCCCTTGTGCAGAAGGTGCACGAGACGATTCTCGAGGTAAACCTCTCGGCGGTCGTCGACAACCTGAACTACTACCGTTCCTTCATGCGGCCGGAGACGAAGATGGTTTGTATGGTGAAAGCCTCGGCCTATGGTGCCGGGGCTGTAGAAATCGCAAAGACGCTGCAGGATCATCAAGTGGATTATCTGGCAGTGGCGGTGGCAGATGAAGGCGTGGAGTTGCGCCGTGCAGGCATCACGGCGAACATCATGATCATGAATCCCGAGATGTCCAGCTTCCACACACTCTTTGAGTACCAGTTGGAACCCGAGGTCTATAGCTTCCGACTGCTCGAAGCCCTCATCAAGGCTGCCGAGCGCGAGGGCATCACCAACTTCCCTGTACATATAAAACTCGACACGGGCATGCATCGTTTGGGTTTCACCCCCAGCAGCGACATACCTTTATTAATATCACGCCTGCGCGCACAGAAGGCGTTGATTCCCCGTTCCGTCTTCACGCATTTCGTAGGCTCGGACAGCGATGACTTCGACCGCTTCTCCGAGCAGCAGTGGAACACCTTCCGCACCGCTGCCGATGAGCTGCAGGCCGCCTTCCCCGACCATATTCTGCGTCATATCTGCAACAGCGCCGGCATCGAGCACTTCCCCGAACGCCACTGCGATATGGTGCGGCTGGGATTAGGGCTCTATGGCATCAACGCCCGCAACAACCAGATGCTGCATTGCATCTCCACACTCAAGACCACCATCCTGCAGATTCATGACGTTCCTGCCAACGAGACCGTAGGTTACTCCCGTCGCGGCCACCTCACCCGCGACAGCCGCATAGCGGCCCTGCCTATAGGATATGCTGACGGGCTAAACCGCCACCTCGGATGCGGCAACGGCTACTGCCTCGTGAACGGGAAGAAGGCTCCCTACGTGGGGAATATCTGTATGGATGTTTGCATGATCGACGTCACAGATATCGATTGCCGCGAAGGCGACACCGCCGTCATCTTCGGACCCGAACTGCCGCCCACCGTGCTCTCGGATGCCATCGACACCATTCCTTACGAGATCCTCACCAGTGTCTCGCCCCGCGTGAAACGCATCTACTATGTAGATTAGCGCGGTCAAGGAGTGATAAATAAATGAAAGAAGCCGAATGACAACCCCGTCATTCGGCTCCTCTCTTTCAATTATTCAACGTTTCAACGTTCATTCACTTCAGCACTCCCAGTTCCTTGCCCACCTTGATAAAGGCGGCAATGCACTTGTCGAGCTGTTCGCGGTTGTGACCAGCGCTGATCTGCACGCGGATGCGCGCTTGGCCCTTCGGCACCACGGGATAGTAGAAGCCAGTGACGTAGATGCCTTCGTCCTGCAGACGGGCAGCGAAGCGCTGGGAGAGGGGAGCATCGTAGAGCATCACGGCACAAATGGCACTCTGAGTGGGTTTGATGTCGAAACCGCTGGCCATCATCTTGTCGCGGAAGTAGGCGACATTTTCCACCAGGCGGTCGTGCAGTTCGTTCGACTCGTCCAGCATCTTGAAGACTTCCAGCGAAGCGCCGATGATGCCGGGAGCCAGCGAGTTCGAGAAGAGGTAGGGGCGAGAGCGCTGGCGCAAAAGGTCGATGATTTCCTTTCGACCTGTCGTGAAGCCGCCCATGGCACCGCCGAAGGCTTTGCCCAGCGTGCCGGTGTAGATATCCACACGGCCGTAGGTGTTGTAGAATTCGCTCACTCCGCGGCCTGTCTTGCCGACGACGCCTGCCGAGTGACTCTCGTCCACCATCACCATAGCATCGTACTTCTCTGCCAGGTCGCAGATCTTGTCCATCGGAGCCACATTGCCGTCCATAGAGAAGACGCCATCAGTGACCACGATGCGGAAACGCTGTTCCTGAGCGGCCTGCAGCTGGCGCTCCAGATCTTCCATGTCGGCGTTGGCGTAGCGGTAGCGCTTGGCCTTGCACAGGCGCACACCATCAATGATGCTGGCGTGGTTCAGGGCGTCGCTGATGATGGCATCCTCCTCGGTCAGCAGGGGCTCGAAGACACCGCCGTTGGCATCGAAGCAGGCCGCGTAGAGAATGGTGTCCTCCGTCTTGAAGAAACGGCTGATGGCGGCTTCCAACTCCTTGTGAATATCCTGCGTACCGCAGATGAAGCGCACACTCGACATGCCGTAGCCGCGACGGTCCATCATCTTCTTTGCTCCCTCGATGAGGCGGGGGTTGTTCGATAGGCCAAGGTAGTTGTTGGCACAGAAATTCAGCACCTCCTTGCCTGCCACCTGAATAGCGGCGGATTGGGGACTCTCGATGAGGCGTTCCTCCTTGTAGAGACCTGCCTCGCGGATTTCCTTCAGCGTCTGCTGAAGATGTTCTTTCATTTTTCCGTACATGACTTGATTTTAGGATTTAAAGATTTTGGATTTGATCATTTAGCTGTTTCTGGGTGCAAAGATAAGCAATATTTACCATTTTCAATTCCTTTATCCGTACTTTTTTCCTTCACGAGGTATAAAAAATGGTAAAAATCATCAATTGCGAAAAGAAATCGTGAATCCGAAATCGGTAAATCGGAAAATATGCTTAACTTTGCACCCGAAAACGAAGAAAACTCATTCCAACTAACTCAAACTTCAAACATGAAGAATATCCTCGTCATTGGCTCTACTGGTCAGATAGGCTCAGAGCTTACCACAGAGTTAAGAAAGCAGTATGGCGGCAGCCACGTAGTCGCCGGTTACATTCCGGGCGCAGAGCCCAAAGGAGAATTGGCCGAAAGCGGTCCTTCGGCCATCGCTGATGTCACGAACGGCGAACAGATGGCCGACATCGTTCGCCAATACGACATCGATTCCATCTACAATTTGGCTGCATTGCTCAGCGTGGTGGCCGAGCAAAAGCCTCGGCTGGCTTGGAAGATCGGCATCGACGGACTTTGGAATGTCCTCGAAGTGGCGCGCGAAAACAAATGCGCTGTCTTCACTCCATCCAGCATTGGTTCCTTCGGACCCAACACTCCCCATGAACTCACCCCGCAGGACACCATCCAGCGACCCAAGACCATCTACGGCGTCAGCAAAGTATGCACCGAGCTCCTCTCCGACTACTATTTCATTAAGTACGGCGTCGACACCCGCAGCGTCCGCTTCCCAGGTCTCATCAGCTACGTAACCCCTCCGGGCGGCGGCACCACCGACTACGCCGTCGACATCTTCTATGCTGCCGTGCGTGGCGAAAAGTTCGTCTGCCCGATAGCCAAAGGCACACGAATGGACATGATGTATATGCCCGACGGACTGCGTGCAGCAATGGAACTCATGGAGGCCAACCCCGATAAACTCATCCACCGCAACGGTTTCAATGTCACCGCCATGAGCTTCCCGCCAGAGAAGATCTATGCCGAGATCCGCAGGCGCGTGCCCGATTTCAAGATGGTGTATGACGTGGACCCCCTGAAGCAGGCCATTGCAGAGAGTTGGCCCGACAGCCTCGACGACACCGCAGCTCGCGAAGAGTGGGGCTGGCATCCCAATTTCGGCATCGCCGCCATGACCCGCGATATGCTCGAGAAACTCAGCGCCAAGCTCCTGAAATAACATTCCTGCTCAGCTCGGCGAAATAGAATTCTGAAAATATCATAAAAGATTCCTCCATATCGCATGGTATGGAGGTTTTTTTGTATCTTTGCAGCGGATTATAGACATGAAACGATTCATCACCATACTCTGTTGCATCACCCTGACAGCCATAAGCATGAGGGCGCAGGACGATGCGGACATATCTGCCACGCGTAGTATGAATGAGATTGTTGTCGTGGCTGATGGCCAATCCTTCGAGGAGTACTTGGTCACCCAGGTGTTAGAGAACGCCAAACCGCTGAAGGAACACATCCGTACGCTGAATTATACGGTGACGACCAGCTTGGAAAAAAACATCGACCTGAAACAGATGCCACGACGACGGATTATCACTTTTGCCGCCAGGCTGGCAGGCTACGGACAGATAGTATCGGCACTCTTAGAGCACAAAGCTTTTGGCATCACGATGGCTGAGGACGTGCTGTTCCACGACGGAAAGATCACCACATCCAATGCGCGAATCGTGGAGTCGAAACAGCAACTCACCGAAAAGCAGATGAAGGCATTCCTCAAGCACGACGGCATCATGGGAGTCAATATTTATGACAAGTTCTATGACAAGGTGCGCAGCAAGGCCAAGGAACTGAAACGGAAATACAAGAAGAAAAAGGCCACTGGCATGGTGTACGTTGGCAGCTACACATCTGACAGCTGTACAATATACAAGGTGAAGCTTGATAATATGCTGGTGCAAATTGTCGATGGATGCTGGCAGATCAAGGCGTTAGACTATACCGAGGGTCAGAACCAGATGCACTTCGAGTGCAGCGAGATTAGACCGGGCTTGTTCGTGCTTTCAAAGGGTACCGCCAAGATGTATATCGACCGCAAGAAATGGCCGCAAGGATCGGTCGCCATGCAAATGACATACGAATATAGGTAGGAAACGGAAGGCACGTTCTTACATCCACAGTAAAACAATTTCAGACAAAGACGATTTCTATAGGATTGAGTTGAACAAACTATAGTTCCTACGACGACAAACTATAGTTCCTTCGACGACGAACTATAGTTCCCCGCCTGATGGAGTCGGCTTCCCGCCCGACAAGCCTTAGACAACATTTTGCAAAAAGTTTACTCCAAAACACTCCGAACACTCCGATACTCTCCGAAAAAAAGGTTAGAAGTTCGGAGTGTTTCGGAGTGTTCGGAGTGTTTTGGAGTAAACTTTTTGCACATATCTTCACCTCGAAGAGTGAAACGGAGGTGTTTTGCGCCTTTTTCTATCATCGCCCACACTTTTCTCCCTTATTATGCTGCGAATAGCAAAATAATCCTTAACTTTGCGGCAGAAAGCTGGTGATTCTACCTTATGATGATAGCCTAATAGCAATAATAGATAACCTCTGCCTCCAGTTGGCAGACCTTAGCTCTACCTTTGCCGCAAACAATGACGAAAACTATGGTAACAAACGACAGAGGACAAAGCCTCATTTCCAAATACGTCTGGGTGATAGAGACCATCTACCGCAGGCGTAAGATCTCATTCAAGGAACTGAATGAACTCTGGCTGCGTGATGACATCAGTCGAGGTGTGGATATTCCCAAGCGCACATTCGACAACTGGCGTTATGTCATCTGGGATATGTTCGGTATAAGCATAGTCAATGAGAACCGTGGTGAGTACCGCTACTACATCGAGAACGAGGAGGACATCAGCAAGAACGGTCTCCGTTCCTGGCTCTACAACACGTTCTGCGTCAGCAACGCTTTGGCCAACAGCCAAAGCATCAAGGACCGCATCATTCTGGAGTATGTGCCATCGGGTCAAGATTACCTTCAACCCATCATCGAAGCGATGAAGGAGAACCGCGTGCTGAACATCACCTATCACAGCTACTGGAAGGACGAGGAAAGCAACTTCGACGTGCAGCCGTATTGTGTGAAGCTGTTCAGACAGCGGTGGTACCTGGTGGCCAGAAGCACCTATACTTATTATTATGAGCAGGGCCCCCGCATCTATGCTCTCGACCGCATCCACAGCCTCCACAATACGGAAGAAACCTTCGAGATGCCCAAGGACTGGAGCGCCAAGGTGTTCTTCGACGGCTGCTTCGGCATTATCGCCGATCAAAGCGTGGAGGTGCAGCCCGTCACGTTGAAAGTCTCTGCAGGACAAGCCAATTACATTCGCGACCTCAAGCTCCATGAGTCGCAGGAAGAAATTGAACGTAACCCTGAATACAGCATCTTCACCCTCAACCTCCGCCCAACCTTCGACTTCATACAAGAATTGCTTTGGAACGGCGAGGATGTGGAAGTGCTTGAACCCCTCTGGCTCCATAAGGAGATTGCCGGTAAGATAAAGAGAATGTGGAATAAATATGAAGGAGATTCAGAATGAAAGACTTTGCAGCAATAGATTTTGAAACGGCTAACAATGAACGTTCTTCGGTTTGTTCCGTTGGAATCGTCATTGTTCGTAACGGAGAGATAGTGGATTCTTTCTACTCGCTCATCCAGCCCGAGCCGAACTATTATAACTATTGGTGTTCGCAGGTACATGGACTTTGTCATGAAGATACTGACGATGCACTTGTGTTCCCAAAAGTATGGGCTCAGATAGAACCTCTGATAGAAGGTCTGCCTCTTGTGGCTCATAACAAACCATTTGACGAGGGCTGCCTGAAAGCTGTCTTCCGCGTCTATCAGATGGACTATCCGGACTATGAGTTCTACGACACCCTCGCCGCCGCCCGCCGCAAGTTCCGTTATCTGCCCAACCACCAGCTGCACACTGTAGCCGCAGAATGTGGCTACTGTTTAGAGAATCACCACCACGCGCTGGCTGATGCAGAGGCTTGTGCGTGGATTGCAAGAGAGATTCTGTGAAAATAGCATTAAAGATGACACATTTTTGAGATTTAATGACTCTTTGTGAAAGAAAAGAATTATCTTTGCCTGCAAAATCGTAGATATGGAAGAGAATAAGATAATAATTTACCAGACAGAAGACGGACAGACACAGATTGATGTCCGGCTGGAGAATGAGACTGTGTGGCTAAATGTAGAGCAGATGTCGCTCCTTTTTAATCGTGAGGAGTCAAATGTTCGTCGCCATATAATTAATGTATTCAAAGAGGGTGAACTTGAAAGAGAGAATAACGTGCATTTTTTACACGTTAATGGAGTGAAAAAGCCAGTTCCCTTTTATAACCTTGATGTCATCATCTCCGTCGGTTATCGCGTCAAAAGCAAACGCGGTACTGCTTTTCGTATCTGGGCTCGTAAGATAATCAAGGACTATCTTGTTAAAGGCTACTCCGTCAATGAGCGCATCAGAAAGGAACAAATTGGCGAACTGCGCCAACTAGTGGGTATGCTGGGGCGCACCATTCAGAACCAGCCGCTTCTCTCCACCGACGAGACGAATGCTCTCTTCGAAGTGGTGACGAATTATACATACGCCCTCGACACGCTCGACAACTACGATTACGAGCGACTGACTATTGACAAGACGACCAAGGAAGAGCCATTCCATGCTACCTATGAGAATGCGATGGAGGCAATCAATGGCTTGCGAGAGAAATTCGGAGATTCCGTCTTGTTTGGCAACGAGAAGGACGATTCCTTCAAAAGCAGCATCGGACAGATCTACCAGACCTTCGGAGGTGAGGAACTCTACCCCAGCGTCGAGGAGAAAGCCGCCATGTTGCTCTACCTCGTCACCAAGAACCATTCGTTCAGTGATGGAAACAAGCGCATTGCCGCCACCCTCTTCCTCTGGTTCCTCAACAATAACCACATCCTCTATCGCAAAGACGGCTCCAAGCGCTTGGCTGACAACACCCTCGTTGCCCTAACTCTGATGATTGCCGAGAGCAAGACTGAAGAGAAGGATGTGATGGTAAAGGTGGTGGTGAATTTGATTAATCAGAGAAATGAATAACGCACTTGCTGATGAAGAAACTCTACTTTCCCACGCAGAAGCATGTTCTTGTATAGTAAGAGATTTGTTTCAATTATCAATAATTGAAAAAACAACCATGAGTAAAGTCTTTAGAATTACGCCCAAACGAGTGAAACGCTCTAATGGGCAGGTGTTGACACCAGACATGTCAATTACCGTGACCACTCGGTCACATACCACCACTCCGTTCTACAATGGAGCAAAGGAAATACAAGAGCAGTACATGCGTATGTATCAGTTTGACTACAAGAAAGCATGTTGCTCCGCAAGTGATTTTGAATTTGAAAAGTTGGACTAAATTAAAGATTTATGATATGACCTACAAAGAACTTGACAATTTAATTACCTTTAAAATGGGGCTTCCCTCTCTCTATCACATTATGCTTGGGATGTCTGTGGATGAAACAGATGAATTCCAAAACGAGTTAGATAATCAACAGACAGACAACTATAACTTGAATGATTTTCTGAAAGAATATGGGGTCATTGTTGAGAGAGAAGGATTTACAGAAAAGATGCTCATCCACGACATGTCTGTCTCTATCCCAGTAGAACATATAACAGAACACAGCATCAAGAGATTATATGATGAGTTAGCAGCACGAATGAATGTCGTGAATAAACAGTTTAGCATCACGACCAATGCAGATGATTCCATTATTGATCTGGATGCTAAGATTCATACAGATTGGTTTGATGTGAAATTCACCCGATTCACTGATGAAGAGAAAGGAATGGACAATGTTGTTATTTCTTTCATTTGTGAAGACGATGTGAATTTAGATAAACTTCGTTGTATAGCTATTATTGCTGACAATGAAAAAGGATTTGCGGAAGAGATTTTTGAGTATGTGAATCAGAATAGTTAGAACTATTTAAACATAAAGAAATTATGGATATTAAAAGCATTTCATTAGAAAAACTTGTTGAGAAAATCAACAATGACATGGGACACAATTTTTGTGACACGTTTCGTTACAAGCGCAAAGAGCTTAGTAATTCTGGACGTGCTTCATCTGCTGATATATTATTCAAATTTGTAGATGGAGATCGTGACTGGGTTATTAATGAAGGTGGAGGAAAAGAAGTCCAATACCATTTTTATGCTCGCCAAAACGAGGTAGGATATGGCTTGGGGTTTAATGCTCAATATGTCCCTTTTGCTAACGAAAAGAGCCCTGTGGATTATATTATGCCTTTCGTAAAAGCGTTCTTAACATTAAAAAGAAATAAAGACAAAACTTTAGCTGTTGCGGAAGCTGAAGGCTTTTCCCTAATAGAAGGAAACGGATGGGATGGACTTAAAAACATAAAAAATGGCGAGTACTATTTATTTGGCAAAAATATAAAAATACAAGATGGTATTTTTCCTGATGAAGAATATAGTCAAATGTTAGAGTACATAAAAAAGGAGTTGTTTGATTTGTATGTAGCAATTTGGAAACAAAAGATAGAAATGGAAAAGAAAAATGAAACAATAGGGAAGTTAGTGGAATTATTAACTTCTAATTACAACTTGATTTTTACAGGTGCTCCTGGCACTGGTAAAACATACCTTGCGCAGCAAATAGCAAAGGAAATGGGATGCAGTGAGACTCGTATGGGATTCGTTCAGTTTCACCCGTCTTACGACTATACTGACTTCGTTGAAGGACTTCGCCCTAAACAAGATGATAGTGGAAATATAGGTTTTGAGCCTAAAGACGGCATCTTCAAAAAGTTCTGTGAAAATGCATTGCTGGCTTATCTCTCAAATGCTGACAAAGCTCCTAAATATGTTTTCATCATAGACGAGATTAATCGTGGTGAAATATCTAAAATATTTGGTGAACTTTTCTTCTCTATAGATTCGGGGTATCGAGTAACAAAGGAAATGATTGACGATCACCGCTCTGGTAAAAGTCCATTAGTGACTATAAGAACCCAATATTCTAATATGTGTAAGCGCCCTAATGCTTTTGACGAGGCTTTAGGTATTACGGACGCAAATGATTTTGGCCACTTCTTTGTTCCCGATAATGTCTATATCATAGGCACAATGAACGACATTGACCGGAGTGTAGAGAGTATGGACTTCGCCTTCCGTCGTCGTTTTGCTTTTAAAGAGATTAAAGCATCAGAAAACTTGGGGATGCTGGACGACCTGGAAGATAAGGATAACATTATTAAGAGAATGGAGAATCTGAATGCTGCCATTGAAAAAGTAGAAGGTCTTTCTTCCGCTTATCATATTGGTGGTAGCTACTTTATGAAGCTCAAGTTATATCAGAATGAAGACAAAAGCTACGACTATGATTCCCTGTGGAATAATCATCTTGAGGGCTTGTTAATGGAATACCTCAGAGGCATGGCTGATGCTGAAAAGAAAGTAAAGGAGTTAAAAGAATACTACGATTTAAAACAAATCGCATCAAGAGATGTGGATAACGAATGAGAATACAGCAATTTCGAATCAAGGATAATCATCAGGGACTACCGTTAGCCGAATGGAGGGACGAATCTGATAGAACATTCTCTGACGAAAACAGGAATGATTTGCAGCTGATAGCCAATACGTCAGTAGAAGAATTGGTCGAGTCAAGTCCTGAGCTACTGGTCTTTCCTCACAACCTCAACCAAAATGGGGATGAGATAGGCAAGCTGCATCTGATTGGTCTTGGAAAAGAAAAAGTTACAACGGGTAATCTTATGGGGTTCATTGGAGTGAATGGCACTCAGATAAATATCTGTTCGCGTTTTTCACACGATGACGGGAACGACTATTTCCTGCATTATATGCTCTGCAAGGTTTTTCGACTCAATCTCTTCAACTTGGATTATTCCATTTCAAAAGACACAGCTTTTGACTTTCTGCTATATCTGTTTCCTCATTATCTGAAGAAAGCGATGCGACAGGGATTATTCAAGCAGTATCAGCAGAAGCGATATAACGATGCAAATGTACGTGGAGTCATCAATGTTAGCAGGCATATTCGGGAGAATATTCCATTTAGAGGAACTGTAAGCTATGATACTCGCGAACATAGTTATGATAATAACATAACCCAACTCATCCGGCATACTATAGAGTACATTCGACAGAAGCCATTGGGAAGACAGATTCTTCAGAACGATGCCGATACTATTTCATGTGCTTCCCAAATCGTGTTAGCGACTCCCTCTTATGCTCAAACAAATAGGCAGAAGGTTATTTATGCGAATGTGCGCCCTACCATCCATCCCTATTTTGTGGATTATACCCCATTACAGCGTCTTTGTATGCAAATCCTTCGTCACGAAACAATCAAGTACGGCAAAGAGAAAGACAAAGTTTATGGTATTCTTTTTGATGGGGCATGGCTATGGGAAGAATATTTGGCAACTTTACTTGCTGAGCTTCATTTTCATCATCCAGAGAATAAATTAAAGAAGGGTGGATTCCCTATGTTCAACAGACCTGAGTACGATGAAGTATTCAGCAAGAACAGCCGCCGTCTATACCCAGATCTCTATCATAAAAACAATGATAGTATAGACTTTATTCTTGATGCAAAGTATAAACATCTTAATAATGGGGTTGGGCGAGAAGATTTGTATCAAGTTGTTTCCTATATGTATTGCTCTAAAGCTCCATTTGGTGGTTATCTCTACCCATTGGAATACAAGCAAAAATCTACACAATACGAATTGAAAGGTTATGGTGGGAATATCATTGTTTATCCGTTCCATGTCCCTCAGAAGGAACAAATAGAGAATAACAAAGACTGGTCTTTTGATCAATTCATTTCTTTAATAAGTGACAACGAAAAAAAACTTAAGTATGATATTAAAGGATATATCGATTGATCTGATAATTATTGGTATGAAACAAGTAATACATATACCGAAAAATGCATTTAAAATGAATATCGTATGAAAACATTAGCAGACTTATTGAAAGAATTTGACGGCAGACATTTGACGGAACAGCAATTTACAGAACAGTTTGAAATGATTGCAAAGGCTGCCATCTATGGAGGACATTTCCGTGTCAACGATGAATACAACGTCTTCATCGTAGAGGTGGAATTTTATTTCCACTCTGAGGATGATGCCGTCAGCAGTGTTCATGACTTTGCCATGTATCATCGAGGAGCGGTTGACTGGTTCCCTGTTGGATCCCTACATCCACACCGTTCAGGGATTGATGTGACGTTTGAAAGGCAGGGCGCATATCGTGCCAGTTTCCTGATTAGAAAATATGCAATTAATGATGAGATAATCAGTACCCCCAGTTATTTGCCAGAAGACTTGATAGGGTACACTGGTTGCATTTTAGGCGATGGTCCAAAAATAGAATGGGTGGATACAAACTACGATGACACACCGCTGAAAAGAAATCCAAGAATCAAGGTGCGAGCTTATAATGAGCAAGGAATCCCCCTTAATGATGATAATGGTAACAAGCAATATGATAATCGTCCTTGGCGGTTCACGAAAGCATAACTTCAAATGACAGAAACTGTTTTTATCTCTGAATGGCTGAAAGAGAGTTACCCTGTGGTGTATGGCAGTCTGTGTCATGCGTTTGACGTATGTAAAGTTTCGTTCAAAATATTACCTTACTCCAACGACTACTGGTGCCGTGACTTTATGCCTGTTCATATAGGTAATGGCAGATATGTTGGTTATAACTATCGCCCAGATTATTTGTGGGACGATACCTCCCTAAGGCAATACATCACGAATCAGTTAGCGGCTTGTGAAGGTATTGATTTAGAGATGGCTGATAGCATGGACATCATTTTTGATGGTGGAAATTATGTTAGATGTGGCGAGACAGTCTTGGTAACAGACAAGATTTTCATGGAGAATCCACAATGGCGACCATTGCGTCTGATAGAGCGGATGGAAGAAGCATTTCAAGCAGAAGTTATCCTTCTGCCTTGGGATATGGAAGACGAATGTGGCCACGCTGATGGAATGGTGGCTTGGTTAGGTGGTAACCGCATACTCTTGAACAACTTCCGGCAGTTAGAGAAGGGTAAAAAGAAGCCTTTCACGAAAAGAGTCTTGAAAATACTGGAGGCGCATTATGACATCACAGAACTCTGCTACGACTGCAAAGTTCATCCAAAAAGTTGGTGCTATCTCAACTATTTGGAGACCGGCAATGGAATTATCCTTCCTGCTTTGTCAGAAACAATGGATTGCGACAACGACCTTGCAGCACTTGAATGCTTCAAGTCACTTTTCCCCGAAAAAGAAGTGCTTCAGGTCTTTGCGAGGCCTCTTATTAAAGAAGGTGGTGCTATCCATTGCATCACATGGAACTTATTTCAGCAATAGCCTATGACAACCTACATCTCCAACTCCGCCCATTACAAAGAAGTGCTTTCACGGGTTCAATCCGTGAAGCACATGCTTTGGATTGGTACTGCCGACATCAAAGACCTTTATGTGGAAGTGGTCAAAGAGAAGAAACCATTTCTGGCTCTCATAGCCCAACTCATCAGGCGTGGTGTGGAGGTAAGGCTCATTCATGCAAAAGAACCAGGTCCGAACTTTCGTGAGGATTTTGACAAGTACCCTGTTCTCTATGACCACTTGGAGCGTGTGCTCTGTCCTCGTGTTCATTTCAAGATGCTTGTCTTCGACGGAAAAGAAGTATATATAGGTAGCGCAAACCTCACAGGTGCAGGCATTGGCATGAAGGCTGAAACCTCGCAACTTTGAGGCGGGCATATTAACTGATGATCCAGGAATCATTGAACAGGCTATGAACCAGTTCGATGAAGTGTGGATTGGAAAGCATTGCAAATCATGTAAACGAAGAGACTTTTGTTCAGACCCAATCATTTAATTGAGACATAATGCACTTTCCTATAACCTCTGCCACAGTTTGGCTGATGTAGGTCGTAACTTTGCACAAAAGATAAAAATTGACACAGTATGAACAGATTCCGATTTGTACATTTGAATGTTCACTCACATTGCTCCATTATGGATGGGTGTGCCAGCATAAAGGAATTGGTGGATGCAGCCATCAAAGACAGAATGCCAGGCATTGCTATTACCGACAATGGTAATATGTTTGGTGTGATGGAGTTTTTCGACTATGTTTCTCGTATCAACAATGAAAGACGGCAGAAGGGGAAGAAACCTTTTAAGCCTATCATTGGTTGTGAACTGTATGTTGCACCAGAAGCAAAGGAGGACAAGAAGCTTTGCAAGCACTGCAAAGGCTTTCGCTTAACAGTCTTGGCAAAGAACTATCAAGGCTACAAAAACCTCATCAAGATTGTCAGTAACTCATGGACTGACGGTTTCTATATGAGACCCCGAACAGACCATCATGACCTGGAGAAATACCATGATGGGCTAATTGTCCTCTCTGGTGGTATTGGAAGTGAAGTCTTTACTGAAATTTCCGATGGTGACATTGAGGGTTTGGATGAAACAATCAGATGGTATAGACAGACTTTTGCCGAGGATTTTTATATAGAACTGCTGCGTTATGCAGATTTGTTCATAAACGGTTCCGAGTTACAAAGAATGAATGAACGCCTCATTGAAAAGGCTAACGCAAATGGTGTTAAGATTGTTGCTACAAATGACGTTCATTATCTAAGGTCAACTGATATACGTGCATATAACACGTTACGATCCATTGCAGAAGGAAAGACAGTCGAAGAGTATGAGAAGTTGAATTATCCTCTAAATAGATGGCTGAGAAGTCGGAAAGAAATGTGCGAACTTTTCTCAGATGTTCCTGCGGCATTGGAGAATACAATGGAAATCTTTAATAAGGTTAAATTCTATGACATACGTCATGCTCCGATTGTTCCTGCCATTAACATTCCCAATGGGTTCGGGAATGAGAGAAGGGAAAAGGAGGAAAACTATCTGGAATACCTTTCTTTTTCCAAAGCAAAACAGATATATGGAGAATTGCTTCCTGAAGATGTTTCTGATAGACTGAAGTTTGAACTCCAAATCATCAAGCAGAGAGCGGCTTCTGGTTATTTCCTCTTTTTACAGGATGTAATCAATACAGTTCAATCAGAGCTTGGCGTATGGGTCGGCCCTGGACGTGGCTCAGCTGCTGGTAGTCTTGTATGTTATTGCTTGGGTGTTACTAAGATTGACCCTTTGAAACACGATTTGCTCTTTGAGCGTTTTCTAAGTCAAGAAGGTACGGCGTTCCCAGACATAGATATAGACTTCGATGATGAAGGTAGAGAACGTGTCCTTGAATGGCTTCAGCAGAGATATGGCAAGGACTGCTGTGCGCATATTGTTTCTTTCCGCACATTCTCAACGGCAGATGCGTTCAGTACAGTAGCAAAAGTAACCCAAATGCATACTCCTGACATTCTGGCTATTAACGAAATTCTGTCAGGTTATTTCTGGCGTTCTATAAAGAATTACATCAAATATGAACCAAAGTTAAGAAAAGCTATTCGAAAAGTCGGAATCCCTTTGCGTAATGCATTTGCTAATACTGCTATATTAGAAAGAAAAATCTGTGGATTAGGTGTTCATGCTTGTGGGTTTATTGTTGCTGACGAGCCTGTATCTGATTGGACACCTGTTTCAACTTGTTCGATAGAAGATTCAAAGGGTAATGAACAAATAGTGAATTGTACTCAATACGATGGATGGCATGTGGAGTCGTCTGGTCTTATAAAATTTGATTTCCTAGGTCTTGAAACGCTTTCCAAGATGAGGGATATATGTAAGAGTGTCAAAGTTCATTATGATAAGGATTTCGATATTGAAAAGATTCCGATTGATGATGAGAAGACGATAGAACTTTTCCAAACAGGCCGAACCGATGACGTGTTTCAGTTCAGCTCAAAAGGAATGCAAAAATTCTTGCAAAAACTTCATCCTACATGCTTTGAGGATTTGGTCATCTTGAATTGCTTGTATCGCCTAGGGCCAATGGAATATATTTCAACTCTCGTCAGACAAAAGCATAGCAAGAAAGCCGTCAAGTATATGATTCCTTGTATGGAAAAATATCTTCAAAATACTTACGGCATTATTGTTTATCAGGAACAGATTATGATGCTTTCTCGATTGATTGCCGACTTTAATAGAAGTGAGAGCGACTTGCTGAGAAAAGCCTTTGGTAAAAGGAATATGGATGTGCTTTCTGTCTTGAAGCCCCGTTTCATAGAAGGTGGCATAAAGAATGGGCACAAAAAGAATGCCCTTGAAAAGGTATGGAATGAAATGGAAGCTAAAGGTATGTACGCTTTCCAAAAGTCCCATGCTGTTTGCTACACATGGTTGGCCTATCAAATGGCATATTTGAAAGCAAACTATCCCGATGAGTTCAAACATGTCATGGAGGAAAAAGGTATAACATCATAAAGAAAGAATGATTATTGTCTATAATAATTTGCTAATGTCATGCAAATTGGTGACTTCATGCTTGCTCGCAGTGAGTTTGACGCGCAAGATGGAGAATAATTCTATAAAAGAAAGAAGGAACAACGTGCAGAAAAGATAAACAAAGAAGCCTCGCCGAGATGGGCGGGGCTTCTGAGTATATAAGAATATATAAGATTAGTGTAGCTGGTGGGGAGGGATTACATCATGCCGCCCATTCCAGGGGCACCGCCCATCGGCATCTCGGGCTTATCCTCCTTGGCATCGCAGATGACGCACTCGGTGGTGAGGAACATGCCGGCGATGCTGGCAGCGTTCTCCAAAGCCACACGTGCCACTTTGGCAGGGTCGATGATGCCGGCAGCGCGGAGGTCCTCGTAGCGGTCTGCGCGTGCGTTGTAGCCGTAGTCGCCCTTCTCGTTCTTCACGTTGTTGACGACGACGCTGCCTTCCAGGCCTGCATTCTCGACAATCTGACGCAGAGGCTCTTCGATGGCGCGCTCAACGATGCGGATACCCGTGGTCTCGTCGGCGTTCTCGCCCTGTAGTCCTTCGAGTGCGCTGATGGCGCGGATGTAAGCAACACCGCCACCGGGGATGATACCTTCTTCGATGGCTGCGCGGGTGGCGCAGAGGGCATCGTCCACGCGGTCTTTCTTCTCCTTCATCTCGGTCTCGGAGGGAGCACCGACATAGAGGACTGCGACACCGCCGCTGAGTTTAGCCAGACGCTCCTGCAACTTCTCCTTGTCGTAGCTGGAAGTGGTGTTGCTGATTTCGTTCTTAATCTGGTTGATGCGGTCCTTGATGAGCTGGCTCTGGCCGTGACCACTGACGATGGTGGTGTTGTCCTTGCTGATGGTCACCTTGTCGGCAGAACCCAGCATTTCGATGGTAGCCTGCTCGAGCTTCAAGCCCTTCTCTTCGCTGATGACAACGCCACCGGTCAGGATAGCGATATCTTCGAGCATAGCCTTGCGGCGGTCGCCAAAGCCAGGAGCTTTCACGGCACAGATCTTCAGCTGGCCACGCAGGCGGTTGACAACGAGGGTGGTGAGGGCTTCGCTATCCACGTCCTCAGCGATGACGAGCAGCGGACGGCCGGTCTGTACGGCGGGTTCGAGGATGGGGAGGAAGTCCTTGAGGTTGGAGATCTTCTTGTCGTAGATGAGGATGTAGGGGTTCTCCATCTCACACTCCATCTTCTCGGTGTTGGTGACGAAGTATGCGCTGAGGTAGCCGCGGTCGAACTGCATTCCTTCGACGACGCCGATAGTGGTGTCGCGGCCTTTGGCCTCTTCGATGGTGATGACGCCGTCCTTGGAGACTTTCTTCATAGCCTCGGCCAGCAGCTTTCCGATTTCAGGATCGTTGTTAGCGCTTACGGTAGCTACCTGCTCGATCTTGTTGTAGTCGTCGCCCACCTGCTCGCTCTGAGTGGCAATGCTCTCTACGACCTTGCTGACGGCTTTGTCGATGCCGCGCTTGAGATCCATGGGGTTTGCACCTGCGGTGACGTTCTTCAGACCCTCGCGGACAATAGCCTGAGCGAGTACGGTAGCTGTGGTGGTGCCATCACCTGCATCATCGCCCGTCTTGGAGGCAACGCTCTTCACGAGCTGTGCACCGGCATTCTGGAATGCATCGGCAAGTTCAATCTCCTTGGCAACGGTCACGCCGTCCTTGGTGATCTGAGGAGCACCGAATTTCTTCTCAATAATTACATTACGACCTTTCGGGCCCAGAGTTACCTTTACGGCATTTGCCAACTGGTCCACGCCCTGCTTCATCTGCTCGCGGGCTTCGATATTGAATTTGATTTCTTTTGCCATGATTGTAAGACCCACCCCCAAACCAGCCTCATGCAAAGGAGGGAAGCGGCTAGCGCTTGGAAGTTTATAGGGTCATTTTTTTGATGAATAATAAAGATAGATGTGTTTAATTCTTGAAAGGTAATCACTCCCTCCCTCACAGGGAGGGCGAGGGGGTGTTTTTTTTAAGCCAGCACAGCCACTACGTCACTTTGGCGCATGATGAGGTACTTGGTTCCTTCGAACTCCAGCTCAGTGCCGGCGTATTTTCCATACAGCACGGTGTCGCCAGCCTTCAGCACCATCTCTTCGTCTTTGGTGCCTTTGCCCACGGCTACTACTTTACCTTGCAGGGGTTTCTCTTTTGCGGTATCGGGAATGATGATGCCGCCGATGGTCTTTTCTTCTGCTGCAGCGGGTTCTATCAGAACTCGGTCTGCCAGGGGTTGAATCTTCATAGTTGTTTTGGTTTTATGGATTATAATTGTTATGAGTTTGCAATTGCTGTCATGCGAAAGGTGTGCCAAAGTTTCGCAAACTGCCATCTTGTCAGTAAGAAGTGGAAAAATACGGCTACAATCTCGTCTCGGGCTCAAAAACTTTATACTTTACTCCCGAAACTCTTAATTTTTCATTACCTTTGCAGCGCTTTTATGAAAATTATAACGTATCTGGTCATCTTTCTCTTCGTCAGTCTCCTGCTGGCGATAGTGCCGAAAGTAGGTGGTCTCATCTGGGAACCACAGCTTATTATTCCGGCAACAGCGGCGTTGTTCACGTTGCTGGTGTGGCTGGTGGCACGCTTCATCGGTACAGACCGCTCGGCTTGGGAAGTGTTGATGACAGCCAGCTTCATCCTGATTTTTGCTCCCGGGGCAACCTTATTCTTCTCGCGTGATGAGGATGCCATCATAGAACTTAGTTCCCAGTGTATCGTTCCGTTCTTCCTGACCCAATATAACCGTGTCAGTCGCAAGGACTTCAAGAAAGCCTACGGCTTCATGCTCCTGATGGGTATCTTCTGCAGCTTCACACATGATGGTATCACCTTGCCACTCTGTCTGGCGTTTCTGCTGCTGGCCTGGCAGCGGCGCAATGAGTTCTTCCGCCTGGCCTGTTGGCCGATGGTCATCGGTTGGCTGGTAGGAACCATTCTGCAGTTTGCCACGCGTGGTCATGTGCCTGACCTCACCCCGGATCTGATTGCACTGACGAGCCGTACGACTCAAATATTGGGATTGCTCTGGGATACGAAGATTTTTGTGCTGGCAGCAGGACTGACATTTTGGCTCTCCACGACGCATTGGGGGCGGGCATTACTGAGGCGCACGCTACGTCGTCAACGACTGATTACCTATAGTTTCCTTTTCGCCTTGTCCTGTGTGCCGTTTGCACCACTGGGCATCGAGAACGCTGTCACGGGAGTTTGTGTGTTTGGACTTCTGTGGTCGTTGCTGCTGTGCAAGGAGTTGCAGCGCCAGTACGTCGGTGCTGCCAGAGTTCGTAGGAATTGATGAGATTCTGCCAAAGAACATAACAACCGGCACCTATAGAGGCGATAGGTGTCAGGTAAACGTATGCTATCCAAATAGCCAGTCCCGTGTTCTTCTGGAACATCGCTTGTCCTGTGCAAATCCGTTCTCCAAAGATCCGCCCGATGAGGCGACCGATACGGAATTGCACGAAGGAGGTGATAAGGGTGGATAGGGCAATTGCCGTCAGAAGCCAGAGACCGGCATTACTGTGAAGAATGTTCTTGACCGTGATGCCAGAGGTGATGGAAAGCGAGATGCTCCATAGGTAGAAACCCAGGTCTGGTGTGCGAACAAGCCATTGATATAACGGCTTAATCCAATGGCGGACAATAGCGCCAAGACCCAAAGGTAGTAGTAATACCAGGGCTAACTTCTTCAGAATCACAAGGAACGCGGAGAGGAAGGTGATGCCCTGATGAGGTTCTATGAGGGGGAATACAGCGGGTATCAGCAGTGAGGCAACGCCAGAGGAGAGGAGCACAAAGGTTGTCATCTGTGTCAGGTTGCCGCCCAACTTGGCTGTCACTACAGGCGAGGCGGAGGCACAGGGGGCAATGACGCAGATAAGAATTGATTCAAGAATGAGCTTGAAGTTTGTATCATGAATCATCGTAGATGAACCGTTGAGGATGAACAGCACCAGCAGCGTTGTAAAGAGAAGCTGTGCGGCCAGGATGCAGAGATGCCAGCGGCACAACCTCATCAGATGGAAATCTACCTTGGAGAAAGTGACGAAGAGTGTAAGGAAAATAGAGACTGGCAGCAGCGATTCCATCAGCGGACCGAGTGCTGCGGAGGCATCATCCAACTCAGGAACATAGGCGAAGATGAGGTAGAGTAGGGTGCCTGCGGTGATGGCCGAGGGTAAGGTCCAATTCTTTAAGAATGTGAACATTTATTTATCGTGATGACTTGTGAGCAGTGTTCCACGACGGCTGGCCGGTGGGTGATGAAGATGAGAGTGGCCTTCATGGACTGTTGTTCGTTGTATGTGATGAGGTTGCCAAGCAGTTGCTTCTCGGTCTGCAGGTCCAGGGCACTGGTTGCTTCGTCCAGAAGCAGGATGCTGCCTTTCCTTAACAGGGCGCGTGCGACGGCTATTCGCTGTGCCTGTCCTTCAGAGAGTCCTGCACCGCCTTCACCGACAAGGGTGTCGAGGCCGTCGGGCAATGAAAGCACAAAGTCAGCACATGCCAACTGCAACACCTCTCGCATCTGGGCCTCGGTGGCATCAGGGTTGCCCAACAGCAGGTTCCATCGCAGCGTGCCGCTGAAGAGGGAGTTGCCCTGTGGTACATAAACGAGATTGCACCGTGTGCGAGCGCTGACAGGTACCGCGTGCTCCGCGGCTCCCTCGCAGGGAGAATACATCATCACCTGTCCTTCCACGGGTTTCAACAAGGCAAGGATCAATCGGATAAGGGTGGTCTTTCCTGCGCCGGTCTCGCCAAGGATGGCTGTCGATGAGCCGGGTGGGAAGTCGTAATTGACGTGTTCGAGGACGTGGCGGCTGTGGTCGTCGTAGGCGAAGGTGACATCGTTCACCCGAATACCTGCTCCCTCTGCGAAGCGAATAGGTTCACCGCCGTCCTCCAGCGGCGTTTCCTCCAGTTCCATCAGACGTTCAGCGGCAGTGAAACTACCGATAATGGCAGGAATGAAACGGGTAAGATCGCGGAAGGGCCCCTGTATCTGACCGCAAAGTTGGATGAAGGCGGTCATCATTCCGAACGTGATGCTGCCTTCGGCCAGTCGGTGAGCACTCCAGAGGAAAGTGAAAAGGTAGGCACCGCCAAAGCCGAGATTCAGTACCAGGTTCGAAGTGGAGGAGAACAGTGTGCGCCGGCGCACCTGCCGACGCAGGGAGTCCTGCTGTCCTTTCAGCACATGGAGCAATGTCTCGATCCGTTCCAGCGTCTTCAGTACCAGGCGGTGCTGGATACTCTCCTGCAAGGTGGACTGAATACGGCTGTCGGTCTTGCGTATTTCGCGGGTGAGGGCTCTCATCCTGTTGATATAGAGGCGGCTGAGGAGGATGAAGACGGGTAGGACGACGGTCACACTGACGGCCAAAACTGCATCCATACTATATAAGAAGATGAACGCGCACGCGAGGCGAACCAGTACTGCCAACGCTTGTGGAACGGTATCTGTGACTACGTTCACCACGGTTTGGCAGTCGCTGACCAGTCGGTTCAGCACGTCGCCACTATGGCGCTGTTCGCGACCGTACCATTCGCTTCGCAAGAGGTGATTGAAGATGCGGCGCTGCATCCGGTTTTGGGCATCAACACCCAGGAGTGCTGCAATCCATCGGCCGGCGTAGCCTAATGCCATCTGCAGTCCCATGATGCAGATGAGTATCGTCCCGGCATCCATCAAGGCGATTCCTTGTTCTACGCCTGTTGCCACGTCGATGACTCGTTTCGTTGCCCAGATGAAGGCGAAGTCAAGAGTTACACGGATGATGCCGCTCGTCGAATTGATGAACGACTGCAACTTCACCTGCCGAAAAATCTGGACGAACCAGCCAAGCAGTTTCCTCGTGCTATATTTGCTCTCTATTTTCAACCTTTCAACTATTATTTATCAACTTTTCGCCTATCACATCATCCCTCTCTCACATCTGTGCCCCACATCAATTTCTCCCTGAGGGTGCTGAAGAAGCTCTGGCAGGAACGTTTCAGCACCTTGATGCTGTAGGGCGCACGGCGAATGATGAGGCGCACGTCTTCAGAACATTTCTCACTTCGGCCGTCCAAAGAGACGAGGAAGCGGTGGTTGCGGGCGGCCACAGACAGGGTGATGCTGGCATCGTCGGTAAGGGTCAGAGGACGCACCGTCAGCGAGTGGGGCGCTACAGGTGTCAATCCGATGGTGTGGCAACCGGGTTGCATAATAGAACCTCCAACAGAAAGTGCATAACCCGTACTGCCCGTGGGGGTATTGATGATCAGTCCATCGGCCTGATACGTGGTGAGGTATTCGCCGTTGACATCGACCCGAATGCTGATCATGGAAGACACTTCGCGCTTCAACACCGCAACTTCGTTGAGAGCAAAGGGATAGCCTTCGGGCTGCCCGTGGTCGTATTCCAGTTGCAGCACACAACGGTCTTCGACAGCGTAGTCGTCAGCGTAGATCTGAGCAATGGTGTTGGGCAACTCCGAAGGAAGGATGTCTGCCAGGAATCCTAACCGCCCCATATTGATGCCCAAAATGGGAATCTCCTTGTTGCCTACGCGACGTGCTGCTTCGAGAAACGTTCCATCGCCACCCATCGAGACAACGAGGTCGGCATCGAACTTGTCATCGCGGATGAGGGTTGCCTGTTTGGGAACGGCAATCTTCAGGTCATCAACGAGGTAATGGAAGAATACTTCGTCAACGAGTAATTCGGCTTCGTACTCCTCCAGAAGACAGAATAATTTCTGTACAGAGGCAGACTTCTTTGCCTGAAAAGCGTTGCCGAAAAGGGCAAAACGTAACTTGCGCATGTTTTTTTATGTTATTTTCGCCGCAAAAGTACGCATTTCTCTCGAATTTTTTCTACTTTTGCAGCAGAAACAATGAAAATACCTTGTAATTTATGACAAAACTTAGTGTAAATATCAATAAAGTGGCCACGATACGCAATGCGCGTGGTGGCAATAACCCCGATGTACTGCGTGTAGCACTGGACTGTGAACGTTTTGGTGCGCAGGGTATCACGGTTCATCCGCGTCCCGACCAGCGTCATATCCGTTATCAGGATGTTCGTGACCTGAAGCCGCTACTCACCACGGAGTTCAACATCGAGGGTAATCCCATCTCAGAGTTCATTGCCCTTGTCCTCGAAAACCGTCCAACACAGGTCACCCTCGTTCCAGATGGCCACGACCAAATTACCTCTAATCATGGTTGGGATACGAAGACCCATCTCAATTTTCTCACGGACGTTACAGCCCGCTTTCGCGAAGCTGGTATTCGAGTCAGTATCTTCGTGAATGCAGATCCAGAGATGGTGGACTACGCTGCCCGTGCTGGTGCCGACCGCGTGGAACTCTATACAGAACCTTATGCAGCAACTTATGCAGCCGATCGCGATGCCGCCGTTGCTCCTTTCGTACGTGCCGCAGATGCAGCCCGAACTTTAGGACTGGGACTCAACGCCGGTCATGACCTGAGCCTTGAGAACCTCGAGTACTTCCACCAGCAGATTCCTTGGACCGATGAAGTCAGCATTGGCCACGCCCTCATCTGCGATGCCCTCTACCTCGGACTCGAAGAGACCATTAAGAGATATCGCGCCTGCCTGGCCTAAAATCCGTCAAATCGTCAAATTGTTAAATATAATGGTTTATTTATTTTTTGCCACTGGCACTGAAGAGCTGGAAGCTCTTGGTACTGCCGACATCATCCGCCGTGCAGGTCTCGACCTGCAAATTGTATCTATCACTGGTGAGCGCATTGTAACAGGTGCTCACGGTATTCGCGTTGAGACCGATGCTCTCCTCAATGACATCGACTTCTTCGATGCCGACCTGCTCGTTCTTCCCGGTGGAATGCCTGGAGCTTCGAACTTCGCCGCATGTGCAGATCTCTGTGAGCGCATTCGCGATCATGCTTACCTCGGTCGTCCTGTCGCTGCAATCTGTGCAGCCCCTCTCGTTCTTGGTCGTTTGGGCCTTCTCGAAGGAAAGCGCGCCACCTGTTACCCCGGTTTCGAAGGGGAACTGACGGGTGCAACTTGTACAGGTGCTCTCGTGGAGCAGGACGGACAGATTATCACAGGCAAAGGTCCAGCCGCAGTCTTTGAATTCGGCTATACGATCGTGGCCCATATGAAAGACCAGCAGACTGCTGATGCCTTGAGTCATGGAATGCTTTATAAGTAAAGACCTACCCCTCACTACTTTGTAAGGAGAGAGCGGTCCCTTACAAGAAAGAAACAATGGGTGAATTAAGTACGTCCTCTCAGAAGGATTCTTCTCCCATCCCGTTAAGGGAGGAGGAAAAGTCTGTTATCATCGTTGCCGGAGGCAAGGGGTTGCGCATGGGCACAGACCTGCCCAAACAGTTCCTGCCAATTGGCGGAAGACCCGTTTTGATGCGCACGCTCGAAGCTTTCGAGCGTGCCATTCCTGGTATCCGTATCATCCTTGTGCTCCCTGCCGACCAACAGGATTTCTGGCGTGAGCTTTGCCTCCACAATTCCTTCACCCTCCCTCATACCATCGCTACAGGTGGCGAGACTCGTTTCCATAGTGTAAAGAATGGGTTGAACAGCCTCTCGCCCGACTCCTCTTCTGTTAGGGAAGAGGGTTGGGTTGCTGTCCACGATGGTGTGCGTCCCTTTGTCTCTGCAGATGTCATTCGCCGTTGTTTTGATGTTGCCCGCGAACATGGTGCCGCTGTCCCCGTGGTTCCCGTTGTCGAAACCTTGCGCGAGCTTGTTCCTCAAGCACAAACTCTGGGGGCGTCGTCGACTGTCGACCGTTCTCTCTATCGCTTAGTACAGACACCGCAGACGTTCCAGCTGCAGCTCCTTCTGCGAGCTTACGAGCAGCCTTACCGCGATGCCTTCACCGATGACGCTTCTGTCGTCGAGGCTCTTGGCCATCCTATCACCCTCGTTGAGGGCAATCGCGAGAACATAAAGATTACAACTCCTTTCGACCTCGCTGTTGCGGAGGCACTTATTTCTGCACCTCTTTCAGCTGTCTGACGGCACGGTCGATCATGTCCTGGGTGCCGCTGCCGTCGCTGACATATTTCACCACCATCTCTGCATATTCAATGGCCTCGCGCAGTTTGGCGCTGGGGCTAGACTGTTCGCGTGCTGTCGTCAGCAGCGGCAGCAGTTCATCGAGGTCTTCCAACTCTGGCAGGTTGCCTGGTCGCATCGTGTTGAGGGCAGCATTCAGTTCTGTCGTCATTGCATCAATGGCCTCCTGGCTTTGACTGCGTTCTGCGTCGTCATAAAGAGCGCGGGCGCGATCGAATTGTTCCATCAGTCGGGCGAATCCGTGTTTGGCCCAGGGGGCATACTCCGGCACTTTTACTTCCATCTCATTCCATCTGTTCTGAGCATCGCGACGGCTGCGTGCCAGCTGCATAGCTTCCTTCAGTCGGCTGTCGTCTACTCCGCCTTCAGTTGCCTCGCCTTCTACTGGCATCGGCTCACCTGGCAGCAGGATACGGAAGTAATGCGTGACGTGGCGATCGGCTGCGTAGTCGGGGATGAACTGATAATTTAAAAGTGAGAATTGAGGACCTGAGGCAGAGGAATGCGCGGCAGCATAATTTTGAATTTTCAAATTTGAAATCTCAATAAGATTAATAGTTGCCTCGTCCCACGTCTTGATTCCTTGTGCTGCCATTACCAATGGTCCGTTCATCAGCGCGCCGCACCATTCTGGCTTGAAACGTGTCTTCGGTTCGTTCTTTCCCGTGGCTGCCACCTCCATTTTATCGGGACCGAAGTCAAGGTGGCGGGTGTAGGGCATGATGATCTCCACCTTATCATCTTTCTTCCATCGGCGTAGCGGCAGAGTGACATAGCTGCATGGTTGGTAGCGTTGACTAATGCTCTCGCCATTAACTTTGATGTCGAATCCTTCGGTTGCCCAGTAGGGAACGCGCAGTTTCAGCACAAAGGGCTTCTTGGCTTCGGGGAAGGTGAGGGTGCTGCGTTCTGCGGGCCATTCGCAATCCTGCTCTATGGTTACTTGCTTGGCATCCCAACGAGCCGTCGTCGGCAGATAGAGTCCCACCCACAGCGTGTCGCCGCCCGTGAAGTAAGCTGCTTCCTGGTATTTCACATGATTCTCCACTCCAGTGCCACCGCAGCAGGTCGACTGTGGTGTCTCGTTGCCCCAAGGCTTCGAGGCATTCAGTCCCACTGCGTACTGATAGAGTACGGCATAGTGGTTGTAGTTCAGCGAGCCGATGAGCTGGTTGTAGAGAACTCGCTCGTAGTAGTCCATGTAGCGGGCATCATTTGGCTGGAAACAGTTGAGGTCCTTCGTCAGCTTCGCCAGATTATAGGCGCAGCATGTCTCGTTCAGTGTGGGCTCCGGATAGGTGGAGCGGTCGCGCCAGTCAGTACCTACGTTTGTACACATCGAGAGGATTTGGGTGTAGGGTTGGCGAAACATCTCGCCGTTGCCCACGCCTCCCATCGCATAGCGGTAGCGTCCCTGTATCATCGTCCAGAAGTTTTGGGCGAGGTTGTAATAGTATGGATTAGCGTTGCCGCGATAAGCTCGCAGGGCTCCTGTCACCATAGGTATATGTTGGTTGGCATGACGTGTGCGGATGGCATCCACGTTCTTCGACAGCGGTGTGAAGAACGCAGGACTGTCAAAATATGTAGCGGCCTCCAGCAGGTGCGCGCGTTCATCTTTATTACTTACCATTTCTGAGAGGCGTGCCAGCGCTTCTGCCATCCCGCCCACTTCGCCGGCAATATACATATTCCACATCTCATAGCGGTTGCCTGGGCGTGCGCGTCGTTCTTCCTGAGTTCCCTCGCTCTGTACATAAGTACGGTAGTGCAGGCGGTTCCACACCCATAGTCCCATATCTTTTGCAATAAGCAGTGCCTTCTTTGCTATCTCCTTGTCTTCGATGTAGTTGGCGATATCGATGAGTCCTGCCAACTGCTTGTGTACGCTGTAGTATGGAGCCCACACCCACTGTTCGTTGTTGTAGGCGCGATACATCTCTATCAGCGCGCAGTGTTGTGCGGGTATGGCGTTGAGGTAACCGTAGCCGTAGTGAGCGTAGTCCTGCTTATAGGTGTTGAAGTCTGCCCACGTGCCTTTCATCTCGCGCAACTCCGCTTCGGGCGCGAAGTCGCGTGCTTCCCAGTAGCGTCCCAAGTTCTTGTCATAGACGAAAGTTCGCTCCTGACAGGCGCGCAGTTCGTTCACCATAAGCCTGATATTCTCCTTCAGCTGTGCTTTCTTAGCTGCATCTGTACATGAGGCGTAGGCCATAGCCATTGCACTCATATAATGTCCGCTGCCGTGTCCCTTCAACTTCGTGGTGGGTGAATCCCATCCGTCGGCTACAGGATAACCGTCAGTTGGCAGTCCGTAGGTGTCGCGGTAGTTATAGAGCTGTTGCTTGACATCTAAGGATAACAGTTGGTCGATGTCCATCTCGCGGTTATGCGTCAGGCGATTATCCCCGTGGATGCTCACTTTATTCAGCGGAAGCGGTTCGGCAATGGGGGTGGCAGTGGGCGTTGCATAACCGGCACTGACCACCTGCACTTGTGCCGTCACCGGGAATCCTTGTGTTGTCGTGTTGTCGCCGATGATATATCCTTTGACCTCATAGCTCTTTCCCACGGGATTTTGGCTGGCGTCGGCCTGTGCTTGCTCAGTAGCGGGTGCAGCGTTGGTCCATCGCACCTGCCGGTATTCCTTCGTACCGTCGCTGTAGGTCACCCACAGCTGGTAGGGTAGGCGAGGTGCAGTACCCACAGGAGCCTCCACTTTTACAGCCTCAGTGGTTTGGATCGTTCTGTACTCTTGAGCTTGCAGACTGGCACTTGCCAGCATCAGCAAAGATGCAAATAATGCCTTCATTTGTCGAATTATTAGAGTTTCTTGGCGACAAAGGTAGGCATTATTTGCGACTTTTCGTTCAAAAAGGACAAATTATTTCATTCTTGAAGCTTCATAACCGTAACTTTTCAACTGATTAATGAGTTCTTCAGTGTCGTGAGGGCCTACAACAATGGCTTCTCCGTCGACAAGGCAGACTTCCACATCTTCTACTCCTTCCACACTGCGGATGGCTCGTTCTACGTTTGCCTTACAGTGGTTGCACGACATACCATGAACTGAGTATTTAACTTGGCTGTGGTGCTTATGGGGTTCATGGGACTCATGAGCCTCGTGGTTTCCATGTCCCTCATTTTCGCAGCAACATCCATGACCGTGATGAGCCTGCCAGAACGCATTCGCCAGCAGTACCACCAGCACGGCCATCCAAACCCATTCCATCATGCTCAACCCGTGTGTGCATTCGTCTCCCATAGTGGCGAAACCTGCCTGTACGGAGAACCACTCCTGAGGCAGCAGGTAGTCGATACCTAATCCGAAAACGATGGCTCCGATGATGATCGAGAGCAGGTACATCCACAGTGTGCGTTTGCCAAAGACTTTGCCGATGACCAGCATCGATGCGGAGTTTACGGCCGGACCTGCCATCAGCAGCACCAGAGCAGCGCCAGGCGTCAGCCCCTTAGCCATCAGCGATACGGCAATCGGAATAGAACCTGTAGCGCAGACATACATAGGAATAGCTATCGCCAACACAATCAACATGTTCAGCAGTTTGTATTCGTGCAGCGCTGCCAGCCACTCATTTGGCACCGCCACCGTGATCAGTGCTGCAATCAGCAGTCCCACTATCAGCCATTTCCCCACATCCTGCATCATCTCCACGAAGGCGTAGTCGAGTGCCCCTTTCATTTTGCCCCAGAAGCCTTCGGCCTCATGTTCTTCATGATTGCAGCAGTGTTCGTGGGAGTGGTTGTCGTGCTTATGTTCATGGGTCTTATGGGCCTCATGATGACAACTGCAGAGTTCCTCCTCACGGTCCTCGTTGAATGTTTCTTCCCCACTTTTGTTTACCAGCCATCCTCCAAATAATGCTGTGAACAGTGCGGCTATCGGCCGAACGATGGCAAATGGCAGGCCCATTAATGAGTAGGTGGCGGCGATGCTGTCTACTCCGGTCTGAGGTGTGGCGATGAGAAAACTGGTGCAAGCGCCGTGGCTGGCTCCTTCCTTGCGCAGTCCCACCGCTGTAGGTATCACGCCACAGGAACATAGTGGCAACGGCACACCGATAGCGGCAGCCTTCACGACACTTTTCATGTTGTTCGGTGCCAAGTGTTTGGAATAAAGATTCTTCGGAACAAACGTTCGCAACAGTCCTGCAATCAGGAATCCCAATAGCAGGTAGGGGGCCATTTCCGCCGTCATCATGACCAGCGCATCCCAGTAGTCTTCGAGCAATGTAATCATACTATAATGGTGTTATTGTTCTTTTTCGGCTGCAAAGGTACTGCATTCCTCGTGCAACTCAGTTGCAAACTGCCTTTTCAGAAGCAAAATGCAGCGAAAAGACGCCAAAATTCCCCAAAAACATGATACTATCCACAGTTTTTTCCCTTTTCCCTTTCTACTTTTCACTTTTTTACCTACCTTTGCACCCGCAAAAACCGATAGCACTATTTGGAGAGATGCCAGAGTGACCGATTGGGCCGGACTCGAAATCCGGTGAACGGCTCGTCCGTTCCGGGGGTTTGAATCCCTCTCTCTCCGCCAAAGAGGAAGCCCATGGGCTTCCTTTCTTCGTCTTATAGCGATTCTTCACATGCCTTTCTTTCTTTTTTTCTCATTTATTTGCTTATCTCGTCAAAAAACAATAATTTTGCACCAGAATTGAGAAACTATTTGCTTTAAAAACAAAAATCATCTTTTATTTTATGCAGAAAGAAAGACTGCTCCTGACCCTTTTGCTTTGTGCATCGTGGCTTGCGAGTTTTGCCCAGAATGCTGTCAAGGGCACCGTTAAGGACATTTCCGGTGAGCCACTGATAGGAGTTCATGTTATGTATGATGGCGGTCAGGGTACGGTGACCGACATCAATGGAAACTTCAGTGTCGATGTCCCCGCAGGAACAACCCTCAGGTTCTCGTATATCGGCTTCAAGCCTCAGACCCGGAAAGGTTCTGATAACATGAACATTACACTGGAGGAAGACCATACCACGATGGAAGACGTAGTTGTGGTGGGCTATGGTACGATGAAACGTCGCGACCTGACAGGTGCGGTCGCTTCTGTCACGGGCGAAAAGCTGGCTGCGAATCCCGTAGCTACTGTGGCAGAAGCCTTGCAGGGTCAGCTGCCTGGCGTGAATGTGATTTCTCAGGATGGTCGTCCTGGTGGTTCGATGTCTATCCGCGTTCGTGGCGGTGGTTCTATCACTCAGTCAAATGAGCCTCTTTATGTGGTCGACGGCGTACAAGTGAGTAGCATTGATGACATAGCAGCTGATAATATTGAGAGCATCGATGTGCTTAAGGATGCAGCCTCGACGGCTATATATGGTGCCCGTGGTGCTAACGGTGTTATCCTGATTACGACCAAAGGCGGAAAGGAAGGCCGGGTAACGGTGAAGTACAATATGTACTATCAAATTAAGGCCAAGCCCAGCCAACTTGATGTCATGGAAGCCTATGACCATGTTTATCACACTTGGAGCTATGCTAAGTCGCAGGGTGACACCTATGCAGACGGAGTTGCCAAGTACTATGGGCTTGGCAGTGCCTATGGCAACCATTTGGAAGAGTACAAGAGCCAAAGCTCACATAATTATATGGAGGATGTGCTGCGTACGACTCACGCTTGGAACCATGATGTCTCGCTGAGCGGCGGCAGCGAGTCGACCAAAGTGTATGCTTCCATTAACTATGCCAACCATGAAGGTGTGCTGGTCAATTCCGGTTTCAAGCGCTTGGGCGCCAATCTGAAGTTAGCTCAGGATCTTGCCAAAAACCTGAAACTCGACATCGATATCCGTTACAGCGAGATGCAGTTCAAAGGCAACCGCTATGAGTTCGCCACGGAAGCTTATCGCTGGAAACCTATCGATAATCCTCTGGGTTCAGGAGAAGCTTCAGATTTGGGAATGGGTAGTGCCAGTGCTCAGGACGATTACAATCCTATAAGTATTATCAATGACTACGAGAATCTTCGCTATCGCTATCGAATCGGCCTGAACACAGGTCTGACCTGGCAGATCATCAAAGGCCTTACAGCCAAGACCGAGCTTTACCTGAGCCGTAACTGGAGCAAGTCCCAGCAGTGGGCTGGCGGTAATACCAACGGGCAGAATTATAATGCTGCAACCCTGAACGAAGGCGACGGCAACAACACCCGCTGGGATACCACGTTGAGCTATGATGTTCAGGGGCTTGGCGAGAATCACTCGCTGACCGTGATGGCAGGTCATGAAATGTTGTCAAGTCGTTCGAATGCCGCTCAGATTTATGGCACGACTTATCCCGAGGAGTGGGATTTCAACTGGGCCTTTGGTAACATTGGGGCCACAAAGAACAAGGCTAATGACACTTATACTTATACAGACGGGCACCCCGTTCATTCGCTGTCGTGGTTCGGTCGTGCCAATTATTCTTACCTGGGGCGCTATATGCTGACCGCCACCATGCGTGCTGATGGCAGCTCGAAGTTCACCAAAGGCAACCGCTGGGGCTACTTTCCTGCCGCTGCAGTGGCATGGCGTATCAGTGACGAACCGTTCTTGAAGCGTGCTCAGCCGTGGCTCGACAACTTGAAGCTGCGTGTTTCGTTAGGTACTTCTGGCAACGACCGTATTGCTTCTGGTTTGACAGAGACGCTGTGGACGACAGGCACAGCTACCGTCAACGGCGAGAGCATAACCACCTACATGCCCACCTCTACCTTGGGCAATCCAGATCTGAAGTGGGAGACTACTATTTCCCGTAACCTTGGTCTTGACTTCAGCTTTTGGAATGGTAAATTGCGTGGTAGCATTGATGGCTATTGGAATACGTCGAAGGACGTTCTGATGCTTGTTCCTTGTGACCCTACTTCTGGCTTCAGCTTTCAGATGCAGAACATAGCGAAGACCTCTAACAGGGGTGTTGAGCTTGCTCTGAGTTACGAGATTATTCGTCAGAAGGACTGGAACCTCAGTTTCGGAATGATCTACAACTTCAACCGCAACAAGGTAGACCAGTTGCAGGAAGGTGTGAGGGCAAGTGCACATACTGGTTGGGGGTCCACGATGCGTGTTCCGTTCTATGATTACATTGTGATGGAGGACGAGTCCGTAGGCTTGATTCAGGGTATGCAGAGTGCTGGTTTCTACTCTGTTGATGATTTCGATGTGGTAAATGGTGTTTGGACCTTGAAGGCAGGTGTTCCTGACAATGAAATAGGTATGGGGGTCTACAGCAGTCCCTACAAGTTGCCTGATGGCCAGAAGGCATTCCCAGGTATGGTGAAGTATGCAGACACCGACGGCAATGGTACTATTGATGCTAATGATGCTACGATTATCGGTCACTCGATGCCGAAGCATACGGGTGGCTTCAACCTCTCCGGCCGCTGGAAGGGCCTCGATTTTGCCGCCAACTTCACCTATCAGATCGGTGGCGATATCTATAACGCCAACGTGATGTCTGACATGATGGGCAACAAGGACAAAAGCCTCGGCTATAACCGTCTGTCCGAAGTCAGCAATACATGGTGCTTCTATGATGTGGATGGTCAGGGTGACCTCGTTGCTGTCACAGATCCCGATGCCGTCCGTAGGCTCAATGCCAATGCAAAGTATGGTTTTTTGCCGGAATATGGCATTTGTTCCTCAGATTTTATTGAGGATGCTTCATTCCTGCGTTTGCAGACTCTGACAGTGGGTTATACCTTCCCGAAGGTTTGGACTCAGCGAATAGGTATCAGCAAAGCCCGTGTCTACTTCACGGCAGGTAATCTGTTCTGTTTGAAGAAGTATAGCGGACTGGATCCTGACGTTAATGTCAATTCTTCTGCCGACAGCTCTTATTCTGGCTTCCCTACTCCTGGCTACGACTATCATTCGTACCCGAAGTCCCGTACATTTACTTTTGGTCTTAACGTGGCATTCTAATTCATCATCATTCAAAGAAGAAAAAGAAGTAAAACAATGAAAAACAAGATATTATCCATTGTGTTCTATATGGTAGGAGCACTGGCTCTCACCGCTTGCAGCGATTATCTCGACACAAAGTCGTATTCCGAGGCCAATGCCGATTTCGTTTTCTCTAATATGACGACGGCCCGTGCAGCAATGGACGGCGCTTACAACGAGTGGCATGGAGCTGTCACGTCGCAAATCTTTGGTGACGGTTTGTTCTATGCTTTCGATATTGCAGGCTCAGACATCATGCGCCATCCGGAAAAGTATAATGCACAGCCAGCCCGCCACATTCCAGAGGCATTCTACGTGAATGGCACCGAGGCTGCAACTTACGACCCGGTAACTTATGGCAAAGAAGCACCCAGCAGTCCTTATAGTGTGCTGTTTTCTGTAATTGGAAAGTGCAATGCCATTACCTCGGCCATCGAGAGTACTGAGGGCTTTGAGGCGATGATGCATCAGACAGCCCCCTCGGATATGAGCCAATTGTATGGCGAGGCTGTTGCCTTGCGTGCTACTGCCTATCGTGAACTCATCAAGTACTATGGCGACGTTCCCTTTCAGACCAGAATGGGGGAGGCTGCAACAGGTCTTTCGTGCCGCGACTCCATCTATGATGTACTCATTGAGCAGCTGAAGAAAGTAGAGCCCATTATGCGTCCAGTGGAAATCAAGAAGAAGAACTATTTGTCGCAGACCTACGTTGATGGGCTTATCGGCCGTATGGCTCTGGAGGCTGGTGGCTACCAGACCCGTCGTGGCGATTTGAACTACGTCGACGGTGTCGGTAATGCGCTCACCTTCGAGACCAAAGGAAGTGAGACCAATGGTGCCAGCTATGGCCGTCGTTCAGACTGGCAGCAGCTTTATACAATAGCTAAAGAATATTTCCTGTTAGCGCTCGACCATAAAGGTGATGCCCAACTGTCAGACGACTACAGCACCTTTTTCGACCAGCTGCACGGCGATGATGCCAGCTTTGCTGATGAGAGCATCTATGAGGAGCCGTTCCAGCAGGGGTCTGGCGGCAACGATCCGCGCCCTTATTCGTTGGGCCGTCCTTCCACAGGTGCAGGCACCAATGATTATCCCTGTAAGAACTACGGCCAGGGTCGTATCAATCCCGCTTTCTACTATGGTGTCTTTGACCCGAAGGATCTGCGGCGTGACCTGAGCTGTGCAGTCACCGGCGGCAACAAGGGCTTTGAGAAATTGCTGCCGTTCGCTCCAGGTTCTCAAGCCAATGGAGGAGGTATAGCCTGCAACAAGTTTGATGAGAATCGTCAGACCAAGGTGTGGACCAAGAACCAGCGTCGTTCAGGAATCAATGCACCCTATATGCGTATCTCGGAGATCTACCTCGGGCTAGCAGAAGCTGCAGCTGCATTGGGCGACGAGAAAACGGCCAAGCAGAACCTGAAACTGATTCGCGACCGTGCCTTTGGCGGCGAGAATAAAGGAAATGTGGATGCTTTCATTGCCGCTGAGGGCTCCTTGTTGAAGGCTATTATCGACGAGCGCGGTTTTGAGTTCGCTGGAGAGGGAGACCGCCGATGGACACTCATCCGCACAGGTCTGCTTCATGAGAAAATCCGCGAAATCAAGGACCTCACAAAAGAGATGCTCGATGGCCTGAAAGCCAATGGCTACTACACCTTCGCTAATGGCAACACCATTTCCGACTCTGTCTATACCAAGATGGTTGATGCGAAAGCATTATACGGCTTTCGATTGGTCAGACAGACACCTTCAGGAATGGAAAATGATCCTGTCTTGTATCCTGGATGGCGTGGTGTGAACAACGACTGGTCGGCTTATGGACTCGACTATAAAGGCAAGAACGAAACCAACCTGGCCATTAAGGGGCTGTTCACAAAGCTGACAGCAGCCGAGGTTGCAGTCTTGAAGGCCGATGGTTACAATGGAGTCGCATGGGGTTCTGCCTTGGTAGAGAACTACGATGAGTACTATACCTACTTGTTCTATAAGTTCGACTATAACATGGCTCCCATCTATTTGTTCCCATTCACTCCGAACACCATGATAACGGGGGGCTTCACCAATGGCTATGGCTTCGCTAATCAATAGTCTGCCAGTCAAAACCTTCCTTTAGTATCTGCAAGCTTTCTGCTCCAACAGTCCTTCAAGGGCGCGGCTTATCCTCCGATCTGAGCTGTGATGCCGTGGGCGGCAAACTGGCGGATGCAGCGTTGCAAGGTATCATCAGACGGGGTGAACATCGCGATACCGGTGGGGTTGTAAGTCGTGCCCCGACGGCGGTGTTTGTCACGTCCCATTTCGTGGTAGGGTAGGAGGGCGACAACATTCAGCCCCGACAGCTCCCGTGATGCAGGAGCAAGGGTTTGCAGGAAGCGGGCTGTCTGCTCGATATTCTCCTCGTCGGCATTGATGCCTTCAATGAGGGGAATGCGGATCTGAAAGGGGACATTGAGGGTGGCGAGGAGTTGAAGGTTTGTGAGGATTCTTTCGTTCGATACGCCCGTAAAGTGTTTGTGCTTCACTGCGTCCATCACCTTCAGGTCCACCAGGAAGAGGTCAGCCTCCGCAGCCACCGCTTTCACCATGTCCGGGTCTGCATAAAGGGTGGTGTCCACACAACGGTGGAAGCCGCGCTGGCCGAGGGATTTCAGTAAATGGTGAATCTCCGCAGTCATCAGCGGTTCTCCGCCACTGATGGTTACTCCGCCTCCGCTGTCCTTCATAATGTCGCGCTCTTTCTCGATTTCCGCCAGCAGTTCGTCCAGTGTGTATTCGCGACCGCACATCTCAATGGCCATTGCCGGGCAGTTGTCCGCCTTCACGGACAATTCCTCGCGCGTGTGTGATTTTAATAAAGTGTTTGTTGGCAGTCCGAGTTTGTCTGGATACAGGCCACAGGTATTGCAGCCGATGCACTTCTTCTGCTTGAACAGCAGTTCAGGCTGCGGTAGCCACGATTCAGGATTGTGGCACCACACGCAGCGCAGCGGACAACCCTTCATGAAAATGGTGGTTCGTATTCCCGGACCATCATTGATGGCATATCTTTTGATATCGAAGATCGTTACTTTCATTAGTATATGTTTTTGGGGACGAGCTTTCATTAGACCATCGCTTTTGTGGGGCAAAGGTATCAGTTTTTGCTCTTTCCTGCAATTATTTTACTGCTAAAGTTGTTTTCTGCACACCAGTAACTACTATTTCGGAGGATTTCTACCTACATGTTAGCCTTCATGTATATAAGTCAACGCGAATTACCGCACGTCCCGTTACCTGAGGGCGCGGATTCCTCAAGGTGTTTAAGGCGTTTGGAAGTGGCGCCTCTGCCTTGGAAAAAAAGTTGATATCGTTATGGAATGGTGTGTGAGGGACGACCGATTACTCTGCGTCGTCCCAATTGACGGTATTGCCTTTCACCTCTCCCCAGGAGTAGCCGCCGGTGCCTTTGGTGGCGTCGGTATCTTGGCCTCCTCTTGAGATTGTTTGTTCTGTAGCGGCCATAAGTGGTTCGGCCTCGATTTCTACGATGGAGCACGCGGGAGCTTGGTACTGCTCCCTGCGTGCGTTGTTTTCGTTATGAGTTGTCATTTGTTTTTTTGTGGGGTAATTGTTTATCAATTGAGTAGGTCGATATGTGTTCAGTAAACGACGGCTGCGCACTGTGGCTGCAGGGTCAGGTTGAGATGCCCTTTCTTATCGAGCACCAGGGGTGACTGCTGAGGGGCCTGGCCATCGGCACCGTCGGTGAGGAGGGTGGCTTTCTCAGCGGCAAAACCGCTGAGTACACTGAGATCGAGAGTGAGGGCCTTGGCGGCGGGCTCTGCATTCATGGCAGCTACGTACCACTGGGTGCCGTGGCGACGTGCGAGGACGATGTATTTTCCTGGGTAGCCGTCGATGAAGCGGGTCTCGTCCCAGGTGGTGGGCACCTGCTTCATGAAATCGAGTTCGAATTGGGGCTGCTCGGTGAGGTTGCGCGGTGTGAGGGCGAAGTTCTGACCGCTGCTTTGGAAGGCGATGGCGGTTGCGAGTTCAAAGATGTCGCTGGTGCGGCGTGTGTTGCCTTTACCGGGTTCCTTGTGCAGGCGCTTCTGCAGCACCGTGCCGCCATATTCCATCGAGGCCACGGCGTTGCGCACGAACGGATGCAGGCATGCGTGGCGTGCTTCCTGCTCACAGAAATCCTGGCTGAAATAGAGGTTCTCGCTGGCCAATACGGCCTCGGAACTGCAGTAGTTGGGGTACATACGTTCCCAACCGCGGGGCAGGGTGCAGCCGTGGAAAATGCATTGGATGCCATAATCATTGGCGTCGCTGAGGATGCCTTCGTAGACACGCATCGTCTCCTGCTTATCGCCGGCAAAGAAGTCCACCTTGATGCCAGCCACGCCACCGTCGCGCAGCCACTTCATCTCCTTCTTGCGGACGATGGGGTTGTGCATGGCTTGGCGGGCGCACTGAGGTGCATCGTTCCAGGCACCGTTGCTGTTGTACCACACCCAAGGACGTACGCCTTTCTGCTTGCAGTAGGCGAAGAGCTTCTCCATTCCTTTGCGCCCGATATGCTCGTACCATCCGCCGTCGATCAGGCAGCCTTCCCAGCCGAGTGCGGCGGCGAGGTCAATGTACTTGATTTGGTCTTCGTAGTTGATGCTGGGGTCCTGCCAAAGAATCCAGGACCAGGTGTTGCGCGAGCCTTGATAGTCGATGGAGGGTTCGTAGAGCGGTTCGACAACATCCCATGCGATGGTGGTCTCTACGATGGGCTTTAGCGAAGGGCCAAAGGTGATGGTGCGCCAAGGAGTGTAGCCCGTCACATCGTCATTGGCGTTGGTATTGCAGTTGCCGAGTCCGATTTGCGCGCCAGTGCTGCCGAAGCCGTTGTTCTCGCCCTCCATGGGGAAAGCAATGGTGAAGAGGCCGTCGTGAGTGGCATCGGAGAGGTGGCTGGCGCAATAGTTGCTGCTGACACCTGTCTCGGAAATCAAGAGCCAACCCTTGTCGCCCTCGTGGAACAGACAGGGGAAAGTCCAGCCGTGGCCGGAATGACTGCGTTTTGTGATAGGCTCGTCCCAGATGTAGCCTTCTTCATAACTGGGCTTGGTGCGCTTCCACCCGACCATAGGGTCGCTTTGTTGGCAGATGAAAGCGGTGGCATCGGTGGGGAGCCGGAAGCCGGAAGCTTCGCCAGTGATGACGATGGCACCTGTCTCACCACCTTGTAGGAAGCGGTAGCGATAGGCAATGTTGTTGTTGAAGACGGCAAACTGCACGGTCATAATTACCCCGCCATTTCTGCGCTGGGGGGTAGTGAGAACAAGCCCCAGACCGTTCTCCTCGCTGTTGATCTCGCTTTGTTTGCCTTGACGGAGGTGGTAGTTGTGCTTGATGGTACCTTCGTGGCGAATGGTTTCCATGAGGGTGAGATCCTTCGAAAAATCGGCCACATTGGTATAGACACCAAGGGGCGAATCAAGCACCATCGGCACATCGAGCGTGTCGGCTTTCGCCCCTTTCTTCTTGGCTTTCGCAATGGTGCGGTAGCCCGCAGAGTAGCTGAGTTTGCCGTCTTCGAACTTCACGTCGAGATAAGTGAGACCGTCGGGTGAGAGAACGCGGGTGGTTTGCGCCTTAACAGGGGCGGACATGATAAATAAGAACAATAAGAGAAGAGAATAACCTCCCTTCACCCTCCCTCTGAAGGAGGACGTTGAATGTTTTTGACAAATTGTTTTCATTTGTTTGAACTGATAATTATATTCTATATTCTATATTCTTGTCTGGTGACTACCCCCCCTCCCTCACAAGGAAGTTGAGGGGAGAGTCGGAAACTGCCATCCACGAAAGAGTCGGCCACTGCTTTCGAGTTCGGCGCCGAAGTAGAAGCCAACGTTGGTCGGCTGGTTGTAGCCTACGTTCTGCATGACGAGTGAGTGGCGATAGACGGGTTCGGAGAGGAACGTGTGGAAACGGTACTTTGTGGGAAGTGGAGAGACATAAAGCCGGAGGTGGCGATTGTCCTTCGTGCGCGTCAGCACCTCTTCGCGCCAATCGCCAATAACATCAGCGCAGAGGGCGGGGTTCGACTTGCTGCCATTGTTGAACGTACAATCCTCGAATTTAATAAGGTTCGCGCGTGTGTGAGGACGGTATTTGCTTACGGTCTCGTGGTCAAGCATTTCGCGTAAGAGGTCGCCGTCCCACCAGATGCCAAAGTTGATTGGGGTTCGGGCGGTGCTGTCGATGACTTCTCCATGAATGTTGCAGATGCCACCAGAGGCGGAAGACCACATTTCGAGGCCTGGATTAGTGGGGTCGATATCAGCTGCCATACATCTGCCCACGTCCTGATTCGAGAGAATCTGGAAGAGCACCTTTCCTGTGCGGGCATCGCGGAAGTCGCTGCCGTCGCGCTTGTTCTCATGACAGTCCCAGATCTGCAGTGCGTCGTCGTTGGGGAGGAACGCCGTGAGATGCATCGCATCGCCGTGGCCGAAACCTGTGTTATAGAGCCCGCGTCCGTCGTGGTCAACAGCCATCGAACCATAGGTGATTTCATCGCAGCCGTCGCCGTCCACATCTCCCACTCGCAGGTTGTGGTTGCCCTGTCCGGCATAACTCGCCCACTCAGGAGTGTTGGTGTCGAAGACCCAGCGCACTTTCAGGTCTTTGCCGTCGAAGTCGTAGGCGGCGAGGACGCTGCGGGTGTAATAGCCTCGGCAGAAGATGGCACTGAGATGCTGGCCGTCGAGGTAGCCGCAGGCAGCCAGGAAGCGGTCTGAGCGGTTGGCGTAGTTATCGCCCCAGTCGGTCAGTTCTCCGCGCTCAGGGATATAATCCACGGTGCTGATGGCTCGTCCCGTGCGCCCGTCGAAGCAGGTGACCCACTCGGGACCTTTGTATATGAAGCCTCCCCGGCGCACATTCTTAGGCATATTATTGGGCCAACCGGGGCCGCGGAACTGTTCGCGTGGGTTCCCGTTGGCCTGATAATTATCTGTGTTGGGGTGGCGGCGGTGATCTGCTTTGGCGTCGCCGAGGACGTTGCCTTGGCCATCGATGGTGCCGTCGGAGGTACGGACAAGCAATTCTGCACAACCGTCGCCATCGAGGTCGGCAACGATAAAGGGGGTGTAGTGGGCACCGCTTCGGATATTACATCCGAGGTTCACGCGCCACATCGAGGTGCCGTCCAGTCGCAATGCTTCAAGGATTGTGGGGGAGGTGAGTCCGCTTTGGCTGTTGTCGCGGCTGTTAGAGGGATCCCACTTGAGGATGATTTCCAACTGCCCGTCGCCGTCGAGGTCCGCCATCGTCGCATCGTTGGCAGAATAATTGACGGTGGCGGGGCGCGATGGGTTTCCATCTGCTTCGGTGGCGGGAGGATTCAGGGGGATGTCGAGGTAGCCGAAGGGCGCGTGGGCCGGCAGCGTCCAGGAGGAGGTCAGCAGGGCGAGGTCGGTCGTCATTAGGCCTCGAGGCAGGTTGCCGTTGGCGAAGACGGGGCGCACGGTGTAGGTGGCTTCCTCGCTCGTGGGGTTGTAGTCCATGAAGATGGTCGGCTGGTCTTTCGTTCTGCGCCCTATGACCTTCCTGTCTCTCAGTATCTCGAACGAAACATCCATGGGATCACTTTCCAGATAGCGCCATGAGACGAGGACGGAATCCGGTGAGGTGCGAATCGCTATTGTGCCCCGGTTCAGTCGTTCACGTTGCAGGTGGGAGTAGTCATAAGCTGTTTGGGCTTTCGGGCACAGGGGAGCCAGCAGCAGTGTCAGCAGGGTGAGCAGCCTCAGGTTTGGGCGCTGTTGCTGTCGTGTTGATATCATATTGTCCGTTATTTGTATGGTTGAGTTCTAACAGGCGTTGAATGGCAGCCCTTACGAGTTGGAAGGGCGGCGCATCCTTGAAGTCGGTGTTCTTCTTGAGCACCACATCAATGGGCATCACAGCATGTTGGTAGGCCGACAGTTCGCACTGCCGCTGTTGGCTGTGAACGGCCAACTGCTTGATTTCGCGCTCCCGTTCCTTGCGAAGTAAGGTGCATATAGGTTCCAGCAGCGGCATGACCACGTTCTCGAAGAGCGTGTGTCCCTGAATATATAGATAGGTGGTCTCGGGAGTCACGCCAAGGTCGCGTAGCCGTTGTTTGGTAGAGGCGTAGGATTTCTTGGCGTTGGGATGATGCTGTTGCATCCAGGCGACCTTCTGGTTGACGCGTCGCCGTACTTGAGCCAGTGCATATTCAGGATGTTGTGGAGAGATGTCTCGGAACGAGATGAATCCGCAGAAGTCCAACATCGTGAATGACTTATAGTCATCGTGCAGGTAGCCCCAGATATTCCATACGAATAAAGGCCAGATGATTTGGCTGTACTCTCGCAGGAACGCTTCGAAATCCACCGTCGGTCGGTCGTTGAGGGTCGCCGTAACGACAGATTGATGGAGCGAGGGAGCGTAGCACTGATAATTCTCTATAGCGTAGACAAAGGTGTGGATAACGTAGGGCGAGGCGTTGAAAGCAAATGAATTCTCGGTGGCGTCTTGCAGTATGTAGTCGTAGTCCGCATCGACACAGGCAATCATGGCGCCTCCCAACTGTTTGGAGGAGAGTACATTGGACATTGCCTGCCGCTTGCCTTTCTGCAGGGAGTCGCGCCCGGGAAGCTTCACCTCGAAGTAGAAGTCCGGGGTCTCGAAATCATCCAGAATACCGCGCCAGAATGCCACGTCGTCGTAGCTCTCAACGTAGGCCACAATGCGCTTCCGCGAACCTGAAGGGCGCAGGCGGTTGGCGGCTTCGAGGTAGGCCGAATTGAGGTTCTGGTTCAGGCGGTGGGACATGGTGTGATGGGGCTAATGGAGCTGATGGGAGTTAATTGACAATGATATCTTCGACATCTGTCACCCGATCCATCCATCCGTTCATAATGACGGCGGGGGAGTGGGTGGTGATGATGACCTGAGCGTTGGGGTTCAGGTCCGTGACCAGGTCCAGCAGTCGTTGTTGCCATTCGATATGCAGGCTGATTTCCGGCTCATCCATTAGTAGAACATAAGGTTGCCTGTTCTCTACGAGTACCGTGAGGAGGATGATGAGCATCTGTTTCTCGCCGCTGGAGAGCAGGTAGGGACTTAGTCGCTCGCCCAGGTGGTGGAAGAAGAGTTCGTTGGCCGATCGGTCTATAGCTTTTCCTGTGGACTGGAACAATTCGTCGACGAGGTCCCAGAAATGCGCCTTCTCCTGTGCGATAGCGGAGGCTTTCTGCTGCGCCTCGGGGTCGCCTTGGGTGAACAAGTTAACGATGCGGCTCGACTGGTTGACCTGATAGTCCAGGAATCGGCGCTGCAACTGGTAGAGTTCCCAGTCCAGTTCCGTGGAGAGGCGGGCGTCGGCCACTTTGCCCACGATATCCGCACTGATGAGCGGACGGTCGGTACTGTGGATGACATCATATCGAATGATGTCGGCTTCCTCGGGCTCGAAGGTGATTTTTACGCCTCCCGTCGTGCGATTGCGTTCCGGATCCTCACGAATCTGAAGCAGCCGCCGAATAGTTCTTCGTAGAATGGTACTCTTTCCTACGCCGTTGATTCCACTGAGAACGTTGACTCCCGGCTGGAGGTCCCAGACAATGTGTCGTGTGCCTCGCCAGAGGGATTCTATTTCAATGCGTTTGATATAAAGTCCGTACATAAAAGATACATTTTTGGTCTTTTCAGGGGCAAAGATAGCACAAATTGCGCCCCCTCCCAAAAAAAGAGGCCGCTTTTTTTGTCCTTGCGGCAGTTTTGACGTATATTTGCACCCAAATTTATGAAAGTACGTTTCCACAGCTCACTTTTTAGGGCCGCGTTGTTAACGCTGGCGCTCATTTTTGCACCCATTTTCGTTTATCCCATTTCTGCGGCATCGAAGCCTGCCGGACAACCGGCCTTCACCTTGGTGCTCGATGCGGGTCATGGAGGCAAGGATCCTGGTGCACTGGGCAAGAAAGGGAAGGAAAAACAGATAAATTTGGCAGTCACCCTTGCCGTAGGAAAGCTCGTGGAGGAGAACCTGAAGGACGTGAAAGTCGTCTACACCCGCAAAACAGATATCTTCGTAGAGCTCGATGAGCGTGCCCGAATAGCCAACAAGGCCAAAGCCGACCTCTTCGTAAGTATTCACACCAATGCCCTTCCGGGCAAGTCTCAGGGGCGCGGCTCCGAGACGTACACATTAGGAATGCACCGCGCCGCAGATAATCTGGCCGTCGCTAAGCGCGAGAACTCGGTGATCATTTTGGAGAACGACTATGAGAACCGCTACGAAGGCTTCGACCCAAAGAGCTCAGAGTCGTATATCATCTTCGAACTCATGCAGGACCAGAATATGGAGAACAGTGTGCGATTGGCCACTCTCGTTCAGAAAGAGTTCCGTTCTGCCGGCCGTCCGGACAAGGGAGTGCATCAGGCGGGTTTCCTGGTGCTGCGCGCCACGTCGATGCCTTCGTGTCTGATAGAATTAGGTTACATCACCACGGCCTCCGAGGAGACGTATCTCACCAGCGACCGCGGCGTGCGTGAACTTTCCCGGAGTATTTATCAAGCAATCAAGAAGTATATCGAAACACAGAAATAGCTATGAGTATTTCACGTGAAGTAAAAATCGGACTTACGGGCATCATCGCCTTGGTAGTCCTTTTCCTTATTATCAATTTCCTGCAGGGCTCCAGCCTCTTTTCCACGCAGGACACTTATTACATCAATTTCCGCAACGCCAAAGCGTTGGCCAAGTCCAGCCCAGTCTACGCTGACGGCTATAATGTGGGCATCGTATCCAACATTCATTATGACTATGATCACCCGGGCAGCGGTGTCATCGTGGAGATCTCGGTGGAACATGGCATGAGGGTGCCCGCAGGCACTGTCGCCGTCCTCGATGAAGCCATGCTCGGCGGTTGCACCCTGAACCTGTTGATGGGCAATAGCCCCGTCGAGCGTTTTGCTCCTGGCGACACGTTGCCTTCCGAGGCAAACAACGGACTGATGGCGCGAGCTGCAGAACTACTGCCCAAACTGGAACAGACAATGGCTAAGGTGGATACGTTGCTCACCACGTTGAATACGGTGGCCGGCGACCCCAATATCCGTGCTATACTCTCGAATACGAACGAACTCACGGCCAACCTCGGCCAGACGTCGCGCAGCCTCAATCAGTTGCTTGAAAAGGACGTGCCGGCAATGACGCAGACCTTCAACCAGGCAGGGCAGAATGTGGTGGCGCTCACCGACAGCCTTCGTCAACTGGATCTCGCAGCCACGCTGTCAAAGGTGAACGGAGTCGTGTCGAATGTCGATCAGATGACCGCCCGCCTGAACTCCAAAGATAATAATGTGGGCCTGCTCCTGAACGACACCACTCTTTACGGAAATCTGACCCGTACCACCCTCGATGCAGCCCGTCTGTTGGAGGATCTGAAGGCCCATCCGAAGCGTTATGTCCACTTCTCGGTCTTTGGTAGAAAAGAAAAATCAGAAAATCAATAAAACGGGGTTAAAAAGAAAATTTCCAAATAAAAGGCCTTTGAAGAAACCTTGACAGAGGCGGCGCATAAATTATTTAATCAGTGCTCTTTAGAAGTCTGAAATAAAGGTTGGACTAAATTCTTCATGAATAGTCCAATCTTTTGTTTTTCACCCTGTTATTATTTTGCAATGGGATGGAAAACAGTTTTTTTGAGATAGTCGGGCAGGGTTTTGAAAACGTGATATTTATGCTCGTTTTACAGAAATTTTTTCTTTTGGGCTTATTTGGAGGTTCAAAAAAAAAGTCGTACCTTTGCACCGCAATTCGGCCTAAAAGTCGATGCCTCTTAACCAAAAAGAATGGAAACCCAGCAAATTATAGATTCCCGATGGAACCAATGTCTTCAGCTGATACGTAACAACGTACAGCCGCAGGCCTTCAACACTTGGTTCGCTCACATCAGCCCCGTCACTTTTGATGAGGTTGAGCGGAAACTCTATATGGGTGTTCCGACCCATTATTTCCGCGAGCATCTGGAGGCTCATTATCTGGATCTGCTGCGCCGGGTGCTCCATAGGGTCTATGGTTCAGACATCTCCTTATTTTATAACGTGCACGCGGACTCCACGAACGGCGAAGACATGGTCGTCGAAGGCACGCAGCGTTCTACGGCCGGCGACGGACAGCTTCCCACCCAGCCGGGCAACAAAGGACCTCGAGCCCTGCAGCAGCTGGACTCTCAGCTGAACCCCAACTACACGTTCGACAACTTCGTGGAGGGCTTTTCCAATAAGTTGCCGCGCACCGTGGGAGTGGCCATTGCAAATAATCCCCGTCAGGTGACTTTCAACCCGCTGTTTATCTACGGACCTTCGGGCGTTGGTAAGACTCATTTGGTGAATGCCATCGGCAATAAGCTCAGGGAGTTGCACCCTGAGAAGCGTGTGCTCTACGTCTCGGCTCACCTCTTTCAGGTGCAATATACCGACAGCGTGCGCCAGAACACGGTCAATGACTTCATCTCCTTCTATCAGAGCATAGATATCCTTATCATTGACGACGTTCAGGAGTTCACGACCAAAGCCACTCAGCAGACCTTCTTCCACATTTTCAACCATCTGCATCAGAATGGCCGCCAGCTGATTTTCACCTCCGATCGTCCGCCAATGGCGCTGCAAGGAATGGAGGAGCGTCTGCTGACCCGGTTCAAATGGGGACTGCTGGCCGAGATTGAGCGCCCGAATGTGGAGCTGCGTCGTGATATTCTCCTCAGCAAGGTTCGCCAGAACGGACTGCGCATCTCTGATGCGGTGGTGGATTATATTGCAAACTCCGTTGACTGCAGTGTCCGCGACCTCGAAGGGGTGGTACACTCCCTGATGGCTTACTCTGTCGTCTGGAACAGCGATATCGACTTGTCTCTGGCAGAGCGCGTGATCACTCACACCATAGGTGCTTCGCAGGGAAAACGCGAGCTGACGGTCGAGCAGATTCTGAATCAGACCTGTGCCTATTTCCAGATTGACCCGACCGACGTCCTCTCGCAGAGTCGCAAGGCAAATGTCGTCGCAGCACGTCAGGTTACAATGTATCTGGTGCAGAAACACACGCACCTGAGCACCACGAAGATTGGTGCCGCCATCGGAGGGCGCAGTCATGCTACGGTGCTTCACTCCTGTCAGAATGTGGAACAGCGGCTGGATAGCGACGAAACCTTCAGCGCACAAATCAATGAACTTGAGACACAATTAGCGGATTAAACTCACAGCTTAATCCGCTTCTTTCTTTTTCAGGAGGATTCCGGTTTCTTCAATGAATGAACCCTTGTCGTTTCAGGGCCTCCGTGAAGGTGAGGCTCAGTGCTTCGTTGTCGCTTTTCGTGTAGCGGATATCCGTGAAGATTTGCGCCAAGGTTTCTTTGTTGTTGATGCGTACAAATTCCTGATTGACTTCCAGCGCTTCCTTCTCTGCATAAAATAAGTCGATGTCCTCGGGAGTGGGGTCGTGGTAGGTCTCTTGGTGCACGAAACTTGCCAGCGGCAGTCGGTCTGAGAGGGGAGGCTCTTCGGCCGGCCACCCCACGGTCAGCGTGGCCACGGGGAATACCAGCTGCGGCAGTTGCAGGGCCTCGATAATGGCGTGTGGCTGATAAATGGTGGTGCCGAGAAAACAGATGCCCAGTCCGGCTTCTTCAGCCAGGTTGCAGAAGGTCTGTGTGTAGAGCAGCGCGTCGGTGGCTGCATTCATAAAACTGAGCACATTGTCGTAACCAGGCGTAGCCTGGCGGCACTCTGCCCACGTGCTTGTGCGACGGAAATCGGCACATATTGTCAGCACCACGGGTGCACTTTTCACCATAGGCTGATTGAAATGTGCTGGGGCGAGAGCGGCTTTTCCGGCGTCGGATCGGGTGACGACGACGCTGTAGAGCTGAAGGTTGCCCATTGTCTGAGTGCGGGCAGCTTCGCTGAGCAGTTTTTCGAGCAATTCCGGCTCAATATTTCGTCCACAATATTGTCGAATGGTTCGTCTGGTGTGAATACTTTCCATAGTTTTTGATGAATCTTGTTTTTTTCGACTGCAAAGGTACAAAAAAAAAGCGAAATATTTGGTAACATCAGACAGAAAAGCTAATTTTGTGCCGAAAATATTCACTTACTTATTTCTTGAGACAATGAAAAAACTCTTTTTGACCTTTCTATTTGCATTCGTCGCACTGTTCCTGCCGGCACAGGATAGCGTGTCTGTCAGCCATCTTCTTTTTGAGAACATCGAGATGAAAGGCGACATCTATGATTTTTCCAAGGTTCTGCAGAAACAAGGCTTCAAGCAGCAGCAGCGCGACCTGAACCAGCTCTTCTTCGTCTTCAAGGGCACGGTCCTCGGACACTCCGAGCAGTTCAAGGTCAACTTTTCCAAGAAAACCAAGACCGTATGGCGCATCATGGTGCAACCCCACAACGTGCCTCTCGACGAAATCGTGGATTCCCTCACCGCCCGCTACGGAGATCCTTACGAGGCACTTGCAGCTTCTTACAAATGGATGCTTCCTACAGGATTCGTACAGCTGATGGTGCCCGAAGGCTATGATCCCACGCTGGTCTTCATCGATGGAACGGGCGCTGTTGCCTTTAAGGACGAGGACAACCGCAGCTAAGCATTTATTTACAAATCACACATTATTAATCTTAAGTGGAAAAGACTTATACGTATGACGAAGCCTTTGAGGCTTCCTTAGAGTATTTTGCGGGCGACGAATTGGCTGCCCGCGTTTGGGTAAACAAGTATGCCATGAAGGACTCTTATGGCAACATCTATGAGAAGAGTCCTGCCGACATGCACTGGCGCATTGCCATGGAGGTGGCTCGCATCGAGCGGAAGTACAAGAATCCGATGTCTGCCCAGGAAATCTTCGACCTCCTCGACCACTTCCGCTACATTATTCCGGCTGGTTCGCCCATGACCGGAATCGGCAATCATTTTCAGGTGGCCTCGCTCAGCAACTGCTTTGTCATCGGACTGGATGGCGACGCCGACTCCTACGGGGCCATCATCCGCATTGATGAGGAACAGGTGCAGCTCATGAAGCGTCGCGGTGGAGTGGGGCACGACCTCTCACACCTGCGCCCCGCCGGCTCGCCCGTGAAGAATTCGGCACTCACCTCCACCGGTCTCGTGCCCTTCATGGAACGTTACAGCAACAGCACGCGCGAGGTGGCACAGGATGGCCGCCGCGGAGCTCTGATGCTGTCGGTGTCCATCAAGCACCCCGATGCCGAGGCTTTCATCGATGCCAAGATGACCGAGGGCAAGGTGACCGGGGCCAACGTCAGTGTGAAAATCGACGATGCGTTCATGCAGGCTGCTGCCGAACATAAACCCTACGTCCAGCAGTTCCCCATCAACAGCGAGAAGCCCATCGTCAGCAAGGAAATAGACGCCAGTGCGCTCTGGAAGAAAATCGTCCACAACGCCTGGAAAAGCGCCGAGCCCGGAGTGCTGTTCTGGGACACGATTCTCCGCGAGAGCGTGCCCGACTGCTATGCCGATCTCGGATTCCGCACCGTCTCTACGAATCCTTGCGGCGAGATTCCGCTCTGCCCCTACGACAGCTGCCGACTGCTGGCGGTGAATCTCTATGAATACGTCGACAACCCCTTCACCCGCGATGCCAAGTTCAACTTCGAACTCTTCCGTGACCACGTGCGAAAGGCACAACGCATCATGGACGACATCATCGACCTCGAGCTCGAGAAAATAGAACTGATCCTTCAGAAGATAGATTCCGACCCCCAAAGCGAAGAAGTGAAGTACTCCGAGCGCAACCTCTGGAAGAAAATACTTCGCAAGAGCTCCATGGGACGACGCACCGGAGTCGGCATCACCGCCGAGGGCGATATGTTGGCTGCACTGGGACTGCGCTATGGCACTCAGGAGGCTACCGACTTCGCCGTCGAAGTGCAGAAGACCGTATGCCTGAGTGCCTATGCCAGCAGCGTGCAGATGGCTCGCGAGCGCGGAGCATTTGAAATGTACGACGCCAAGCGCGAGGAGCAGAATCCTTTCATCCAGCGTATCAGGGAGGCCGACCCCAAGCTCTACGAAGATATGGTGAAGTACGGTCGGCGTAACGTCGCCTGCCTCACCATAGCACCCACCGGCACCACCAGCCTGATGACGCAGACCACCAGCGGTATCGAACCCGTGTTCCTGCCCGTCTACAAGCGCCGTCGCAAGGTGAACCCCAACGACCCCGAGGCACACGTGGACTTCATCGACGAAACGGGCGACGCCTTCGAGGAATACATCGTCTACCACCACAAGTTCCTCAACTGGATGAAGGTCTGCGGACTCGATACCGAGCGCCGCTATACTCAGGAGGAAATCGATGAGCTTGTGGAACAGTCGCCCTACTACAAGGCCACTGCCAACGATGTCGACTGGCTCATGAAAGTCAGAATGCAAGGTGCCATCCAGAAGTGGGTGGACCACAGCATTAGCGTCACTGTCAACCTGCCTAATACAGTCGACGAACAGCTCGTCAACGACCTCTATATGGAGGCTTGGCGCAGCGGATGCAAGGGCTGCACCATCTATCGCGACGGCTCGCGCAGCGGCGTGATGATCAGTGTCAGCAAGAAGAAGGAACAGAAAACAGAAGGCGAACAAGATGCTCCCGAACTCGAGACGGGCCACGAACATCCCGTGCCGGAATGCCGTCCGCCAGAGGTCGTCGAGAAGCGCCCCGACGTCCTCGAGTGCGATGTCGTCCGCTTCCAGAACAACAAGGAGAAGTGGGTGGCCTTCGTCGGACTGCTCAACGGATATCCCTACGAGATTTTCACCGGTCTGCAGGACGACGAAGAAGGAATCATGCTCCCAAAGAGCGTCACCAAGGGACGCATCATCAAGCAGCTAAACCCCGACGGCACCAAGCGCTATGACTTCCAGTTCGAGAACAAACGCGGCTACAAGACCACCGTCGAAGGACTCTCAGAGAAGTTCAACCCCGAGTACTGGAACTACGCCAAACTCCTCTCCAGCGTGCTCCGCTATCGAATGCCTCTTGACCACGTCGTACGCCTCGTGGGACAGCTGTCGCTCAACAGCGAGAGCATCAACACCTGGAAGAACGGCGTAGAGCGCGCACTGAAGAAATACATCTCCGACGGCACCATCGCCCGCGGACAGGTCTGCCCCAACTGCGGACAAGAGAGTCTCGTCTATCAGGAAGGCTGTCTCATCTGCACCAACTGCGGTGCCAGCCGATGTGGCTAATCGCGTTATGCGGGGTGGCCGAATGCCACGCCGTAGCGATTAGAGGAAGAGTCTTCAAACCGATACTTTTCCGTCGGGGGAGCAGCGGAACGCAGTGAATGACAACGCTAACGTTGTGAAAAAGACTACAGTTCAATGACCGTTCTTTCTTCAAAGATTATTCTGAAAGACATTCGAATCTTTGCCCACCACGGAGTGCTCCCCCAGGAGCGCACCGTGGGGGCATATTTCATCCTCAACCTCTCGGTTCAGACCGACTTCTCTCGCGCGCTGGTCACCGACGACCTCGATGGCACCATCTCCTATGCCGACCTCTTCGACCTCGTGAAAGGCGAGATGGCCACTCCCTCCCGCCTCCTTGAGCACGTGGCAGGCCGCATCTGCCGCGCCATCTTCCACTGCTTCCCCGCCGCCACCTCCGTCCACATCGAGCTCCTGAAGGAGAATCCCCCGATGGGTGCCGACTGTGCCGGCGCCGGTGTCTCTATCGATGCCACGAGAGAGTAGGACGTCTACACCTCACCCCCCAATCATAAAAGCTCCGCCGCGTTCCTTCAACGCAGCGGGGCTTTCGTTTTCATTTTTTTCATTTTCCCTTCGCTGACTTTTGATTCCCGAACAAGCTCGCCTACCCGTAGCCTTTCACGACTCGGCCATTTCAAGTAAGCTTGATGGCACTCGCTGCTCCAAAAGTTTTCATTTTCCCTTTCTCTACCGC